>JAERRN010000036.1 GCA_016735445.1 Rickettsiales bacterium | reverse complement strand
TGCTGATTTGCTAATTTATGTTTTTTTGTTTATTAAACTATTAAAATGTACATTTCTGTATAGGTAACTAAATATTAGTTTTAATAGTTTTTACAGTTAAAATAGTATATTTTATGTACAAATGTTATTCCAAACCGATACTCGATGCTAGTGATTTATTTTTTTGCAGTGGTATTATGTGAGGTAAAAACTACATTTAAACACTAAGGCTATTTATTGGTAAGGTTTGTTTTAACGTTACGGCAATAAGTCACAATAAGTAGATGTAAAATATTGGTAAAAAAATTTATTATAACTTTACTTTATTTTATGTAAAAAACAAAATAGTAACAATTAATTAAGAGAAATAAAATTTATTATTTTTACCAATATTTTATACTTTTATTTTTACGGTATAACGTAAATAATGTATACGTGTAATAGTGTAAAATACGTATATTGTGTTGTGTTTAGTTTAGTTTAGCTATGCTGTGTAACTTAACGTATTTAATGTTACTTTAAGAAGAAGTGTGAGCTAGATTTGTTTATCGACAAAAAGGTAATGATGTAGTAATAAAAAACGACAATAAATATAAAATTAACACCGTAACAGCAATAGCGCTATCGTTAGTTTGTTGTTATGTTTGTTGTTTTATTTTCTGTTTCCAAATCCAAATTTAAAACTAACTGCTTTACCTATAAAACATTAGTAAGGTTTAACGAAGAAATGGTTTTTGATATTTTTATTCCTTCTTCTTGTTTTAAACTGATCAACGGCAATCTAAGAACGTTTTCACACATTTTTATAGAGCTAAGAGCAAACTTAATACCAATTGGATTTGGTTCTGTATCAAGTATTAAATCAATTAACCTGTATAGTTCTTCTTGCAAAGCTTTAGCTTCTGCATATTTGCTGTTTTTGCATAGATTGTATATTTTTACCAAGTGCTGTGGGCATATGTTTGAAATTACAGATATAACACCGCAACCGCCAAGTATGCAAAAATCAACCAGATTTTTATCTTCTCCCGATATTATTGCAAATTCTTTTTGCGTTCCTATTTTGTTTATTTCGTACTGTAATGCACTTACGCGAGATAGTTCGCCTGTTGCGTCTTTTAAGCCAACAACATTGCTTAACTTGCTAAGCTCTGCGATTGTTTCCGGTTTTAGATCCGTTGCCGTCCTAGATGGTACATTATATAACAGCATTGGCAGATCGGCAGATTTTGCAATCTGTGTAAAATATTCTTTCATTCCTTCTTGTGTCGCCCTATAATAACTTGGCGTTACCGCTAAAATACCGTCTGCTTTTAAAGCGTGTGCAAGTTTTGCCCTATCTGTACAAGTTTTTAAGTTATTTGTGCTTAGACCAACAATTACTTTTATTCGTCCATTAATACATTCTACCCCTTTTTTTAAAATTTCTTCGTATTCTTGGTTTGACAACGATGACGCCTCGGCAGTGCTGCCACATAGCACTACACCATTAACGCCGCTTTGCACTTGGTATTCTAGCATTTTACTTAAACTCTTCCAGTCTATTTCTTCATTATGTTTAAACGGTGTTACAACTGCAGTAATGATGCCGCTAAATAAAGAGTTATATCTATTGTTATGCATATATTTATTTAATAATTATAAAAATAATTACCGCCTTACATATGTTGAACAGTAATTAACCAATACGGTTTATTTTTATGTTTGTCTAAGTTTTACCTATACAACAAACGGCAATTTATTATTTATCAACACTAACCAATTATTAATTTAACTTGCCAATATATGGGCGCAGTAAAAAATGTAAAAACAAATTTATAAATATTATATATAAAAACGTAAAAGATTCTTTACCGTATAAACCAAATTAAATAAACTATAAGACCGGTAAGAACACCAGCTAAAACATCGTCTAACATAATGCCAATTCCTCCAGCAACATTTTTATCAATTAAAGAAATTGGGAAAGGTTTAATAATATCGCTTGCTCTAAAAAATATAAATATAAGCGTTAAAAACATACTATTACGAAGAAAAACCTGCTTTCTAGACAATATACCTATTGTGTTAACGTTTATGTTGTTGTAATCTATTAAAACCTTATTATTTACGCCAAACTGTATATATTCTAATAAATAACAAATTAAAATCGCAACCCAAATTCCACATAGTTCATCAATTACAATTACACTAGGGTCTTTTTGCTGTAATATTTGCGAATACTGCGCTGATGCGTACAGACCTATTATAAAACTGCAGATTGTTATAATGGTGATGTTTTTTAAACTTGGCGCCCATATAAAAAACGGTAAAATTGCAACTAAACTTCCAACTGTTCCTGGTGCAAATTTGCATTTCCCCGCGCCAAACAGCGTTGCTATGCTTCCTATTAGTGCTGTGTAGAATTTTTGGTAAAATTGCATAATGTATCAATATATTAAATAGCTATAATATTAGCTTTAGCGTGTATTTAAAGGTGTAACAAGCAATTAATAATTATAATCATCAAATAATTATTTGACTTTGGTAGTTACTTAACTAGCATAATTGTGACACTTAATGTTTTTATCAATTTAAGTTTGGTTTGTTTAATATTATAACTTATTTTAAGTTTATGCTAATTATATTTTTACCTTTACTTAAATCTTGCAATTACCGTTATCATT
>JAERRN010000044.1 GCA_016735445.1 Rickettsiales bacterium | reverse complement strand
AACACTTACATATATTAACAATAACATATTGCTATTTTGTGGGCAATAAAAGTATTAACACTGTAAAGAAGGGGTTATTTGTATTGTAATATAAAAGTTCAAATAATATATTACTTTGTTAAGTGGTTAGCGTTATATAATGCAGTTTTAGGGTATATTATAAATTAACGTAGTTATGATTTTAAATATTAACAACAGAAACTTATCTGTAAAATTTTTAAAAATACTTGGAATTTTTATTGCTTTATTGCTATTTGGTAAAATTTCCTATGCAGATTTACCTAACGCAAGACAAAAAAGTGTAAATTTTTACCTTTCTTTTGCGTTTAATTCTGCGCTAGATGTTAAAAGCGCGACCGATAGTAGGTACAATTTTGGCGTCGGCGGTCAAGTTGGGCTTGGCTCTGAAATGCACCTATTAAACAAAATTTACATGGCAACCGAAATTATAACAAGGTTAAATTACACAGATACAGATTTTTACGCAGGATCAACAAGTCTAGAAAGAGCTTTCTTTTTCACACCTAGCGTGGGATCTAATTTTAAAATTGGTATGTTTTTTACGGTAGATAAAAAGCTAAAAGCTTATTCTATTTTTGGCTTAGAATATTTCTTTTACAACCTGTTAAGTAACAACACTCTTCCTACATCATCAGATACCCCAACAGGGTATTTAGCGGTGAATCTTGGTTTGGGTGTAAAGTATGAGATCGTAAAAATAATAGATTATTTTACAGAAATTACAGTTGGCACCGCGGTGTATGGCGCAAATTACACAACCCAATCTTCAGCCTTTCAACCATTTGGTGAACTAAACCCAGTAAACGCAAACTTTGTAAGCGGTATTATGATTAAAATATAGAATAAATTATTAAAACCATAATTACAATTTTTAGAGAGTAGTCGTTATACGATGATGAGAAAAATAAAATATTTTATTGCAAGATTATTATATTTCTCTATCCTGAGAAAAGCATTACGTTAATTGTGTTATATATGAGAAGTTATAAAGATAAATTTACAATATTAAGTTTTATCTTCGCAATATCTATACTTTTCACAACAAACCAAGTGGTTGCGTTAATTAAAGAGGACAAGCAAGTAAATTGGAACGAAGTACGTGAGGAGTTAAGAAAGAGTCAACCTAATAAACAAAATAATACAATTAAAGAACCAACCAAAGAATTAATTAACTTAGCATTTCGAACAAACATATATATTGGCGCTGGATTAGGAGGTAGTATATTGCCAAATTTACAAAATAGCTCAAATTACGCTTATTTATTAGTAAGAACCGGCTTAGAGCTACTATATAATCATCTTTACACCGCTATAGAGGTTTTTAGTAATATAGGTGGAGAAATTTTAAATGAACAACATTTTATAGCGAATGTTGGCGGACAACTAAAGGTTGGTATAATAATTAATAACGACTTTACATCTGTATATTTTAGCAGCTTTACTGAGTATATAAGTTCCCCAAATAGCGGTTTTGACGGTATGATGGTAGGGTTTGGTTCCGGCGTTAAACAAGGTGTTACTAAAAAATTAAAAATATTTCTTGAGTATAGAATCGGTTTTCCCGTTGGTAGAGTCGATGGAAATAGTTTGTTTTACGGTATAGAAAACGCAAACACCCTTAGCGTTGTTGGAGGTTTAGATTTTATATTTTAAAACTAAGAAATAAACCAAACGGGCATTGCGTACAAGACAAACGCAAGCAAGACAAATATATATAATTACACAAGTCAACACGCAAAAACAAACGCAAACATACGCAACACAACAGCCGTTACGGCTGTTGTGTGAGAACTTCATAAAAAGATATCATCAGTTTTACACAGCAAACAAAACCACCTCTCTATTTGTTTAAAAAACTGTTTAAAAGTCTGTTTTTATAGAAAAGAAACTCGGTATATTTGGCAAAACAATTTGTTCTGATTGTATTTCTTTTGGTAAGCTTATTTTGTACGAACATAATTGCATTTTTGCCGCTTTATCCTGCAGCTCTCTTTCTCCATACTTACTATCGCCAATGATTGGTGTATTTAACACTTTCGCACAATGTATCCTTAATTGGTGAGTTCTGCCAGTTTTTGGCTCTAACTCTAAAAGAGATGTGTTATTTTCTGTTTTAATAACTTTATACTCAGTAACCGCTTTTAGACCATCTTCACCATCTGTAACATTGTACATATTTTTACCGTTTAGCTTTATAATTGACGCATCTATGGTTCCAGATTTTAACTCTGGTTCGCCATGTACGATAGCTAGATAAACCTTTGATATACTACCGTTTACGAACCCATCAGATATAACTTTAGCAGTATTTCTATCTTTTGCAAAAATCATTAGCCCAGAAGTCTCTTTATCAAGCCTATGTACAATTAACAAGTTGTCACCAAATGCAACCTTCATTATTACATCTAAAGATATTTTAACCGATCCACCAAGTTGCGATGCTAACCCATATGGTTTATTTATTGCCATTATTTTATCGTTTTCAAAAACAACACTGTCTCGTATTTCTTTTATTATACTTTCTGGAACACAAACTTGTTTTTTTTCAGAGTCTAATTCATCCTCAGCGGTGTTGATTGCTGAATTTTTTAAAAAGGCAAAGAAGTGCTTTTTTAAAGTAACCACATCTCCATCGCAGATCTCATGAGAAGGAGAGTCAATTTTTACACCATTTACAACAATATTTCCCTTTCTAAGGCTTTTACAAGCAAGAATGCGACCAATATTCATTTTTATTTTTAACAATCTATCAGCACGGATATTATGACCATGATATGTTATAATCTTTTCTTTCATTGCAAAATCTTCATCCTGAAATTTAAATACATCAGGTTTGTTTTGTTTAAACACAGTATAATCACCACGCTCACTACCGCCATCTTCTACTCTGTCACGAGATGTTTTACCACCACTAAACCTGTTAGAAGTTTTTTCGGTAAAGGGTTTATCTTTATTTTGCATATTATTTTGTTATCATTTTTGTTTTTTTGTTGATAAAAATGACTGAAATTTATTACAAATAACATCATTAGGATTTTGACAATAAAACCAAATATCAACAGATTTTTGAGGTTCATAAATCTTAACACCAATATCCTCGATATCGCTTTGTAAGCCAATTAAAATTACTCTCTGGCGAGAAAGAAATTTTGGGTCAAGATTTCCGTCAAACAGAAAGTCGCTTACTAAAGTGTTTTGACAATCTTGTGATATTTTTTCTGTTATATCTTCCATTTCCATGGGATCATCAATAACAATACTAAGCTTGTTACTATTTACTATTTCAATAATTTTATAAAACGAATCTGGTGTATTATTGCTAATTTCGTCAAGAAATTCTTTTTTAAAGTAAAATATTAAACCTTTAACTTCGATGTAAGTAAAACCTTCATGAGACAGTAACTTAGGTATCATACTTCTACTTAAAAGCGCATAGTCGTTCTTATTTTGTACAATAAAATTTAATGGTGACGTGTCAGTTAGAGCGACAACTTTTCGTTTTAAACTTGCACATAAAGCAAAACAGTCACTTTTATATAAATCGTTAATTAAATCTTTATATCCAATCGAGTTTTTACTCAACATAACACCAAACCCATCTTTGCGGGTTACTTTTTCTAGTTGACACAAATTTTTAAATACACCACCTAGACTTAATTGGTTGTTATTTTGGTTTATTTGCACAGATGCCACACCAAATAATTTTTGCGATCCAAGAGATTTTGCAAAGTCCATATGTTGCTTTTTTAGTTCGTAACCTATAAACCCTATCGAATTATCTGGGCTGTCAATTTCTGACAATGCGTTACCTAAGTCTTGCTCTGTAACAAAATTTAAATTAATTTTCGTCTTTGTAGAAGAACTATACTGTCTAGCTATTTTTATAACTTGGTCAGAAACAGACGGAGTGGCAAATAAAATTAGTTGCGAGTCGTTTGATGCAAGACCCGAGTTTATATTGATATTATTTTTACCTACAAACAACAGCAATAATAACGCAATTGACAAAATACAAATTGCAAACACTCCCAAAAGTAAGTGAGGTTTTTTTAACTTCATTATATTAATAGGTTAAATCTGTTAAGCAAAGCGTTGTAAGACAACAAAAAATATACCAAAAAGCAACAATAGAAACGACAATACAAAAGCATATACATAACATATAGCGCTAGAGTGACACGGGCTTGTATAAAATGCAAAACAAAACGAATTTAGTAATGCAATTTTGCCCTGCTTACAATTCTACGGACAGAACCAAGATCGTCGTTAACCTTTTTATCTGTAATCTTTTTTTCAATAGATTTTACCCCAGCAATAACAGCATTGTGGCTATTTCTGCAAAAACTATGTGCAATATCTTGGAAAGACATTTGTAAATCGTACCTGCAAATATACATACCTAAATTACGTGCACCAGAAACTTTTCTAGTTTTATTTTCTGACAATAATACCGATAAATTAATACCAAGAAATGTACAAACTGCACGATGCACATAACAGGACGCGTTACTGTGAGGAATTAAAGTTGGTTCAGCGGATTCAATTAATAGGTCTTCAACAATTTCACAGATATGATCTGTGTTTAAAATATCACTATTTAAATTTGCAGAAACAGAAATTCTTCCAACTGCACCCTTTAACTCCCTAACGCCACCAGTAATGTTTTTAACCAAAAATTCACTATCAGCAAGAGAGATTGGTATATTGTTAGCAGAAACCATTTGATTTACAATTTTTTGCCTTAAAGATTTTGTTGCAGAGTTAATTTGTACACTAGCTCCAGACGAGATTCTAGATTTAAGAGCACAATCAAAGCCAGAAGGTTTTTCTGTAGACGTTAAAACAACCTTCTTATTGTTATCTAGTATAAAACATATCATTTTAGACAACTCAGCAATTGTTTTGCGGCGACCAAGTAAAGAATGTATGTCGTCAATAATAAGCGTTTGCACAGATGTAATTTTGCTTTTAAAGTCGTGTATACTGTTGTTTCTTAAAGAGCTTACAAATTCGTTTGTAAAACTTTCTGCCGAAAGATACAAAGAGCTAATACCACATTTTTTGCTTTCGATAAAAATAGATTTTGCTAGGTGAGTTTTTCCTCTGCCAACATCGCCATATAAAAATAGTAAATTATTTTCAAAAAATAAACCATTACATTCTTCTATTCCAGCAAAACATTTTGCAAGCAATAACGCCATCTTGTTACTTTCATCCTCAATAAAGGTTTCAAAGTTCATACCGCTTTTGTTTAGGCTTTTTGGTTCAAAATTGGACAATATTACATTTCCGCTTAACAAGGAGTTTTCAAAGCTGTCATTATTGTTACTGTTTGCACTTCTTAAAGTATTTTGCACAGTTAGCGCACTGGTAGCGTTAAGCTGTTGATGGTTGTCTTTCTGAGCAAGTAAAACTGCAGACTCGTCCGGTAACGGCAACGATTCGTCGTGCTGAACCACAACCTTAATAGCGTTTGGACAGATATTGTTACACGCTCTGTAAATACCATCTAAGTGGTAGTTGTTTACATTGTAATTAATTTCTGCGGTAGGGCATAGAATAGACAATTTATTGTTATAGAACACATACCTGTTGAACGCAAAAAAACGACCATACAAAAAAGCACCAAAAAAGTTACGTATAGATTGTTTTATTTTTTCCTCCACATCGCTTTCAAAAGCTAGCTTAGTATCTTCGTTTTTTTCATTAATCATATAAGTAGAACTAAAAATATATTTTAAATAAGGTACAAAAATTAATAAATACCATAAAACCAAAAAAAACAAACAGTGTATTGTTATTGTCTTTAGCAAATATTGCTAAAGTTAAAAATAAAAACACTTACACACGGCGCACAGTTGCACCAATTAAGGTTAACACATTAAAACCAACAACCAATCAAAATATGTAATATAAAATAAAAAAATATAGTAAAAAATTTACAAAAATAAAAATTTTTTTCTTGACACAAACATAGCCCTACTAAACTAATGTTTATTAAAAAATACATAAAAACAACCAAAATAAGGCAAAATACTAAACACATACCCCATTTTATAAGGTTTTGTTTTTTTGTTAAAATTAAATTTTACATACACAACATGTTAGTTTAAAAAGTTTAAATATTAAGGTACAGTGTGTACCGTAATTGGTGTATAGGTTATTTTATTTATTTATTGTGAATTTACAAATATGCTAAATGTAAATTATGTTTTTTGTTATTACACTGTAATGGTTATAATATATTGTTTAACTTTGCTATTTTGCCGTTACACCAATTTAGCAAATGTATAAGACAAACCAAACAAACCGCTAAATAACCATATGTTAACATAGTTTAGTAAAACAATTGCTATTGCGCTGCTGTAATTGTTTATTACTGTAACGGTAAAATAAAGAACACAAGACGCAGTGGTAATAAAACTTCTTGCAAAACTATAATAGCTTGCTATAGCTACAATTTACATATGGCAAGCTATTATTGGTGCAAAATAGCCAGTTTATTACTTGAGCATGATTAAATATTAAAATGTATAAACCAAAAATACGTATTAAATTAAACAACGTTAATACAGGGTATAAAGAGACAAAAGACATCGCGCAAGACCTAAACCTAAACACTGTTTGCCAAGAAGCAAGCTGCCCAAATATACAAGAATGCTGGGGTAAAAAACATGCCAGCTTTATGATTATGGGCGATATCTGTACAAGAAAATGCTCTTTTTGTAACATTAAAACTGGCAAACCAATGCCGTTAGACCCAAAAGAACCAATACACATTGCAATGGCGGTTAAAAACATGGGGTTAAAACACGTTGTAATTACATCCGTTGACAGAGATGACTTACTAGATGGTGGCGCAAACCATTTTACTGAAACAATTTTTAGTATTAGGGCTTTTTCTCCAAAAACAACAATAGAAGTATTAACGCCAGATTTTTTAAAAAAAGGCGATGCTTATAAACAAGTTGTGCATGCAAAACCAGACGTATTTAGTCACAACATAGAAACAGTACCGTCATTGTATCGCTCAATCAGACCAGTAGCTAATTATTTTAACTCTTTAATGCTATTAAAAAAAGTAAAAGAAGAAGATCCAGAAATGTTTACAAAATCAGGTTTTATGGTTGGCTTAGGTGAGACAGACAACGAAATATTAGAGCTAATGGACGACGCAAGAAATGCAGAAATAGATTTTATAACAATTGGGCAATACTTACAGCCAACCAAAGTACACGCGCCAGTAAAACGCTATGTAGAGCAGGATAAATTTGATTTTTACGCCAAACAAGCAAAAAGAAAAGGTTTTTTAATAGTCTCATCATCACCCTTAACAAGGTCGTCTTACCATGCGGATGAACATTTTAACAAATTAAAAGAGGCGCGTTTAAAAATGAAAACATTTAATTAATTACTATAAATATAAATACATAACAAGCATATACCAAACAAAGTAAGCAACAATTAACATGGTCATATGTTTGCGCAAATAATGTATTTTACCCGCTAGTAAGTAAAACTTGCTTTGTTTTTTAATTATTTTGTAGACTTTATTAACTTTATTAATGCCGTTACTGTATGTTTTTATTTAAAAACAAAAACCTTTCAAACAAAAGTGTAAATAAAAAAGATTACAAAATAGCAATGGTTAGTTTTAAATACTTTATTAAACACAGCGCAAGGGTTAAAAAAGTTTCGTTTTTAATACCAAACAAGGACGAGATAATTGTAAGGGCGCCAATTAAATTGACGCACAGTAAGGTAATAAAGTTGATTGAGCATAATGCTGGAAAAATAGAAGCAATAATGCAAAAAATTGTCCAAAAAAATCAGTGTCAATTTAAAACAAACTTAGAAAACAAAATTAACGCACATGGGTTTTGTATTCAGTTTAACCGTAGTGTAAATAATGACGAATTAAAAATAAGTAACAAAACTAACGAAAGTTGTACAAATATAATAATCGAATTTACCAATGAGAATTCAAAGCAATTTTACAAAAATATAATAAAAGCTGTATTTTTTATATCAAAACAATATTTACCGCCAAAAGTTGAAGAAATATCACAACGAACCGGATTGCGGTATAAATCTATGAAAATTAAAACCGTTAAAACAATATGGGGAAGTTGCTCTTCTAAAAAAAACATCAACCTCTCTTCACGGCTTATATTGTTACCAAAAAACTTAATAGAGTACGTTATTACACATGAGCTGGTTCACACAAAGCACCAAAACCATGGTAAGTTATTTTGGGCGGAACTTAATTTTTTAATGGACGACAAAGCAAAAGAGTTAGATAAATTACTTTTAAAAACTTATTATCCATTAAAAGACATATTTGAATCTTCAAGTATGAGGTTTGACATAAATTAGCGTTGGTGGCGTTGGTGGCGTTGGTGGCGTTGGTGGCGTTGGTGGCGTTGGTGGCGTTGGTGGCGTTGGTGATTAAGCGTAACACCTTTAAACTATTTTACACTCAAAACTTGTTATTTTGTAATTTTTTACATAGTGTAACAACAACGTAATAATGTAAACGCAATGAACACAACAAATATAACATATATTGTTATTTCTGGGTTGGGAACAGACGAATTAATATGGGACGATATATTTAACCATATCTCCATAAGCGAACCTAGCAAGTTAATTAAAATCCCATTTTGGCATTTATTAAATTACAACAAAAGGGAAGAGGTGCGAGAAAAAATTAATAATTGCGTAGGCGCAAAAATGCTACTGGGCTGGTCAGTAGGTTCTTTGCTGTTGGTAAAGTATTTTAAATATTTTATACAAGAATCAATAGCGACATTATTGGTCTCTTTTACACCAAGAATGTTAGAAGATGACGGTTACGTTGGTTACAAAAATATAATATTTAATAAAATGAAAGCAGACTTACTGGAGGATAAAAGTAAGTTCTTACAGAAGTTTATTAAAAATATTACAAGTTTTAGCAACAATATAAATAGAAAAAACCACCTACTAAACACAGCGCTAAATATTGACACAAATGCAATTTTACAGGGTTTGCATTTTTTACAATTGGCAGATTTAAGACAAGAGTTAAACGATTTACTAAACCAACAAGACAGCGTATATGCACAAAAGAATACACAAAATAGCGCAAAAAAAGAAAACAGCCACCGCATTGCCGATAAGGTTTATTTTTTACATGGAAAAAAAGACTCCATAATGCCATTTGCTAATTTTAACCTTAACAAAGGTGCCACTAGGTTTACATATATTGACAACAATAATTGCACAAAAATGATTACAAACAAAATAAAACTACAATGCGGTCATGACGTCCTGTTTGAAGAAAAAGAACTTCTAGCAAATATTATAACAACATTGCTGTCAAAGCATTGTTAAATACGTAAAAGTTACACAAGGGTAAAATAAACAAAAACAAAAGTTACGCAAGAGCAAAAGGTGCACAAGGGTATGTACAATTTTGTTTTGCTTAGTTGCGGTTGTTGGTTAAGTTTAACAATGTTTGTAATTTACTTAGTTAATAGGCGCGCTTATTTTGCCTTGCTTGTCTTAACAAAGGCGGCATTATCACTTAAGAAAATATAAAATTTGGTAACAAAATTACCTTACAATTCTGCATATTAGTTTAATTTAAATTTAACTTAAATTTAACTTGGTAAAATATCTAATCGTAACTTAACTGTAAACACGCTTAGTCACTTGCTTTTGCTGTGTTAGACATAGTTGTTATTTTGTTGGTAACAAAGGTGCATGGTAAACATTTTTGCACTACCCAAATTACCTTAATTTATAAAATATACATATAACATTTTTAGCAGGTTATGTTGTTTGCAAATAGCCGATCGTTTTTTGTGTAAAATTTCTAAATAATTACCAACCCGCACTATGTTTAACATATTTACTGTAATTTAGTTATTTTTGTTTATATTTGCTAATAACAATAAAACAAATACCATATATTATGGTTACTTGTGCAATACGTTTATTGTATAGTTTGTTATCGTTTAGTTAAATGAGGCAGTTAAAACATAACAAAGGTATGATTGCAGTTAAAAATATAACCAAAAAAAAGATAAAAGACACACCAAGTGAGGAATTAAAAAATCTTAATCTCCAGCTTACAAAGCAAACAAAAAAACTCATCAAACATCGTAAAAGTTATATCCTAAAAAGAAAAACCATCAAAAACAAACTAACACAACAAAGCTTTATTAAAACGGTAAGTTTATTTACTTTAAAAAGTTATATTGCACAGGTAAAAAACAGCACTTCTTCAGCTTTAGTAAAAAAAACATATAAAAATTCTATAGTTAAAAAAATCAAACAATACAAAGAAAAGCTATCAAATAACCCAAATGTAGACATATCGCAAGTTTATAGCATTTCTACAAAAAATGCGCTAGCAATAGCGTTAAGGTCGGTAGTGCCAAATGCGTTTTGGAGGTATAAAAGTATAATAAAAGAAGACGGCATAGGTAACGAAAAGTTACAGTATTTTACTAAAGAGATAAATCTTCTTCAAAACCTTAGAGAGGAGGCTATAAAAATAGCATATTCGCACATTGGAACCAACGCAGGTATTAACAACGCAAAAACAACGCACGACAAAGATATGCATTTTTACATAAAATTTGTACATAATTTAAGTAATAACCAGTTTAAAAACTTGGTAGATGTAATTGAAAGCAACAACAATCTAGAGGAAGTATGCGCTATGCAGCCTATAACAAAATTGCGTACATTAGACAAAGAAAGCGATTTGGTGTTTTTAACAAAAGAACAATTTGCAAAATTGCAACATCCATTTTTAAAACATTCTAAAAACAATATAAACATAGTTGACATAAACGGAAAAGTAACGGATATACTAAAAAAAGGGCCAACAATTTTTTTTCAAAAAGGATTACGTTTAGAATTCCATAAACAATTAGCCGCTGTGCAAAGTATCAATAAAACCTTTTTCGATGATAACGTAAGTGCAAAAACAAAAAGGGCAAAGTTTTTTCATCTTATTAACATTACAGATCAACATGATAATTGGGAAAAATACATCAAAATACCAGCAGAGGTGCGATTTTTTTATAACTTTATTGCTTCACAGGATAGCTCGTTTGTGAAATTTTCAAATTCGATTGCTAAAATTGACAACTTAATTAAACGCATAACTGGCGTACGTATAAAAACCAACCATGCGTTAAATAATTTGTTAAATAAAGAGAGTAAAATTTACACAGATAACAAGGCAAACTTAATCCCATCACAAAATAACAGCACCGAACTTACTGAGTTGTTAAAGAAATATGGTAAAAATAAAAAATATAAATATAGCGAATTGCAAAACAAAGAAGACAAATCACAGCCTGAACACCAAAATATTGTGGTAAAAAAAATCAAAGAGCCACTATTGAAAGCTAAAACACAAATGTACGTTATTACTTCCGATAAAAAAAATATAAAAAATTACAAACCTTTATCAATTATAAAACACACAGGTAATGTTAAAACGCATGTAAATTTAAGTAATAACAATGTTGCCGATAAACAGCTCATATATAAGTTACAAAAAAACAACATCAACGTGTTGGGGCTAGTAAAAAAAGACCAATTGCAATTTAAAAAAACGCTCAAACTGCCAATAGTAACTTACGAGTCAACCATGTATAATCATTACAATTCTACATCCGTACGCGCAACAGCAAGAGGGCGCAACAGTGAAAAGGGGTTAATTGGTAAAAAAGTAAATAAACAAATTACATAGTCAGCGCAAGTTACAGCCGGTGATCATAATTTTTATCAATACAATTGTTAAAGCGGTATGTTGTCAGATGTTTACATGTCGCATATTTTACACATCAACACAAATAAGTAAAATTAAACATTAGTATCAAATAAACAGACATTATAAACTATCATGAAGATAGCCGCTCTTTTAAAAGAGCAAGCCATAAATGTATGGTAAAAGTTTGATACAAAAATGTAGAATGATAAATATACAGAGATAAACAATTGATGCCGTAATAAAAAGACATAAAAAGTGTAACAATATTTATATTTATCGTTGTGTTAAATAATAATAACAGCAATAACAACAAAGGTAATAATAAGTTTTATTTTACAAACATAAAAGGCGTAAGATTGTAAAAATACTTGGCCGTAAAACAAATAAAATTGTATCGTATATTACAATATGTGATACAATTTTAAAATATTAGTTAATCAAAATAAGGTTACAAAACAAATACTCTACTTAGCGTTACAAACATAGCAATGTAAATAGGGCAATTTAGCGTTATTACGGCAATAATTGTTTGCTTTTAGTATAGTTTATGTGTTACTGCGATGTTGGTATGTTTGTAAATATAGCGCTAGTAAACACTAACGTTAACACTGTTAACATGGTGTTGGTTTGTATTTGGTAGGGGTTATTATTTGCTATTAAAATAATATAATTGGTAATAAAACACACATATGAAAAAAAACTTAATATCTTTTAGCCTGTTTGTTGTAAGTGGTTTTGGAAAGGGTTTGCAGTTTTTTAATTCTAAGCATATTGTTTTGATGCGCGCTAGATTTGCAGTGTCTATATTTTTGCTATTAGGGTGCTTTTTAGGTATTGGAGTCAACGATTTTCGTACATTTAAAAGTAACATGTTAAAAATGGAGAAAATGGAAAAGACCGATATTAGTAACATGTCAAACATCTCTTTAAAAATAGTAACAAAAAGGGTTGCTAATATACGTGTAGAAAACGCATCTAATATATTAAGAGAGTTAATTGCGCACGCACCAACAGTTACGTTGGTTTTGGCAAAAAAATGGGTTACTTTGCAACGGTATTCGGTTGTTATGGTGTTATCTTATACAACGGTTAAATTAATGAAAGTTTTTTTTAAAAAGAAAAGACCAGACATGAGTGACGATGACTCATTTCCATCTGGTCACGCAATGCAATCGGGCTTGAGCTCTGTTTATATACATATTAATTATGGCTTTTGGTTTGCTGTACCTTTATATATATTGTCAGCAGTTATTTTACTGGGTAGAGTTTTTATTGGCAAACATGACGTCTTTGATGTATTTTTTGGTTTTTACATTGGCGCGATGATGTCTTTATATGCATATTCAGCGTTGTTACAGTTATTTGTGTTTATAAAATTATTTGTAAACAATCTTATTAAAAAGTTAGAAAAGCTATGCCAGTCAAAAACTAGTTAACATAGCGTTAAAAATACAGCAAACAAACTCTCCTAACTGGTACAATGTAAACAAAGTTTTAGTGTTTTTAACAAATTAAAAAAATATTAAATATAAGTCAGTAGAATGAAAAACGTAAAAACAAACAATGACCATTAAAATATTATAAAATACAAAAGTAGGTAACAAAATAACCAAACACAGCGTAATGGAGGTAAAAAAAACAACCAATATAGTTAAAAAAAACAGCGCAACCCTAAAAGGGGAAGAAAAAAAACATAAAAAAAACTTTTTGCTTTCAGCGGAGTTAATAGAAAAAAGTGTATTTGCAATATGCGGTGAAAGCGGTTTGTCAAACAATACAGCAGCTTCTTATAAGTCAGATTTATTACATTTTGCACAATTTGTTATATATTTAAATAGCAAAACCGACATAAAACTGACAACAAAAAAAGATATAAGAGATTACATAAACTTTCTTTACGACCAAGACATGGCAAGTTCGTCTGTGTGTAGAAAAATTTCCAGCATCAAACGGTTTTTTAAATTATTAGCATCAGAAGAATTAATAACCAATAACCCTGCCAACTTAATAGAGTTGCCAAAGATAAAAAACAGATTGCCAAAGTATATTAAACCGCAATATGTAAACAAAATTATAGAACAATGCCAAAACGACAAAACCAGTAAGGGAGTTAGGGACCACGTTATAATAGAGATGTTGCAAACAATGGGTCTTAGGGTTTCCGAGTTAATTAACATCAAAACCAGAACAATTTTGAACGCTATTAAATCGCAAAACGGCAACAATGATATTAATAGTAATAATGGTAAAATGATACCAGTACTAGGTAAGGGAAATAAAGAGAGATATGTACCTTTAAAAAAAACAACAACAGAGCTTTTAAAGAAATATTTACAATTAAAACAACAAGACGAACAAGGCGTAAGTAAAAACAAAAGCGGTACTAATAATGGTAAACTAAACAGCAAAAGTATGCAGTTTTTATTTTCGTCATATTCCCGTTTGGGTCACATCACTAGAGAGTCAGTTGGAATTATATTAAAAAATAGGGCGTTAGAGGCGGGGTTGGATCAATCGTTAATATCGCCGCATATTTTACGGCACTCATTTGCAACAGAGCTTTGCAAAAGTGATGTTAATATACGGTTTGTGCAAGAATTACTAGGACATTCGTCAATATCAACAACAGAAATATACCTAAACACCGTTGAAGATAAAATAGCAAACTTTATAGAACAAAACCACCCCCTTGGCAACCTTTTAACATTAACAGAGCAGAGTAACATAAAAAAAACAACAACCGCAACAAA
>JAERRN010000035.1 GCA_016735445.1 Rickettsiales bacterium | reverse complement strand
ATTGCAACACAACCAATATGAAGTTCGGTTTGTGCAAATATTCCAATTGGCGCAATAACTCCTTTATCTAATGGGTCAAGAGACTTTAACTCTGTTGGCATAATTATAGTTTGTAGGCGGTTTTTCATTTCCATTGTTAACCAAAAATTACTATTACCGAGTTTTTTTTGGTAAGCTAAATTTAGCATAAAAACTACACTAGCGCCCGAGTTTCGCGCTGACAATGGCGAAATGGCGCTGTCTCTTGTATCAAATAATATTGCAGAACCAAAACCAATCAGCGTGTCCATGATAAATCTTTTATCGTTATTGTACATTAGCCCAATACGAACACCGCTAACAAAATTTGTTGTAAAATTCATAAAAAAGCTACTTGCTAGCGTTCCATAAATATCGCCATATGCTCCAGCCGGAAAGGATACATGTTGGTTGTTTATCGCAGAAGTGTCGTTGTAAGACATGTCAACACCAAATAAATATGTAAGCAAATTTTGGTTTCTGTTGCCAAAACGCCTTATATTTACGCCCGTTAAAACAACTGCGTTTAACCTGTGCCCAGTATTTGTGTTATCTTCTGTACTATTTGTTAAAGAGATAAAAGATTTATTTAACATTAAAAGAGAATAATCTGTCCTTAACTCTAAAGAGTATTTATCGTTTAATTTTTTAAATAGACCAAACCCTACGGTTGGACCAAAATTAACAGATGCAAATTCTTTTAGCAATGTTTGACCGTTTACGATTTCGTCACGCATTGTATTGTTGTATATTGCATTTGTATGTGCGCCGATGGTTAAAAGAACCTCTGTATCGCCCCGTGAAAACTTATGCTGCGACAGAACTTTACTCATGAGTTGGTTTTTTTCTACAATAGCTTTTTGAGATTTAGCGTAAAAATCTACCATTTTTAACTTTTTTGGGTCAGTGTATATATATTCGGATGGCCGATTTGATACCGTATATAAGGAATTTACAGGTGTACCAGTGCGCATTTGCCTGTAGTCTGACCTTTTATTTGGAAAGCTATTGCCGTACTTTTTTTTTTCTATTCTTCTGTTTAACTTCTCTTCTAACTGTATAGATGTTCTTTTCGCTCTTTCTCCTCTTTGTTTTGTCAAGTATGTTTCTCCTTGTTTTTTTTTGTCAAATTGCGATCCGTTATTTTGTGTTTCTTTTTGCAACGACAAAGACGGGCTTTGATTTATAAATAATGCGAGTAAAAATAAGATTACACCTGTGTTTTTTGATGTTTGTATAATTTTACAACATACATGTAGTGCTTTTTTAAAACACTTACAATCTTCTAAGAGCATACATACTGACCGTAATTATCTTTATAACTCTGTATAACAAGTAGCTGAACTGTATATTATATTTATGTAAAAGCAAGGATGAAGCGTTATATTGGTACTTATTATTTGTTAAAGCTACCATTTGGCGTTACTTTACGATTGTAAGTGGTGAAAAAGAAAAAATACAATTTTAAAAATGCATTAATTTGGTTTATTAAAATAGGCGCTGTTGTGGTGCAACTTAATTACCGCTGTTAACTTTTTTACGTTGTGCGGTTATTAAATATATTACCGTTGACGCATAAGTGTAGTTTATAACTAGATGTTTGACATCAACCTTATTAATAAAAAACTTGCCCAGTCACGCTGTTGCATTATGTAACCGCAAGCGTTGTCTTTAAAACGTTAAGCAAAATAGCAAAACTAATGTTGCTATTTTGGTTGTAAATATTTTTTGTAAAATATGAGCTTGGTTTGGTATTGTTAGTTGTGATTTTCTAATTTTAAAACCACTTGATAACAGCGCGTACTTATATTTAGTTGTTTTTTGTGCAGTATTGGTTAAAATAAGGCGTATTAAATTTTAAACACCACGTAGTTGTGTTAGTATTTAATTAGCAATGTTAGTCAGGTATAAAAAGTATATTGTTATAATTTGGTAATAAATAATGGATATAAGTTTTTGCTGTAAAATTTTATACTAAAATAAGATGTTAAAATTTTTTCCAAAAATAACGCCAATATTAAAGTAAGTTACGGCATTTACCAACAATAACGAGCCGACCGTTATGTTTGCGGATAAAATATACGAAAAACCGTTAAAAGCTTAGATTTGTTTTTTAAACAGTAGCGTTAAAAAGTTAGAAACTCTTCAATTAAAACAACTTGTTTGTAATATTGTTTTGTGTCCTACCTTATTATTTTTAGTTTGTACGGTAAATAAGCAATTTTTTGCGTTATATGGCAATATTTATTAAGCATAAATTTGCAAGGCAATATGTAATTGTAAAAAATATAAAGTTTAACATGTCACAACAAACAGCTACTGCTGTGTAAATGTCACAACAAGCACAACAACGGTTGTAAAAGACGTACTACCTTATATAATTGTTTAATAATACAGTGTTAGAGTTGTAATTTATAATTAATTGACAAATTAATAGATTATGTTTTACAGTATCAAGGTAACCTATTTGCTTTTACGCAATAGAGGAGGTTTGTTATTGTAAAGGCAATCTATATTACATTTTTAGCAATTTTTAGCAACCTTGCACAAGGGCGTTAAAAATTGGTAGTGTTACCGTTTACGGTTTTAACCTTTACAAAAGCAAATTACTTACTTTATGGTTTGCAAAATGTAGTTGGCGTTGTTTTTTGCCGTTACTAGCGTTACAAGGTTATTGTTTGGTTTAAAATAATTCTAATGAGTCCAACAAAGAAAATTACAAAAATATTAATTGCTAACCGTGGCGAGATTGCCATTAGGGTAATGAAGACGGCAAAGAGAATGGGCATAAAAACTGTCGCTGTTTACTCAGATGCAGATATTGCGGATAAATTTCTTTTAAGTGCGGATGAAACGGTTAAATTAGGCGGTCTTCTTCCTAGAGAAAGCTACTTGGATGGTGAAAAAATTATATTTGCCGCAAAACAAGTTGGTGCTGACGCTATACACCCTGGATATGGATTTTTGTCTGAAAATGCTGACTTTGCTCAGTCTGTTATTGATGCTGGTATTTGCTTTATAGGTCCAAGTCCAGAGTCTATTCGTTTAATGGGCGATAAAATATCATCAAAAAAGTTAGCGCAAAAGGTTGGTGTATCTATTGTTCCTGGTTTAGCTGAGTCTGTCGACAAGTTTGACTCTGTGTTAAAGATTGCCAGAATCATTGGTTATCCTGTTATGATAAAGGCATCTGCTGGTGGCGGGGGTAAGGGCATGAGAATTGTGTATGATGAAAAAAGTTTAGAGGAATCGTTTTATAGCTGTATAAGTGAAGCTACTAAAAACTTTAAAGATGGTAGGGTTTTTGTTGAAAAATATATTTTAAACCCTCGCCATATAGAGGTGCAGGTTTTGGGTGACAAGCATGGCAATTTAGTTTGCTTAGGTGAAAGAGAGTGCTCTATACAACGTTTTAATCAAAAAATTATTGAGGAGGCGCCAAGCCAATTTGTCGACAGTAAAATGAGAAAAGCATTATATGAGAATGCTATAAAACTAAGCAAGTCTTGCGGGTATTATTCTGCTGGTACAGTTGAGTTTGTTGTTGATAAAGATAAAAGTTTTTATTTTTTAGAAATGAACACCAGATTACAGGTTGAGCATGCTGTAACAGAAATGGTAACTGGTTACGACTTAGTTGAAGAGATGATAAAAATTGCCAATGGCGAATGTTTATCCTTTTCTCAGTCGGATGTAAAAATAAAAGGTAGCGCTATTGAATGTAGAATTTGCGCTGAAGACCCTTTTAATAACTTTGCCTCATCTTCTGGCCGTATTACAGATTACCGTGAGCCAAAAGAAAGTGAAACGGTAAGGGTTGAAAGTGGTTGCGTAAAAGGTATGGTTATAAGTCATTATTACGACTCTATGTTGGGTAAGTTAATTACGTTTGGGGACGATAGAGATGATGCTATTGCTAGAATGAAAAAAGCTTTAGGGAATTATATAATATCTGGTATAGAGACAAATATTTTTATGCTAGAGTGCATAATGAGAAATGGTAGGTTTTCTATGGGGGATATATCTACACAATTTTTAAAAGAAGAGTATCCAGACGGTTTTGTTAGCATGAAGTCTGGTAAAAAAACTTTAAAATACTTTTTAGTTATTGCAGCTTTAATTAATTCTAAGATTAGTAACCCAAGTAGGGTTTTATTTGACGAAACTGTTGTTGTTCCTGACAGCATGAATTTGCCCGAACCAAGTAAGGCATGTGTAGTTATTGACGGTGTGCGGTATATTACGAACATTAATTGTATGTCCACAAACAACGATAACTCTTGTAGAGTGTCCATTAGCGTAAACGGTAAAGACGATGGTAGCTTTATTTGTAATTACAAACTTGGCTCTAAGTTTGCTATGATTTCTCAATGTTCTAAAGAAAACAACAGTTGCAACGTTTTGAGTGAAAATATTTGTGAAATAGTAAAGATTGATTATGTATCCAATTTAAAGGTTAACTTGTTTATGGATGGTGTTGATTCTTCTGCGTTTTTATACCCTGTTCGTGTTATGCATTTATTGCAGTATATTGCAAATAAACCTAAAAAAGAAAAACCTAAAGATAAAATATTTTCCCAAATATCTGGCTTGGTTACAAATGTTAATGTAAAAGTTGGACAAAAAGTTAGAAACGGTGACGTTGTTATGTCTATTGAGGCAATGAAAATGGAAAACAGTATTGTTGCGTTGTGCAACGGTGTGGTAAAGAGCGTTGTAAAACAAAACGGCGACACCGTGTCAAGCGGTCAACTGTTGGTTGAGCTTCAGGTTTAATATTTTAATATATTGCGTTATAGGTTGTTTTTTGGTAGGTGTTTGTTTTTAAATTTTAACAGCAGTTTATCACGTTAGTCTTTTGTTTTGGTATCTTTAACACCAACCATGTCTACTATGTGTAATTACTTTAAAAGTTTTACTAAATATTATTACATCATTGTATTAAATAATGTATACGCAAAAATACTTGGTCACGTTAAAATTATCTTTTATCACGTGTCTAATTTAGCAAAAATAGAAGATTCTTACATACAGATGCTCTTCTATTAATACATGAAAAAAAACGGATGGTATAAAAACATATAATACGACTCTTCATTGTGCAAACAATAGCTTTTCACCCTCTAAAAATAAATTTGCAAATACGAAATTTATTAACTGTCGTTTTTGTTAAGTTTTTGAATTTTTAAATAATTTACGTACATTGTCTATTAGCTGAAATATAGTAACATATGTGTTTCTGAACTTTTATCTGCATTTTAATGTAATTCTCTATCTATGTTAACTTTAATGAGTTGCTTCTGGTTTTTTGCTTTTTATCAGTTTTATTTGTCATGCATTCGTTAAGGAATTCTTCAGATGATAAAAACCATATTAACTTTGAAAGTAAAAACCTCTTTATATACAAAACGTACCTTAAAGTTATCTTTATGTAAAAGTGCTATTTA
>JAERRN010000068.1 GCA_016735445.1 Rickettsiales bacterium | reverse complement strand
AGAGTTTATTATTTAATATATAATTATGTTTTAATAATTTATATTACTATTTTGGTGTGATATATTTATATATAATTTACCATTTATATGACGTAACTGATAAGCTATATATTGCCAATATTTAAGTATGCCAGATGTTAGTATCTGGTAGTAATAAATAACTGACAAAGTTAATGTTTAATTAATGCAGTATAAAATAATATGACGGTAAATAGTGTTTATTCTAGCGATTTTAGTGGTAAGTCGAAAGAAAACAAGAAGATGTTTATTTTAGATGGTTACGGAATTTTATTCCGCGCTTTTTACGCAATCCCGACTTTAAACACTAAAACTGGTATCCCTATTGGCGCTATATATGGCGCTTGTAGGGTTATTATTAACCTTATAAATAAACATAGTGACGCTGATTGGGTTGTTTGTTTAGATGGTTCTGATGGCTCGTTTAGAAAGGAGCTATATCCGTCTTATAAAGCAAATAGAGTTTGTCCGCCAGATGAGTTATTGCCGCAGTTTGATATATTTGATGAGCTTATCGACGCGATTGGGATTCCAAGAGAAAGAGTTAATGGGTATGAGGCTGATGACATAATTGCCACATATGTTAGGATTGCTTCGGACTCTAAAAATGTACAACCTGTTATTGTTAGCTCAGATAAGGATTTGATGCAACTTATTTACGGTAATGTTTTGTACTATAATCTGCAAATAAAAAAATATATTGACCATGATTACGTTGTTAAAAAATTTGGTGTACAGCCAAACCAACTATTAGATTATTTAGCTCTAATTGGTGATAAAAGTGACAATGTTCCTGGTGTAAAATTTGTTGGCGCAAAAATGGCTGTTAACGTTATTAATAAATTTGGTTCTATAGATAATATTTATGATAGACTAGATGAAATAGACAACGTTAGGCTAAAAGGGTTACTATTAAATGGTAAGGAAGATGCGTTTTTGTCAAAAAAACTTGTTACATTGTGCAACGATATTGACAGGCGGCACAGCTTGTCTAGTCCTAAGAAATGCTTAGAGTCGACTGATGATATATATAAATTTGCACAAAAATATGATATTGATTTTATAAAATTAGGAACTTTAAACACTACTAGCGCTACAAAAGCGAGATTAACTAAGTCGGTAAATATACCTAATAAATCTAGCAACTTAAAGTTAAACGTAAGCAGCGTAGGGCTACAGACGGTTAAACGTAACAGTGTAAAACCACAGGGCGATTTGTTTTGCAGGTCAACACCGCCAAAGCAAGATTAACTAAGTCGGTGAACATATAAAATAAATACCTAACATATACCTAACAAATGCATTTACGTTTATTGGCGTGGGTAGTTTTTTATCAGATTACTAAAGGTTAATATATTTCTATCGAAGTAACAACTTGCGGTACCAATTGGACCGTTTCTGTTTTTAGAGACAATTATATTTGCAAGATTTTTAATTGGTTCCAATTTTTCCATAAAGTCTTCATAGTCTTCTTTTTTTTGACTATATTTGTCAGAGTTTTCAGGTTTTAAATAGTTATCTGGGTTCTCTGGTGCGTTACGTTCTTTGTAGTATGATTCCCTGTAAAGAAACATAACCACATCTGCGTCTTGTTCTATACTACCGCTTTCTCGTAAGTCTGAAAGTTGTGGCTTGAAGTTGTTAGATTCTCTTGACTCTACCGCTCTAGAAAGTTGCGCTAACGCAACAACTGGCACGTTTAATTGTTTAGCTAGAGCTTTTAACCCCTGTGTTACCTCAGACACTTCTTGTACTCTGTTGTTTGCATTGTTAAATTCACCTTTGACTAGCTGTAAGTAATCAACAAAAATTGCGTCTATTTTGTGTATTCTGCTAACTTTTTTAGCTTTTCTTATTAGGGTAGAAATTTTTAACGTTGGACTAGAGTCGATAAGGATCGGTAAATCAGACATATCTGATAAAGCTTCTATTATATCTGCAAAATTACTATCGGAAATTGGCTTACCTTTATTAAATTTATCATTAACATTTTTTTCCGTTTCTCTTCCTGTTTCAAAAATAATAGAATTTTTACGTGTACATATTGAAGCAAGACGCATTGCGATTTGTTCGCCTGACATTTCTAAAGAAAAAAACAAAATATTTCCCTTTTCTTCTGTTTTTACTGACTGATTCATTCTTGCCATATTGTATGCCATTGAAACCGCAAGAGCGGTTTTACCCATAGATGGTCTTGCTGCTAAAATAACTAAATCAGATTTTTTTAACCCACCAACAATTTCGTCTAATTCTGTTAAGCCTGTAGATATACCTGATATTGCTTTACTTGATTTACGTGCAATATCTGTTTTTTTTAGGATAGATTCAATATGTGTTGATATTTTGGTTATACTTTGCTGCTTGCCATCTACTAAATCTCTTACTTCATCTATTTTTTGCGCAACATCACCTAACGTTTCTTTTAATTGGCTTGGCGGTAAATTTGTAAAAGTTTCAACCATCTCTTTACCAAGTGCTGTCATGTGTCTTTTAGCATGGAGTAGATAAATAATATTTACAAGGGTTGACACCGATGACATTGTAAACAGCTTTTCCAAATTTACTAAATACTCGTCTAGCCCGTCTATATTTGTTTTTTGTAATCCTTTAATTTCTTTTACTATCGTTTTAACATCTGCTATTAACGAAGTGTTTTTAATAATTTTATTAATAGCCTCAAATATTGTACCGTTTATTTTTTCATAAAAATGGTTTTTATGTAATTTATCTGTGTGCTCTATTAAGTTATTGTCATTTATCAAAGAGCCTAAAAGAAACCTTTCACTATCTACGCTGTATAATTGGTCGTCTATTGTTTTTATATTTTTACTTTCCGCATCTTTACTCATAAGTTTGTATATTTTATATTGGTGTTGTAATACTTAAAATATTAAAATTTGTGCTGTATTTTTTAACTAAACAATTAGCATCAGCAATGCCGACATAGCAATTACGGCACAACAGATAACAGTGTCAGCACTATAAAGGGAGGCAAATTCCCCTACAGCGCTTTTTCTAACTGTAATTTTTATTACTTTGGTTAAAAAAGATAACGCTAACAAGAGTTTATTTTTTACCATATCAATTATTTCGGTAAAGACATTATAAATGCCAAATACTAATTCTGTCATTATCGACATAATATTGTATTCTTCTACTATTTTTAAATTGTTTGGGTTCATTGTTTTTTTAAAAAAGAAAGCAAGAGATAAACCGACACCAAAGGCAATGCAGTAATGATAAAAAGCATTAAAGTTAAACCCATAATGATCTGATTGCATTATTAGCTCCATATGTGAGTACAAATAAGACCCCAGTAAGCATATTATTGCACAGGTGGATAAAAGTATCATTGTTCTAAAGTCTAGCTTTCTATCTTGAATAAAAAACTTTGCAGGTTTTTTAACTCTCTTAACAACAAAACCTTTTATTGATAATTTTCCAAATATACCAAATAATGAGAATGCAATTTTTGACGCTGCAAACACTGAAATAGTTTGGATAACTAAGATTGCGTATTGTGTAATTTTTGGCAGTTTAACGATGGACAACAATGATGACTCGCTAAAGTATGATACAGATGTTGGAAAATTACTTATTAACACAAGCAGTAACACCATTGCCACTCTGAAGGTTTTTTTATTCTTCACTTCTTTACTGTTAAGTAATCGTATATCGTCTAAAATAAGCGGGTTATATCTTTCTATAAACCTTAGTATTGACATTGCAAAAAATGAATTTAACACCCCAATACCAATATGCGTTTTAAATAGTGCATCAGATTTAAAATCGATTACACTCATAAACAGCATTAACACCGCATTATGCGACAGCACTGAAAGAAGAACAATTTTTTTTAAAGAGCGTTGAAACATTAGCCTTATAAATGTGTAGGGTATTAATAAAATTCCAAAAAGTGCAAACATTGACTTTGGCAGATGGTGCAACATTGGTATACACGCAAATATTGTTACCTTACTTAGTAAAGATACTAAAGTTATTGTATTTCTCGTACTTGTTGCGCCGTAAACATCGACAAACAAAAAACTAAAAGGAGGTATACCAACAGAGATTGCAATTGACAACCCTACGCATGCTACAGATAATATGTAATTCTCATTTGCAGCAAACCCACCAATGTTAATTGTGCTAGTTGCAATTGCCAGCATACCAACTAGCATTAATGTCCCAGAAGCAACATGTAATGCTGCGTATGACAATGCGTTTTTTCTTTTTACATTTCGGTCACCAATTGTTATTGCTGCAGAAATAATAACAACTAACTCTAGGTAAAATAGAACCGATATAATGTCTGTTGCAAACAGAACACCTATTGCAGTAGCTATATGAAGCATCGATCTTACAAAAAGAGAAAAAGACAAATGATAACATTCCCGTATAGCTGTAACACCTACAAGTAGAATTGATACCAATATTGGTACGCTACTTCTTTCTATCGACCCAAAAGCTACCCCTCTAAACCAGTCTAACCTTAGCACAAATGCGTTTGGTATTAAAGAAACATAACTACCAAAAGAACAGTTTACAACAATAACAACAAAAGCGATTGACAGGGTGATTTTTAAAAAGTTGTGAAAAGATTTATTTTTTGGAAATAATCGACGTACTAATGTAGTAATTCCGATTGTTGTATATATTGCAATGGTTGGGTTTAAAGATCTTAAGAATTTATCGAGTAAGGTGAAAGACATAATAAAAATAAGTGACTATAATGAAGTAACGAAGCGTAAAAAGTGTTACGTGTAGGTTACACAACCTAATAGGTTGTTTTATAAAATTAACAACCATTTTTTTAATTTTCAAGTTAGCGAAGCTGAGTGTAAGATTATTTATAACCCATTTTTATTTTTTGTCTGTTTTTTAAATATTAAACATCGAATTAAAAAATAAAATTTTACAAAGCGTAGCCAAAAGTAACGATAAACATAAAACTTTTATAAAAATTGTTTTAAATGTTTTAGATACAAATTAAAACTAGGTACGTGTTAATATTTACCAGTT
Organism: Rickettsiales bacterium; assembly: GCA_016735445.1. Classification (GTDB taxonomy): domain Bacteria; phylum Pseudomonadota; class Alphaproteobacteria; order Rickettsiales; family Deianiraeaceae; genus JAERRN01. Next base: position 8 of record JAERRN010000068.1, on the reverse strand, counting down.
ACTATTAT
>JAERRN010000011.1 GCA_016735445.1 Rickettsiales bacterium | reverse complement strand
GGGTCGTGACCTTGAATACCACATTATGGAACTCGTCAAAGAGATACCTCAAGAAGAGCTAGAAACGATGAAATGTAACGGCTGGAGGTTGGTAGATTTTCTTATGGAGGAATTCATAGAATACAAGTTGGAAACAGTAGACCCCATAAAGTCGCAAGAGATGGCAGGGAATATTATCAGAATGCTAAGATACAAAGAAATAATAACCTGCGGCGCTACTAACTATCTCCTTGACAGAAAGAAGGCTCTAAGCACCCGTGGTAATCCTTTCAAGAATGGAGGACTCTTATCGCTATTCGAGAGAACAAAGAGCGACCTTCTTGTATTATCCAAAGAAAAGCTAAAGATAAATCCCAAAACCAGACAAGTTACCCGTATTCGTACACAGGTTAGTTTAGCTAGCTTACTACTGAACTACAAAGGGTTCTGTGAAGACACTATAGAGCCTCGGGTTGTCTTCAAGATCAACGAGACAATTCCCAACTTCCTAGGGAGCGATTATAACCAGTTTGAGGAGAAAGATAGACATATAGCCGTTAAGCGGATTATGACCACTGAGAGGTTCTTAAAGGGCTTAGCATCTAAGTCACCCAAAAGAGAGGAGTCCGTGAGGTGTTGTTTATCGTTCTTTCTTTCTTTGGCTGGAACTGCAGAGGGTGTACATTATCTTTGTTCGTGGATAGGTAGAATAATCCATGGCATAGCGAACAAAACTTATTCTAAGAATAAGGTGGCTTTGGTTTTGGTGTCAGAAGAAAAGGCTGTAGGTAAGGGTTTGTTTTCTCTTCTTGTTAGAACTTTGGTAGGTTTGAAGTATTCACATGAATCGCAAAAGGCTGATAACGTTTTAGGAAAATTTAACTCGATTGCCAAGAATAAAATAGTGTCGGTGTTTGGTGAGTTCAGACAAAGCAGAGATTCGATAGATGCATTAAATAACTACATCACTGGAGATGTTCACGAGGTTACAGCGAGAGGTTCGGATGCCTCTATTACACCTAATGTAGCCAATACAATAATAACTTCCAACCGAGTAGGAGAACTTAAGGGACTCGTGGATGGAGATGACAGACGTTATTCTTTGTTCAACGTCTCTAAGATGACCTATAGTTGGAAGAAAGGAGACGGTAGGTTTAAAATAATGGACCGCTTAATTAAGAAAGACGAACACTTTATCAAGGACTTTGGGCTTTACTTACAGCACCTTTACGGGAATCTCACGGAAGAAGAGAAGTCGAATATAGAAAATTCAGCTTTCAATAATAGTTTTTTTAGGAATAAACAGAGGGTGGACATTAACATAGGTTTCATCATAGAAGAGGGTTGCGAGCTTCTTAATGTGAAATCCCTTGGTTATATTGTCTCTGCTAAGATAAATGAATATGTAACTAAAGAACTGTCGCAGGCAGGGGATATGATGGCAACACAAAAACCAGTTGCCAAAGATGTGAGTTTGTTCTTGGCAAAAATGGGACTTATGTCTTCACTCAGAATTATGGTTAATGGTAACAGGATGACTGTATGTTACGATCCTTCAAGGTTCTCAGAAGATCAAATTAGAAGTATCATTATAAAGCCATGAAAGAAAAGAAGTTATCAGATTTGAATGCTGTCGTCGCTAAATATTGCAACACCAAGTCTCCAACAATGCAGTGTGGTTATATTGCTATTTCTGGATTGGTGAAGTTTCTAAGAAGGATTACCCCAACGTTAAGGACAAGAAAGGACTGTTGCAACTCGCACAAATTATTCTTAACAGAGGGTGTTATTTGAACGGAAAGACACACTATTTTAACATATGCATACTCAAAAACATCATTGAACTCTTCGAAAAACCTATCAGTAACGAGGAGTTAAAACAATTAAACAATTAAAATCTTGCATTATAGTGTTACAACATTGCAAGATTATAGCGTTACTGTGTTTATATCCTGCGGTATTTAGTTGTGTTGTTGTTATTTTGCATTTGGTTTACAACGTTACAGTGTTACTTGTGTTGTAACAACGTAACAACAATCACGGTGTAACAGTGTTACTGTGGTTTATAGCGTGCGGTATTATTGGGGATTACCGGTGTTGGTGGCTTGTGTGGGTTGTTTTTTGCGTTTAGCTTATGTTTTGTTCTGTTTAATATTTAACGCATTATTAATGTTTATTTGTTGCTTCCAGTTTGTTAAAGTCTATATTTCTTGCGATATTGCTAATTGAACCTGCGCCAATAAACAGAATAACATCTCCGTTTTTTACAATATTTGCTAAAAACGATGTCATTTCTTTTACATCGTTGTCGTTAATCTCTAGGCAAGAAATATTGTTATCCTGTATTTTGCTTATTATTTCTTTGCTCGTTGCACCTAAAATAGGGCTTTCTCCTGCACTGTAAACCGGCATTACAGCTACAATACCCTTATTGTTAATTTTTTCACTAAACGCCGCAATGTAGTCTATGGAAAACTTTTTAACCCTTGTATACCTATGTGGTTGAAAAACACATATTAACCTTTTAAAATTGTTATCTTTTACAAACGCATTTACGCCATCTAGTACCGCGTTTACCTCTTTTGGATGGTGTGCGTAGTCGTCTATCGCAATAATACTGCCCCTATGTATAATAGAAAAACGCCTATCTACACCTAAAAAACCGCTTACCGCTAATGCTGACTCTTTTACATCTACACCAGTTAAACTAACAGCAGCAATAGCACCTAAAGAATTTAAAACATTATATCTTCCGTACATTGGTAATTTAACTTTTACAGGCAAACTATTACCTTTGCAAAGGTCAAAAACAGTGCCACTAGCTAACTGGGTAATGTTTTTTGCTGCAAAATCAGCTTTTTCTTGTGTGCCAAAAGTAAGTACTTTTCCGCCGTGGATAGCAACTATTTGTTGGGCAACTGGAAGAATTTTATTTCTAACACAATCGTCATCTATGCCAAGTACAATATTTGGCATACCTTGTTTACGGTTATGCTTTAAAAATCCCGTTATTTGGTTTATCATATTATCTAAATTATCTTGGTAGGATTCTAAGTGTTCACTGCTAATATTGTTTATTACAATCGTGTCGTACCGCACATTAACAAAGCTACCGTCAGACTCGTCAATCTCTACAATTATATTTTTTGCTTTTTCTTCAAAATTACCGTTCCAGCCAAAAAATGGCAATATACCACCTACGGTAACATTAATTGGTACGCCAACAGAGTGTAAAATAAACGCAATTAAACTTGTAACTGTTGTTTTTCCATGAGACCCCATTACCCCAACAGTATAAAACATTTTAGTTAGCAAACCAAGCATTTCTGACCTATGCATAACCTGAATATTGTTGTTTTTAGCATATTGCAATTCTGGATTGTCGTTTTTTATTGCGGTACTAAACACAATACAGTTAAAATTTTTTATATTTTCGCTTTTATGTCCTAAAGACACAGGAATACCATAGTTTATAATTTTATGATACATTTCATTTTTAACGTCACACGAACCTGCAACGATGTAGTTCATTTTGTGAAGCAAAATTGCAATACAGCTCATACCTATACCGTTAATACCAACAAAAAAGATTTTTTTGCCTTCTAAGGTTGAAGTTGAACTTTTTTTTATATTTTCTACCATGTTAAAAGTTAAATAATATAATACCTTGTACTTTAAAATGCGCTTAGCGCCACTTTGCGGCTGCCGTTAATTTTAATGCGTTATTAAGCAACAAACAGATAATACAAAATTTATGCAGTTTAGTTAAGAATAATAAACCGTTACGCATGCATTATGCTATATTATAGCTACATTTAAAATGTTAAGTTATATTAGTACGTTAAATTTATATTTGTAAATTATTATTATTTGTCTGTACACTTTTTACTAATGATTTGGTGACAATAATTTAGTATAATTTAAACAATTAATAATGAAGTTAAAAATCCCCCAATTTCTTCGGAGGTTTTATATTAGTTGCGTTAAATTTGTTAAAAGTAAAAAAAATGTAAAGTCTTGGCTAATGTTTAGCCCTATTTTTTATGCAAAAAATAACAAAATAAGAAGTTACGCAAAAGTGATAAAAGCTAAATTTAACATTTTTAGCGGTAAACGGCAGTCACTGTTTATTGGTCTACTTATTAATTCTCTTTTCTGTTTACTGTTAATCCGTGTTGACCTTGCAAGTAAATATGTTGTTTTTAAACATCTTGCAATTAACGCAAGTAATCCCAACGGGTATATTTATGCAACTATATTACCTGGCCTTTCGTTTGTTAATGCACGTAATTATGGTGTTGCTTGGGGTAGTTTTCAAAACAGCATTAATAGTGTTGCTATATTTTCCTCTATAGGTATAGCGTTAGAGTTACTTCTTGTGCTGTTTTATTTTATTTCCAAAACTAAAACGCAAAAATTTGCAATTTTATTGGTTTTTGCTGGCGGATTTGGTAATATATACGACCGTATAACAATTGGCTACGTAAGGGACTTTATAGATGTGTATATTATGGATTACCATTGGCCAGCATTTAATTTTGCCGACTCTTATATTGTAATTGGCGCTATTATGTTAATAATGCAAGATTTAACAAAGCAGTCTAAAAACGCCAAAAAGGTAAGTATTGCTGTAAAATAAATGTTAGTAAAGTAAACAAGCGCACAAATGTAAAGGTTTTTTGCGATTTCAGTATAGTGGCGTAAAAAATATTTTACCGTGTTTTGTTGTTTTATGGTTTATTATTTACAAATATACAATTGCTAAACTTTTATGTTGTCATTTTTTATAGTTAACAATTATTGTAAGTTTAGCGCAATTTACGCAGTTGGTAATTAGTAATTTAAAGCTATAATAAAACAGCTACGCTTTATATTGTTAACTTTATTGGGTAAATAGTTTTTAAACTTTATCTTTATAGCTATACGGTAAATCTTGTTTATAGCCGATGTAGTGCGTACAATAAGTAGTAATGTTTGTTTATTAAAAAACAAAAGCAAGTCCGTTATCTGTGACCATAAAAATGGTACTTAAAATATAATAAGTGATATGTTTTAGCAATTATATTGTTACTTTATAGTTATAAACTAACAATACCAATTACTACCTTATAATACTAACGCTAAGGCTTTATTATAAAAATAAATTGTAGAATTGCAACAATACATAACAACGTTAGGTAAAAACAAAAAAAAGCGTAAAAATATAAAGGCTTTTTGCAAAGGTGTAAGAGTGTTACTTTTGTTTACTATTTACTTTATTGATATTATTTTACTAATGTTTCCATATAAGCAATTAATTCTTCTATTGTGTTGTTTTTGCCATTCCATGGTTTAAAATTAAACGCGTCTAAAAATGCATTAATAATACATTTATTAACAAACTGACAATTACGCCATTCTGTTTTCTTTTCACCTTGCTCCTCAAATAAAGACTTCACCGAACACATTGTAACGTTATCCATGCCGCATGGTAATATTTTGCAAAACATATTTAAATCTGTAGATATATTTATTGCACAACCATGCATTGTAATACCTTTTTTAACGCCAACTCCAACAGAAGCGATTTTACACCATTTTTTAGGCTTTTCACTGTTTTTATCTTTAATAGATTTGTGGTGGTTATTTTTATCACTAACAAGCACGGTGTCTTCTTTATCAACCCAAACTCCAATTAACCCTTCCTTTATTTGACCTTTTATTTTAAATTTAGCTAAAAATTTTATTATCCCATACTCGATTGCTTTGATGTATTCTCTAATGTCGCGCTTATCGCCATGCATTTTTTTTAAATTCACCATGATATAAAAAACTTTTTGCCCTGCGCCATGGTATGTTGTTTTTCCCCCACGACCTATTTGTGTCACCTGTATATCTTGCGTTAATGTTTCGCCAGCCTTAACAGATCTCCCTGCCGTGTATACATGGTTATGCTCTAGTAGCCAAAAAACATCTTCCATATTATAGTTATGTATTTTTTCTACAATATCGTCCATTGTTTTAAGTGCAAAGTCATACTTTGTGTAGTTTGGTGGCTCGCTTATAACAATAATTGGGTCTCTGTATTTTACTTTTTTCTCTTCTTGCTTATCCCGATTTTGTACTTTTTGTATTTTTTTGTTATATAGCACAATTGTTTGTTGTTCAAATGAAACATTTCTCATTCGTCCTTTCCCCAACAGGAATTGGGGCGAATTTCAAACGTTTTACATTCGTCCTCATTCGGCACTATATTTGGCACGGTGAGACTGGTGCATTACAAAAGTTGCAATTTTACCACATATGCAAATGGTTTATTTAACCATTTAAAAACTATATGGTAGCTATGAAATTTAGTTCTTCTAGGTGTATCAATTGGATTAATGTGAAAT
>JAERRN010000029.1 GCA_016735445.1 Rickettsiales bacterium | reverse complement strand
GGCCGGTCGGGCTGGGGGACGAAGCGGGCCTGGAACTGGCAGGGGTTTTTTATTGTAACATCTAATTTTGAGTTAATAATAAAAAACATATAAACCTTAGTAAAGTTTGTTTTATGTGTTTGTATTTTGCTAAACTTAATAAGTATTGCCAAGTTGTTAGGTAAGTTTTATATTTTATATAGTTAGACTTGCTATGATAACATTTTTAATGTTATCATAGCCAACGTATATTATTTAACATGCTTTACGTTTTGCATACTGTGTATACGTATATTGCAAACGGGTATTTATATAAAAAAGTTAACCGCAATAACTCCACTAAAACAAAGTTAAATTACAAACTTAACTAATCAGCAGTTTAACATAGAAATATTTAATTATATATAATATACGATACTAATCATTTGCCAAATTATCGCAAAAAAAATCTTTAGAATTTATTAAAATAAACTTCCTGTAAATTCGTTTTACATTGATCTAAAGATTTATATAATTTATTATATTTACATTTGTGTAGCATTTGCGTTTGCTCTTACGCTATATAACACGCAAAACCCACAACATACCAAATGTATAACATGCCCAACAGTGCTATTTTATTACGCATATATTTTTACGCATTATATAAAAACACTCTAGCATTACTGTTAAATCTACTATATTGTAATCTATAACATAATTATTATCTATATAGATGTCATTACTTATAACGCTAAAAACCTAAGCTAACAAAGCAACCAACATATTATAAATGCCTTTAAAGATGTTTAAATTTACCATAGTAACTATACATGTGTATGTAAATTATCAATACCAAGCATTACTGCAAGGTAAATAAAATTAAAAACGTAAACTTTAACACACCTTCGTCTATAATGCGTTAAACTAAACTGCAAAAAAACCTATTTTGTAAATTTTATAATTAGTAAGTAGGTCCAAGTCTATTTAAGGCATTTTTTAAGATAGACACAATTAACGCTTTTTTAACTCCTTAACTAATTCCCAATATTGCCAGCAAATAAATGCTAACTTGTTATTTTAGTTAACCCATAATAATGTAACTTAAGTTTTGCAACTTTACAAACTTTACAATGTAACTATATGTTTTTAGCAAATTAAAAATAATTATCACACATCCATACTTACAAGTGTTGACAAACAAAAGTTTTAGTAATAATTATTTTTATTGTACGTTATATAGTATAAACTCTTATAGTATTGGTTAATACGTTGTTAAATATTAAAATATTACTAAATTTACCACATAACCAATTACACGCATTAGCAATAAAACCGTTAGACCTTTAACAAATAAAAAAATGCAAACCGACAGCAACAAAGCAACACAAAAAAAAACTGCTAAAAAAATTATCACAGAGATGTCTTTTGTGGCTTTAACAGCAATGGTAACCGCCCTACTGTTTCGCTCTTTTGTTTTAGATCCCTTCTTTGTACCATCAGCGTCTATGGTGCCAAGCCTATTACCAGGCGATAGAATGTTTGCAACAAAATGGCCTTTCGGTTACAGTAAACATTCATTTCCAGCGCGTATTGTACCATTTAAAGGTAAAATATTTGCAAAACAACCAAAAAGAGGAGAAATAGTAATATTTGCATTTCCAGGACAAGAAAAGATATTTTACGTTAAAAGGGTTGTTGGTTTACCAGGTGACAAAGTACAGGTAGTTAACAATGTCGTGTATGTAAATAAAGAAAAATTAAAAACAAAAACTGTTAAAACGTTAACGTTAAAAGAATACGATAAAATGTCGCTATTAAATATTGACCCGTCAAATACCGACTACGACGTTAGTACAATATTCCATGTTTACGAAGAAACTAGCTCGGACAAATTAAGGTATCAAATTATAAACTCAGTCAAAAACTCTATTAGCTCAAATACAAAAGTATTTACCGTTCCAAAAGATCATTGCTTTGTAATGGGGGATAACCGTAATAATTCTATGGATAGCAGATTTGACGAGGTTGGTTTTATACCTTTAGATAAAGTAATAGCAAAACCAGTGTTTATATTCTTTTCTTCCGAGAAAAGCTTTATAGTTAGTATTTTTAAACCAAGCGCTATCAGGTGGAAAAGAATGTTTAAAAAACTTTCGACCGATAAAACTATTAATAACCAAATAGAGTTAGAAAATGTAAATATAGATGATGCAAGTTTTATACAAGCATAAACGGTATCACATGTAAACATGTATAATATCAAACATTTGTTTTCTGGTAAACAACATTAGTAACTAAACTATAACGCCATAATAATTTTATTAATTATTTAATAAATTACCTGCAAAACAAAAGTATAATTTGGTAGCAAATATGCAATAAATACATTTTCTAGATTTTATCTGTAAATTAAATAACTAACAAATAACGTATGTGCAATTTGACACCTAATGACTTAGTGAGCGCTAAGTAAAAAATAACAGTATATAAACTTATGATTACAAAATCAGCTTCCATAATTTACCTTATTAGCTCTTTTATTAATATTTTTATCCTAGTATTTATTAAACGCATAAACGGCAATAAGGTGCTAGATATAACACAAATTATATTTTTAAGGACGCTACTGTCTATAATATTAATTGTGCCATTTAATATTAAAAACACAATACACATTAAATGTATAAACAAAAATACCGCTTTATTACTGCTTACTCTTGGTGTTTTAGCAAGTGTAGACGGATATTTATGGAACTTTGGTTTACAACAAATACCTGTAAACAATGCAATGATAATGCTTTTTTTAAGCCCAATTATAACCGCCTTACTTGGTAACGTTATATTAAAAGAAAAAATAGAAAATACGATAAAAATGTCTTTTGCCATTAATACAGTAGCGGTATTTTTGGTTTATCATTTTAGCGTAGATAATATTAATATTGGGTACATATTGTTGATACTCGACTTTTTTATATACGGCTTTACTGCAATTATTATTAAAAAGCTACATTACTACCCAGCAAGCTTTTTACTAATGGTAAGAATGATTGTCCTGCTACCTATATCATTTTTCACAATGAAAAAGCTTCCCATGATAAATAAAGAAATAATATGGTATACTGTAATAATGTCTGTTGGGTACATTACAGAAAGAACACTCCTTACAAAAGCTTACCAAATAGCAAAAGTTACGTCAATTCAGCCACTAAGGTACTTTAATGTGGTTTTTTCGTCAGTGTTAAGTTATTTAATATTGGGAGAAAAGCTAAATGTTTGGCAAATAATTGGGATATCAACCATTGTTATATCCGGAATTATCATAGCAAAAAATAAAGTAAAAATAAACACATGGTCAACAAAGTAAACTCATGTTAAATTTTTTGTTTTATTCATTTTACAAATGTACCACATAGACTTGTGTTGTCATAAATACAGTTTAGCTGTACGCGTATTATAAATAAATTAGTTAAACATAATAAGTATAACTATACACTACGCACCTATATATAAATATTACATAAATAATAAAAAACAAAGTCACAGTATTAGCTTCGTGCGTTTGACAACTAACTATTATTCCATATAATACTTGTTATTGATAAAATAATTTATAACCATATTATATGTCTGATAAAAAAGTAGCACTTATAACTGGAGCATCGTCAGGAATGGGTGAAGATTTTGCAAAGGCAATGATTGAAGAAGGCTTTGAGGTATACGCAGTGGCTCGTCGCATTAACAAAATGAAAGATTTAAAAAAACTTGGCGTAAAAACAATAAAAATGGATATCTCAAAAGAACAAGATATTATCTCTGTTGTTGACAAAATAGTTAATAATTCAGGTCGTATCGATGTCTTAATAAACAATGCCGGCTTCGCTTTAAAAGGAGCAGTGGAAGATGTTAGTATTGAAGATGCAAGGTATCAATTTGAAGTAAATATATTTGGTTTAGCAATGTTAACAAAGTTGGTTATCCCGTTAATGCGCGCACAAAAAAGCGGTAAAATAATTAACATTAGTTCTATTGGTGGCAAAACATATGCCCCACTTGGTGCTTGGTACTACTCAACTAAACATGCTTTGGAAGGCTTTTCCGATTGCTTGCGTTTTGAACTTGAACCATTTGGAATTGATGTTGTAATCATTGAGCCTGGTGTAATTAAAACAGAGCTTATAAGTACAGCATGTAACAATCTAGCGGCAAACTCAAAAGAAAGTGCCTATTCCAAACTAATAGACGCGATGATTAAACTTATGAAAAAATCCGACGCAAGCGCACCTAGTCCAAGTATTATCACAAAATTGGTAATAAAAGCTATACGAGCTAAAAAACCAAAAACACGCTACTCTGCTGGCAAATATGCCACAATATCACTGTTATCTAGAAGATTTTTTAGTGATCGCGCTATTGATAAAGTATTAAAAAGAACACTAAACTGGTAACAGTTTATTGTTAATAATAAAAGTTATACAAACTAGAAAGCCAAAAAATACACTACTTAACTTATAAACATACCCATACTATCACTGTTTGGTACTTTAAAAACAATTGCACCGTTATATAATAATTATACATCAAAACGGTGCAAGCTTGATACAAACATACACAAACACAGTTATTCATATAAATAATCAAACAATATCTAAGGACAATAGAGAGATTCTGTACATAAATAAGTTACTTGCCATGTTTGTAACTTTGCAGTTTTACGCAGAAAACATTAAATTACTAAATAATACATAACGTATATTTATAAAATATTTAAATTTACTATACCCATTATAACGGTTACGATCTTGCGCAATTTTATACAAAATCAAACCATGTATACCGTCGCAACATCAAAGTAATTATTTGCCGTTGTTTAGTGTGTAAATAAACACACCTAAGCAACAAGTTGATAAACACAATTAGAAATAAACTTAAAAAAAGAGTAAAAAAATATTATTTACATTGTCGATAACGAGTTAAAAAAGGAGCGTAAACAATATTCGATTTAAAAGTTAAAAGGCAAATATTTATTATAGGGTAAAAGTAAAAACGTAGTAAAAATTATACTGTTTATAATCGAAAATATAAATAAAATTAACAAGG
>JAERRN010000001.1 GCA_016735445.1 Rickettsiales bacterium | reverse complement strand
CTTTTTTGATGGTAGTTTTTTTATTACCTTTATTATATTATTGTTATTTTGTGTTAAAATATCCTGTGCGGAAATAAACGTTTGGTTGTCAGTATTACCTTGTGTTGTTTTGTTGTTAACAATTACTATTTTTTAATTTTGTATGGTTGGTTTTTTTCCAAAAAGTGTAATTACAGATAATATCATAAATAGCATATATAAATGGGATAATAAATAACATATTATAAAGAAGAAATATTATAGCTGTTGCAATTTTTTTAACAATACCAGTTTGTTGTTTACAGTTTGGCAAAATTATAACCAAGTTAAGAATAGCTAAGGCAACGTTTAGCTCGATTGTAGTTATTAGATGGAAATTAAATAAATTTATCAAAAGTATAATATTCATTATTGGTTGCAACATTGTGATCCAACCAAAAACATAAAACCCAATTATACCAAAAGGTCTTTTCCATAGTTTAGAATGTATTTGCAAAAAATTACTTCCAATAGAAACAATAAACCCTTTTAACCACCTAGACCTTTGCGCTGCCCAAGCTTTAAAACTATCAACACACTCTTCTTGCGTTTCTATGTCGCAGAATTTAATCCAGTTTCCCGATATCGCTCCACGAATAGCAAGATCAAAATCCTCCGTTACATTACTAGAGTTCCAATAACCTAACTTTTGTAAAGCATGTTTTATAAAAAAATTACTTGTTCCCCCTAATGCTATAAAGCCATTTAGCTCAGAAAGAGCAGGTATTATTTGTTTAAATAAAATACGATACTCTATCGACATCATAGCTGTAATAACATTAGTGTCGCAATTGTACCAAGACAATGGACATTGAACAGAAAATACATTTTTATTTCCATTTTTGTGATGACGTTGGATCTCCTTAATAGCGGTTATAACTTGGTTTGGGTGTGGGATATCTTCTGCATCATAAATGCAAATATAGCTTCCAAGCGCAAATCTTACCGCATAATTAACAGCTTTAGCCTTGGTTCTAGGGGAAGAAACAGGCACGGGTATAATGCGGCAATTGTCAGGTAAAAAAAGACTTTTTAAGGTATTATTAGTTAAAAAATCATCTGCTTCAGTTACAAATTTAATATCTAGTAAATTATAAGGATAATTAATCGCCTTAAGAGAGGTTAGTAATTGGCTTAGCACTTCTTTTTCTTTGTATAGTGGCACTAAAATGGTAACAATTGGCAGTAAGTCCGTATTAACTGTAACCTTATTTGCTGGCACAATATTGCTGTTTTTATTTTTTATAAAACTATTTGTAAAAAAAATTAAGGTTGCTTTTATGCAAAAGAAAAACACATACAAAGATACAAGAAACTCGCTAAAGAAGAAAAATAATAAAAAGTGAACCCCTAAGAACAATATCCAATTAAATACTGTTTTCCAAAATAATTTATCGTTTGCCACAGATACAAATTTAATTAAAGGGGCTCTAATAAAAGACTCTAAAAATGTTAAATAAAATGTTTGTTCCACAAATACAACTTGGTATTTTTGGCAAAAAATTAAAGCATTTTCAATTGAATGAGTAATAAAAAACATTTTTCCATTTTCAGAGCTTGCCATAATACCGTCAATAGAGTATTTATCAAGATTTGAGGATTTTATATTTCCTGGCAGGGTAACATCTTCCAATATCGTTTTGTCAGTTGTAATATTAATGTTATGTTGTTCAGAAAACAAACGAATCATCTCAATTATTTCTTTCTCTAAAAGTCCGCATTGTTTATAATTAGTAAATAAAAGGACATTAGGATTGATATGTATTTTAAGACAAGACCTTTGCTTTAGGTGATATATGTAATTGTCGGCAAAAGCATAAAAAGTGTCCAACACGTTAATTATTTATAAACACAACAAAGTAAAAACGAAAAACAACAAACAAAAAACTGGATTGCAAATACACACAGTAACTAACAGCCAAAATAACAGCCCTTTGTGTTTTACAGTGGTACACCAGACAGGAATCGAACCTACATCATCGCCTTCGGAGGGCGGTACTTTATCCATTAAGTTACTGGTGCAAACACCAAAATATGGGCAATATAAACTCTTAATGTCAAATAGATTTAGGCTACCTGCTTACTAGTGATGACAGATAAATTTATATGCTACTAAATGCGATATACTTATAAAAACAGTAAGCAACTTACAATATATAGCTTTATAAGTAATTATTAAGCTTACAAAACTAAATAGCTATATTTTTATATTTGGTTTAACATATAGCAAAGCTAAGCAAATTTACTTTTTTATATAAGCATTTTAACTAATTATAATAAGTTTTGGTTAAAGTTTTTAGTAAGTTAAATACTGCATATTATTATATATAATATTGGTAAGCGTATTTTAAATAAATACCAATTATTTATTGCCACAAATGCAAAATAACCCAATAACAACCGTTAATAGTCAAGGTTAATTTACAAACTAACAATATCCATCAAATGCCGTTATGTATATATTGTACATGGTTAATTAGCGTTAAGCGGTAAAACTGTGTAAAGGTTATTGCCGTAGTGCGTTAATTTAATATTGTATGTTTTTATGTAGCAGTTAGCTAATAGCTTTATTTTTGCCATTGTAAAAAAAACAAAAAATTTAATTTAAAGTGGTAAAGTTTATGTTACAATTAAACAGTTTATCTAGCCCTTTAACAGGTTTTTTTGTGGTTAAAAAAACAATGCCATTTCTAGAAACTCTATGCAGTATTAAGTCGCGCACAATGCTAGTAAATTCTTCAGAAAAACCACCATCGACACCCTCTAGCAACCAAATACTTGCAGGACAGGCAAGTAGCCTAGCTAGTTCAATTTTTTTTCTTTCCTCAATGGTTAATTTACTGTAGGCAATATTTTTAAGTCCTGTTACCCGTAGCGCCTTCATCGCTGAGCCACTTAGGTCACAACCTGACCAGCGCAAAGACAACAAAGATAACTGCCGACCAACGGCGACTTGGTTATAAAATGTTTGATGTTTGGATATAAATTGAATACATTTTTTCATTTCGTTAGAATTATAAGCTAACGGGTAATTATTAATATAAATTTCGCCGCTGTATTGTTTGCTTTGTCCCGATAAAATATCGAACAATAACCGCTCTTCTACCTTGTTTGACGCAGTAATATGTACAATTTGACCAAGTTCTACAGTTAAGTTAATAGGTTTGTATTTGCTTGAGATGTTGAAGTTAGAGAATTTTATCATTTACAAACAATACTAATTGAGCCAAGTTTTAATTTGGGCTTTATACCTTAGTTTACACGGCAAATTATCTAAAACAAGGTAAAGATAGTACAATATATTTAATGCCATAATAAGCTTTTTCTTGCAAATAAAACAAGTACTTATTACATATAACAATGCACTGCTGTTTGCATATATGGCCTGCTGTAGGTAAGTTATATTTGTACTGTTAACAATTTCATATTGTGTACTTATGGTAGAAGAAATAGAGCAAGGTATAATTTGCGCAAAAAAAGATGTCGCAAATACAAAAATCTTACATAAATTAATTCACGAAGTTAAACCAAAGTATTTTGGTAAAAACAGCATACTAGAAAACGTATTAAACAAAATTAAGTTTGCTCCTAAGGAGGAAAAAAAAAATCTAGGCTCGTTAGTAAAAATGCTTAAAAATACCCTAGAGGAGATATTTAAAACGAGAGCGGATGAATTAGAAAAAACCGAAATAGACGCAAGGCTAAGGCATAGCGCGATTGACGCATCAATGTCTACATCATTTTTACCAAGAGGTTCTTTACACCCGCTACACTTAGCCGCTAACAGTATTTTAAAAATATTTCAAAGGTATGGCTGTAAAATTTGCACAGATACAGAAATTACCAATACTTGGTATAATTTTGATTCGTTAAACATAGCGGAAGATCATCCAGCCAGACAAATGCACGATACTTTTTATCTGAAAGGTATTGAAAAACAAACAAACAAGAATTATGTATTAAGAACACACGCAACAGGTGTTGATATAAAAATTGCTATTCAAAACGGTACGCCGGTTCGTAGCGTTGCCTTTGGTAAAGTTTTTAGAAGGGACCTTGATAACACACATAGCCCAATGTTTCACCAGTTCGATATTTTATTTATAGACAAAGGTATACATCTTGGTCATCTAAAATTTATCCTCGAATTATTTTTAGCAGATTTCTTTGAAACTGATGAGGTAAATTTACGACTAAGACCAAGCTTTTTTCCCTTTACAGAGCCATCTGTGGAAATTGATATTTGTTATTCTGTGCAAAATAACAAAGTTGTGTTAGATAAAAAAGGTGATAAATTTATGGAAATACTCGGATGCGGGGTACTGCGTCCAATTGTGCTTCAAAATTGCAATATCAACCCCGCAGTTTACACTGGAATTGCTGCAGGTATTGGACTTGAAAGATTAGTTATGCTAAAGTATGGCTTTAAAGACATAAGAGACTTCTTTAAATCTGATTTGCTTTGGATGGAGTCTAGCGAGGAGGAGGTTTTATTTCGAAATAGTTTTAACTAAAATAATAATAAAATATTATGATAATAATTAGCAAATGGACGGACGTTAAAAAAGCAATAAACAAAAATATATTCTCTACAACAATAGGGCTACTTGCTGTAATTAGTTTAACAATATTTTTCTTCTCTTTTTGGTTATCTTTTCAATCAAATCGCAGAACCGAACAAGGTTGGTTATATATTAATAAAATACATAAAAACGAAGAAACATTAAAGCGCCAAGAAAATGTAAAGCATAATGCCGTTAAAATGTTAGAACATAACACTAAAGAACTAAAAACCCCCACTATAAAGCTATTATGGAGCTTAAAATTATTAGAAAGTGTAAAAAAATCAGATGACAAAGTAAAAGTAACCGAAGTAATGGAAAAAATTATCAGAATTAAATCAGCTTCACCATATATTGTTCAATTAATAGCAATCGAGTTAATTCATCTTAACATAGAACTAGGGCAACAACCGTCAGAAGCGGCAATAAAAATTATTTCAAAAATAAAAAGTAAAAGCGCTATCTGGGGCTTAGCAAACGAAGCATTGTTAAATATATTGCTAGAAAAAGGCAAAACGATAGAGCATAAAAAGAAATCAAATAACTTTTTACAAAACTCACATGGTGAGATTATAAAACGTGTACAAGAAATACAAGAAGTTATAAAACTTGAAGTAGATTTAAGTAAATTGCAAAAATAATGCCTATATTAATGTATTTTGTTGACTTAATTAGTGTTGGATTAAATAAATTTGTAATGTTTTTTAAACATTTCACCAAATCTAAGGTGCTAAAAAATATCACACTGTTGATGATTATTTTTATAACCACAGGTTGTGGTAAACTAAATTTACACAATAGGGGAGAAAAGATTTTTAAAGATGCAGAAGTAACATCATTAGATCAAGAAGTATCATCAAAAAGGGTAATCCTATCTCAAGCAAAAAAACTAGAGAAATGGCCAGCTTCAGATTTTTACGCAGAAGGAGGAGGTATAGTTAATAATAATTTTACCAATATATACGATATTAAAAAAGTAATTCCAATGCGTAGAAAAACCTCTTATAGGGCATTATGGAAAAAATATAAAAGATTTTTTGATGACAACCATAAACCATACACTGGTTCTGGAAAATTATTTCTAAACGCGCCAATTTTCTTCGATAAAAAAATAGCCTTTGTAACACCAAGTGGTACATTATCTGTTATGAACACAGATAACAACTATGAGGTTGAATGGGAGTTCCCACTACAATTTGTTATAGGCAAAGATATAAAAAAAACCGATCAAGTTTCTCTTTCATACGGTGATGATAAAATTTTTATCGCTACCAACAATGGTTATATTATCGCCTTAGATTCAGAAAATGGGGACTTATTATGGTATCGGCAGAAAAATTTTCCAATTAGGGCACCTTTAAAATATGCAATCGGTAGAATCTACGGCTCTTCGTCAATAGGGCATTTTTTTATAATGTGTTCTGAGTCTGGTGAGGATTTAATATCTCACAATACCGCATCTATAAACAAAATAACAAAAACACACCCATCCGTTTTAATAGGTAATTCTGTTGTTGTTGCTGGTTATGCAAATGGAAACATAAACGCATTTGACTTACAAACAGGTGCAATTGTATGGGTGCAAGACTTATCGCAAGCAACGCAAGAGGGATTTTCGGTGATGTCAGATGTTGATTTTACCCCAATATACATTGACGGGCTAATATTAGCAGGAAATATCAACGGCGGTATTTACCTTATAAAAGAACGTGACGGTAAGATAGTATGGAGCAAAAGTATAAGTACATCAAGCCAAATTATTGCAGATGGAGAATTTGCATTTTTTATTAGCGCAATAGGCGAGTTAGTTTGTATGCAATGGGACATAGGCGCAATAAAGTGGACAATAAAACTGCAAAATCATACAACAATTCGCTTACCAAGATACATTAACGACAACCAGATGACAAAGTTGGTGTCAATAACAAATAGAGGACCAATGCTTGTAGGGGGAAAGTTGTTAATCTTTACCAATTTGGGAAAAATGATAGTAATAGACCCAAACAACGGGCGGATACTACAAAGCTTTATAATACCTTATAGCATTACAGATCCAATAGCTGTAGATGGTAAAATATTCTTTCTTTCTTACAATGTAAATAAATTGTTTGTTATGTACTAATAACCAGCAAAACACAATATATATAACCACAATATATATAACAATTTACAAGAAAGAGGAAAACGCAAAAACCAAATATTATCAAAATACTAGTTTAACTTGCTGTTGCATTGTTAACCGTTAGAGGTTATATAACGCTGTTAATTCATGCCACCAAACTGGGCAGCACTATTTGTAACACTGCTTATTTTATCTGTTACTTGCTTAGATAAATTATACGCATCTAATGCATTTTGGCTAAGCACTAACACACCGCTAATAACGCCCTGTGTAGCGGACGCAGATCTGTTAGCTCTTTCCCAAAGAGCTTCAGAGTAATCAACAAAGTTAGCAATTTTTGAATAATCACTATCGTTACTACTGTTTAAAGACATTTCACTAGCTAAGTTGTGATGATCCAAAATACCACTTGTGCTAAGAGATGTAAATCTGCTTAATTTTGTTGCACATTTTGCTAGATTTAAAATAGAGTTGTAGATATCAAGAATCGCATCTGTTTTATATTGCGACCGATTAGCATTGGACGATAGTTGCTCCAGCAAAAAATTAGCCATAGACTCACGATTCATTGAAATTTCAGTTGCAATAGACTGCATAATAAACTCGGAGTGATTTAACAAAACTTCATTACTCGATAATAAAGTTCTAGCTAATTGAACGGAAGTTTGTGCGCTGTATTGATACTGTTGAACCTGAACTTGAACTTCGTCAACAGACCTCATGTACGAATCAACACTGTCACGAAAAAGAGGCTCGTAATACGAAGATGCGGACTTGTTAGATGACCTAAGCTCTACAACTTCACCACCGGTGCTATTGTTACGTGATCTAAAAGACTGCGCTGACATTTGCGATAAATATAACGTAAAATACGAAACGAACGGAAACATTTTGTTTGACAGAAAAGATAATTGTCAAGTAGCAATAAAAAATTGTAAAATTTAGCTTCATCATTTTACTGCATAGTTTTAGTTAAAAAACTAAATAAAACAATATAACGACAGTGTAAAAAACAGGGAAAAATAGTATAAAATTACAACAATAAGTAGTTAACAAAAGTAAAAGATTATAAAAAATTGCAAGATAACGTACAAACGGCTGATGTAAAAGTTTTAAATTAGTAAATTTATGTTGAAAATTAATTAAATTACAACACACAGTTTAGCAGTTGTTTGATATTCGTATTTTATGAGAGCAATAAGAGCTAACTCATCCGAAGATGAGAATAATTTGCAAGAACTTGACTCCTTAGATTTAGAAGAAGAGGGGAAAGACGATAGTGCGCTGAGTGACGCATCTAGCAAAACTAGAATTAAGACGATCGTATCCAGTAAAAGTATAACTTTTGTTGGCATGTTTATTGTAGTTGTTTGGATGATATACAGCTCATTTTTTGCACAAGACAAAAATATTAACAACAACGATACGCATGTTGATAGCGTGCAAAACGAAGACATTGAACTGTCAAGGCGTGATGTTAAAAAACGTGGTAACAGTAGTATTGTTTCAAAAGACGAAGACGCAGATAACCCATTTAGACAGATTGCCGAAAGAAGCAGTAGTATATTTGGTAACGGTTACGATCTTGATGATCCAGATTTGCCGTTGTTAGATTTAACAAAAGATATGAGTTATTTAAACCCAGTCGCACCAGAAATGCAGGTTGACGAACATGGCAATATGGTTCAAAATAAAGAAGAAGCAGCAGTCGAAGAACAAAACAAACAAAGAGAAAGGATGGACCAAATAGGTGCCGTAGCAATTATCTCGCCTCCTAAATGGATTAATTTGTTAAATAAAAATACACAGTACAACCCATTAGATACTAGTGAAAAATACGATCCTACAACTCAAATTTTATATAAAGACGATAAAAAATACCTAATTTCAATTCCAGTTGAGTCTCCAGATGTTAATGTTAGCAGTGGTGGCGTAAAAAGGTCAGCAGGGGAACTTACCTCGATAAAAGATGAAGATAGAGGTTTAATTAATGCCACATTGTCTTCTGGAACAAACAAAAGCAATGTCGCGATAAACGGTTCCGTTAACGGCAACATAACAGACGAAAGAAAGCTATCAATGTTTATTATGGAAGGTTCTCCACCGAGATCTGGTTATAAAAATAAAAAATCAAAGCAGGATTTTTTAATCATAGACGATAGCCTAGTTTCGGAAAGAAAATCTGAATCTTCAAGGGATAGCACTAAAAAACTTACACATTTGGACACCAGTATATTGACGGGTAAAATCATAGATGCCGTCATAGAAACAGCAATTAATACAGAGGTTCCTGGAAACTCTAGAGCGATTGTTTCTCACGATGTTTACGGTGAGGTGGGTAATAAAGTTCTAATTCCAAAAGGTTCTCGTCTTTACGGTACATACTCAAGTTCGGTAGTTCGTGGGCAATCAAATATTAATATTTCTTGGAATAGAATAGTGCGACCAGATGGGGTTGATGTAACAATAAGCGCTCAAGCGGTAGACCAATTTGGCAGAGCAGGTGTACGTGGTGACGTTGATAACAGAGTTGGTGATTCTGTTGCAAATTCAATTTTAATGACAATGACAACGCTTGGTGCGGGTTTATTAGCGCAACAGCTTGGTACTGGCGCTGGTCAGTCACAGGTTGTTAACCCAAACGGAACATTTACAACAACCAATATAACGCCATTAAACTACGCAGCACAGGCTGCGATTCAAACAGCAACCGAGATGGTGTCAAGTTTAACACAAGGGTCTGCAACAATGACACCAATTATAACACTACCACATGGCACAAGGATAAAAATAGTTCTAGATCAGGATATAAGATTACCTAAATTTAGAAAAGTTACTTTACCATAATTTGGTATTTTTTACATTGTAACGTAAAGTGTTAAATTTTACTTTTTTTAAATATGTCAAGATCAATCACAGCATTAAATTCGTACCTAGAGCCGCTACAGCGTTATTTTAATCAGGACGGAGTAAACGAGGTTATAATTAACAAGCCATTAGAAATATGGGTTGAAAAAAAAGGTGAAGTGGTAAAACACGATGTTAAGGCGCTAACGCTAGAGCATTTAAAATCATTAGCAATATTAATTGCACAGTCAACAGATCAAATGGTAAGTGAAACAAATCCGCTACTATCGGCAACATTGCCAAATGGTTATCGTGTTCAGGTTATTATGCCGCCCGCTTGCGAACCAGGCACAATTGGTTTTGCTATCAGAAAGCCGTCTAGTATGAGCTTAACAATGGATGATTACGAAAAAATGGGCGCATTTAAGGATGCATCTTTTGGCGTAAAGGAAAACGAAGACTCCGCTGAATTGATGAAAATATTACAAACGGGCGACATAAAAGAATTTTTAAAACAATCTGTTACTAGAAAGCAAAATATTATAGTTAGCGGCGGTACATCTACCGGTAAAACAACATTTACAAATGCTTTGCTAAGGTCAATACCAGAATACGAAAGGTTAATAACGATAGAAGACGCTAGAGAGGTTGTGTTAGATATGCACGAAAACAAAATGCATTTGTTATCATCAAAAGGGGGGCAGGGCAAAGCAAATGTTGGACCGCAAGAGTTAATTGAAACATGTTTACGTCTAAGACCAGAAAGAATAATTATGGGTGAGTTAAGAGGACAAGAAGCGTTTGGTTTTTTAAGAGCTATTAATACTGGCCATCCAGGGTCAATATCAACAGTTCACGCAGATACCCCAAAAATGGCATTACAGCAGTTAAAATTAATGGTAATGCAAGCAGGCTTAGGCATGCCACCTAGCGAGGTTTTTACATATATTAAACAAGTTATTGATGTTGTTGTGCAACTTAAAAGAGGAAGCAAAGGAGTTCGGTATGTTTCTGAAATATATTTTAAGTACAAAGAGGAACTCTTAGGAAGTAATGAAGAGTAAAGTAAATAAAACAAAGAATAGAAAAAACAAACCCACAATAGCATTGCGTATAAATAATAATCTAATATTACATAAATTTATTATGTTGGTTAGTTATAACTACAATTACGCACGGTTATAAAGTTATAATATTAAATTGTATAAACACTAATGTTTAAAACTATTTTTAATAGCGGTAGTTTACACATGGTAATTTTTTGTTAAAATTCAAATAACGCCTATAGTTTAACGCTAAAAATGTTATATAAGTATTAACCATATAAAAATACGGAAGCAATTTTAGTTAAGCAGTTACAAACCAAGCAATAAAGACGCTATACAACAGCGCAACAGTAGAGAGAGGATAGTATTTTTTGTCGGCTAATAACTAATAAATTTAACTATATAGTTGTTAGTTTTTCTGTTTCGGGTAAGTTAATAAAACCGTGCAAGCACAAATAACTACAATAATAATATTTTATAAATATTTGCAATGTTAAGAGTAGCAATTATTTACTGCTTACTTTTAAGTAAATACTCACTTACTTCCAATGCCGCCATGCACCCAGTGCCAGCTGCGGTAACGGCTTGTTTATAACGGTAGTCCATTACGTCGCCAGCAGCAAAAATGCCAGCTACATTTGTTTTTACAGAGCCTAATTCTGTAAAAATATATCCGTGTGGGTCAAGTTTGACATGGTCTTTAAAAATATTAGAATTTGGCGAATGACCAATTGCAACAAATACACCACTTAGGTCTATGTTTGTAATTTCGCTTGTTTTACTATTTTTAACAGTAACCCCAGTAACAGCCTTTTGTCCATTTTCCTCTTTACCAAGAATCTCTACAACTTCTATATTATACCTAATCTTAACATTGGTAACAGTGTCAAGCTTGTTACGCATAACAGCTTCCCCTTTTAAAGTATTACCTCTTGCTAAAATATAAACTTCTGTTGCAAATTTAGATAAATGTATAGCTTCTTCAATTGCTGTATTTCCACCACCAATAACACAAACCTTTACTCCTTTAAAAAAGAAAGCATCACAAACTGCACAACCAGAAACACCGTATCCTTTAAATTTAGATTCCGATTCTAGACCAAGCCATTTTGCGTATGAACCAGTAGAAATAATAACGCTGTTTGCAAGAAAAGTATTATTATTAGTTGTAATAGAAAACGGTTTGCTAGTAAAATCAACGCTAATAACATGTTCTTCAATTACCTTTGTTCCGTATTTTACAGCCTGTTTACGCATTCTGTCCATTAACTCACTTCCGCTAATAGGTTGCTCAAAGCCAGGAAAATTGTCGATAGTTGTTGTTACCAACTGAC
This sequence comes from Rickettsiales bacterium, assembly GCA_016735445.1. Lineage (GTDB taxonomy): Bacteria > Pseudomonadota > Alphaproteobacteria > Rickettsiales > Deianiraeaceae > JAERRN01. The sequence continues at coordinate 2,421 of JAERRN010000001.1, read as the reverse complement.
CACCAATATCGTTGCCAGTAATAACGATAGGGCTTAATTGATCCCTAGCAGCGTAAATAGCTGCAGTCCACCCAGCTGGGCCAGACCCTATTACAATAACATTATGTATGGTTCCGTTTGTATCCAAAACTTTATATGTAAATTTAAAAAATAGTTAAACACAAAACAGTTTATTGGTGTAACATTAGAGAGTGTTGCATTATATAGATAAAATACAAGCTACAAGCGTAACCAGATAAAGCTAGTTGCGATAATACTTAATTTGACATTAAATAGTAAAAATATAAGATCCATAGTGTTGTTATGTGTGTATTTCATTTTATACTAATATACTAATATAATATAAGTTTTTTTGATTTTATAAAAAATGTCAGGCTTTTGGAACAGTATTAGAGGTGATATGATTGCTGAGAGCGTTCAAAGCGTTGATAAAGAACTTAATAAAAACTTGAAAGAGGTAAAAAAAGTACATACCGAATGGGACAAGCTTGTTAAAAATAGTGAAAAATTAAAGCAAAGGGTAGAAAAGTTTGAAAAAGATCTGGAAAAGGCTATTTCCAATCAAGTCGTAAAAATGGATAAAAACCCAACTTTAACAGATAGCAAAAAATTCGCGGCTCTGCAAGAGATAAGCTCACAGGCGAATAAAAAATTCTACGATAAAATCGAGAAAGAAAAAAGTAAGATAGAAGATAGTTATGTTAAAATATTGGCAAAAGATGAAGTTGTTGGCGCAAACACAAATAAAGGGCAATTATCATGGCTTATTACAAGCCCAAGCATAACAGGAAGGGGTAAAGGTGACGCGATGAGGGGGCAAAAACTTTACAACGTTAGCATGGCGGCAACTATGACGTTAAATAATAACCGCAAAGATGTACTAACAAACAACGGAAATTTTTTCGCAAGTAAAGGTAAAAAATCTGCTAAAAGGTATTTACAGCAACAAGCTGAATCACAGCAATGGGGCAGACTAATGATGGACATTGAAAACGAACGTGCAAAAAGAGAAGGAGGCGTGAGATTGGTAAGTGAAAAAAAACATATCCAGTTTATTAGCAGACCTAGACCTATCATGCGTAATCAAGGTATGTTGCCTAGTCACGAGCGACAAAGAGATGTTAAAAAAATGACGCAAAGTTTTACAAATAGCGTATTTACTAATGCGGATACTTTTCAACCGCAACAACCGCAACAACCGCAACAACCGCAACAACCGCAACCGCAACAAGAACAATCGCAACAACCGCAACAAGTGCAACAAGAACAACCGCAACCGCAACAAGTGCAACAAGAACAACCGCAACAAGTGCAACAACCGCAACAACCGCAACCGCAACAACCGCAACAAGTGCAACAAGTGCAACCGCAACAAGAGCAACAAGCGCGACAGGGCATGGATGATCATTTCGATCAAAGCATTGATGATGAAAAAGAAGGGGAAGAATTTCTAAAAGAAGCGCAAGAAGAAATAGCAAAAAAGAAAAAAGAAGAGGGAAAAGAAGCGGGAAAAGAAGAGGAAAAAGAAGAGGAACAACATACTGCATCAAGTCCGGCAGCGCAAAGTTCATCGGGGCCATCTGGTCAGCAAGCGAAAGCAGATTCGCCGAACCAAGGAGGTGGTGGTAAAAAAGAGCAAATGTCTGTTTTTAATAAAGAAGGTTTTGGAAGCCATACCGTACTAGGGGAGGCTAACGATTTACATGTTGATTTAGGACCGCAAAAAGATAGCGGCTCAAGAGGTGGGGCCGGTGTTACAGATAGTTCTTTAACAGGCGGGAATAAAGCAATAAAGCAAAAACAGGGTGAAAAAGATAGTGATGATAAAAAAGACAGCGACAAAAGTGATGATGATAAAGAGGAAGAAAAAACATCAGAAGATATAGAAGAAGATCGTGAAGAAGATTTGCCTTACCATGAAAACCATGAAAGGCATGACGAGAAAATAGAATCAGTTAACAATGATCAGTTACCAAATAACCCCACAGAGTTTACCCAATCATCAATATATCAAGAAGGTGATGGTAAAAATATACAACAACAAGGTCAAAGAGATAGCCAATTTACATCAACCAGCGTTAGTGGACAAGAGGAAAAAACAAACAAACATAACATAAATAGCGATGTAACTCAATCTATTGATGACCAGCATAATGAACTAATGGACAAAATAAAGATACTTGAAGCCAAAGTTAAAGAAAATAATACTCAGATAACGAGACTTACACAAGATTACTTAAAAGCGCAAGATGGTGTGGAAAAATATCAGAAGGATAATAAGTCTTTATTAGAACAAAACGAGCAGATACAACGAGAACAAAGTGATCTAAATATAACAAACAAAGAATTACGAACCGACAACAAAGAACTAGAAACTAACAACAAAGAACTAGGCGACACTATGATACAGATACAACGAGA
>JAERRN010000078.1 GCA_016735445.1 Rickettsiales bacterium | reverse complement strand
TGCTATATTTTTATAAATTAATTACCATACGCAGTTTGGCCGCTTATTTACTAAGTAATACTAATGTATAGCTAACTTATATTAATAAATATAAAGTTTAACACATATAAATGTATTAAAAATATTTTTTGCTTCCTATAACGACGTATTGCGGTTATATCAATTTTTAATAGTTATATAGCTGATTAAATTAATTTTTACAATATGCGCCAAGTACAAAATATTTTTCAGCATCATCTTAACGCAAAAAAGCACAGTAAAAAACTTGAAAACAGCATAAAAGACACGGTAAATTCTAAGGTATCTTTTTCAGATAACAACAGCGAGTCAAGCAAACATTCTTGGAGACAGGAAAGTTTTTTAAAAAATAACTATTGTCAAGAAAGTGAACCTCAAAACCCCCACTTGCCAGTAGCTGGCGAAATTGGGTTGTTTAGAGCTATTATTATGCAGGCTTTAATAGATTGTGTAAATCATTCTAAAAGAACAGAGGATAAGCTTGCAAAACAACAAGCTTTAGAATGGTTTCGTGAAGATAATACCGATTTTATTTTAGTTTGCCAATTTGCGCAATTAAATCATAATTGGGTTTTACAGCAGTCTATAGCTGCAATTAAAAATGGTTGCAAACGTAAATATAGTGAAAAAACAAAACCAAATATTAACAAAGGGCAAAAATAGCCTTATCTTGCTTTTTGTATCGGCATTAAAAGCGGAGGCTTTGTAAAATAACTATTGTGAGGCAGTTAACATGTTTATATTATACCTATGTTAATATATAAATTGTAAATCTTTTTTTTGTTTGTTTTGTTTAATATATTAAAACTTTTTTATATAACTTTTACACAAAACATATGCCATAAAGCGAGAAAAGGTAAAATTTATTGTACATGTGTAAGTCTGCAAGTAATTTTTTGTTTATACTATCTATTTACAGCTTCAATTTCTTCAAGAAACCGGTTACCAACTGCTTCACTGTTGTCTCCTTTAACCCATCCTACAATAAGAAATAAACCAATTACCACAATAAAGAGTGTTATTACTTCTTTTTTTATTGCATCATTTCTGTTTGTTTTTAAAATCTTTTGGTTCATACATGCTCTTTTGTTTTCTTTTGGTCCACCCGCGGACGTATGTACAATACTGCGATACTGCATATCGGCAGAAGTAATTTGTAACATAATTTCGTTAACATCAACATTGGCAAACCTAGCAAGAATCCTAACGCAACCTTGATAATATGTTAGTTTTAAAACATCTTCCCGTAGACCGTCTTCGACCATTTGTAAATATTCCATCCTAACTTTAGAGCTTTCAGCTATCTCTTCTAACGTAACACCAATTGACAGTCTGGCATTTTTAAGTACAGCTCCTACCTCTTTGTAAATATCACTCTCATCAGGGTCTGATGTTTTTAAAGTGTCTACTTTTACGTTATTTGGGTAACTTTCGCTGTTTTTTGTAAAAAGTTTTGAGTTTTTAATATTTAACTTCTTTTTCGAGCCGTTCTTTGAGTCTCCTTTTGAAAGATCTGGTATAATATCTTCAATTTTAATATTAAACGATTTTTTTATGACCTTTTTTTTGATTTTGTCGTTTTTAGAACTTCCAACCATACTGAAGTAACAAATAAAGTAAGCTATAACTAACGAGCAGTGCAATTATAAGTGACACAACCCAATATTGACGGACACGCTATAAGGAGTAAAGCTACATACTAGCGTGCAGTTTGTTTGTTGCTACTGTTTTGTTAAAAATCAATTAATTTATTATACTGTATTATGTGTTAGGGTTGACAATTACATAACTGCTATGTTATTATAGCGTTAGTACCGCTGTGTTGCATTGGTTGCTTATGTTCTGTTTTAGCTTTGTCGTTATATAGTTAATGGCTTAGTTATATTGCGTTAGTAACAATTAGCGTTGTCTGTTATTATTATATTTTGCCCTTTATTGTGCATTTTACCCTGAGAAAAACTTTTAGTTTTTATAGTTATGAGCTCTACTTATAAACCAAAAAAATTGGTTCGTGCTAGAAGGCACGGTTTTATGTACCGAAATTCTACTAGAACGGGTCGCGCTATACTTAGAAGACGTCGTCAAAAAGGCAGATACAGGTTGACTGTAAGTGGTTAAATCGTGTTATCTTTGCAAATGCGACGCTGTTAATTGGTTGCATTTTTACGCTTTGGCTGTTTTTTTGTACTGTATGCGTTATTCTTTTTGTCTTGCTTTTGTTGTAGGTTTGTTTTATTTTGGTTATTAATACACAATTGCCCTGCCTAGAAATCATAACTCTTCTTTTAGACTACAAAACCAGCACCGTTTTACTTATAAACGATCTTTGTGTGTTTTGTTTGGTATACTACAAAAGCAAAATAGTAACAAAAAGGATAGCAAAAATACAGAACAAACGCAACAAGATACTAGTTATGACAACCTAACATTACCAAATTTTTTATTAAGGCTTAACTTAAAATACGGCAAAATTGAAAGAATACCAAAAAATATACCCAATGAAGAAATTGTTTTTAATGTTTCCTCTAGGATAGTAGTGCGTAAAAAACACGCAATTGCGGTAAAACGAAACCGCCTACGTAGAAGACTTAAAAGCGCTATTGATATAGAGTTTTGTAAAGCTATTTCTAGCGACATGCTTTATAAAAGCAATAATAACATTATAAACGCTAAACAGGAAAACAAATATTTAAATTGTTACCAAGGCGATATTAATGATTTTTTAAGTAAAATTAATATTGGATGCATAATATTTACCGAATCTGAATCTTACCTTTCGACATTTAAAGAAATTAGTTTTTTTGCCAAAAACCTTAAAAAGCACCTACTTGATACAGTGCGTAAGGAGATAAACACAATGCTAAGTTAAAATTATACAACCACGTATATAATGCAAAAAAACACCGCCATGTTTACCTACCAAGTAAAATATTAACTTGTGTATTGGTTTTTATGATAGTTTTTTATTTAAGGATGATAATTTTAAAGTTGTAAGTTTATTTTGCGGTATTTTTAGCGACATTATTTTTTTGTAAATATATGAATCTGCTATTTTCTTTTGTGAAAAAAATTGACGAAAGGTCATTTGTGAAGACTTTTGCATTCTCTTTTGCAAGCAAATTGATGATTTTGCTTTTTCTCGTGTTTCTTTTTTCTTCAAAAAAAATGGAGTTACGTTTTAATAATATGGTAGCAAATTTATTTGACCCGATTTTATACCCAGCAAGCGTACCAATTGAAGCTACGGTAAGACATTTTGCGTCTTATAAAGAATATACCCAAAACATTGCCAATGTTAACAATGCGTTAGGTAAAATATACAAACTTGAAGCAAAAATAGCTTACCAAGAAAAGAAAATAAACGACTTAACGTCTATTCAGCATTTAGTTAACGTAAATAATATAAATCATTACAAAAATACAATCGCAAAAGTGTTGTCCTTTAACGGGATTGGGTCAAAATATTTACTAGCGAGGCTTTTAATAAAGCAAACAACAGAAAATTTACCACCTGTTGGATCATTGGCAATTGGAAGGCGTGGTGGTTTAATTGGTAAAATAACTGAAATAACAGAAGTGAATAATGTTTACACTGTAAAAGTGCAGCTGGTTTCTAATTCTAAATTTGCAATTGCAGTAAAACAAAGTGGCGTGAAAGATACTTTTATAATTAAAGGAGATGGTAAAAACTCTGCATTTATTGCGTATAGATTCCAGTCCAACGAAGCAAACTTTAGCACAGATACTGACAACGATAGGGACGACATTGAAAATACAAATAATAAAACTTCTGACCAAAACACAGATAAAAACATGTACTTGTTTACCGCAACTTTAAATGTAATTAACGTACCCGAAGTTCTTGTTGGTAAATTGGTACGCAATGCCAACCGCAATATTGATGAGTATAAAATACAAATATTTGAAAACCTTTACGATCTTGATTATATATCGATTGTTTCGCCAAACAGCGGTAACGTTGTTAAAGTCGAATAGCTAACGCATAACAGAGTTGTGTGAAATAATTGTACGTATTAAAGTTACTATAATGTTTTTTGTTTCACAAACGTAAGTTACGCACCGCAAAGTAACCACGCGTAACACTGCTTGGGTCGGGTAAAATAGTAAATTTCTTTTTATTTACACACTTTAACCGCCAATGTAAAGCTATTGTGGTATTTTGTATATTTTTATTTAGCTACGTATTAGTTACAAGTTGCTATATATACTGCAATAGGTGAATAAATAATAAATTAATATATGCAATTCCCAGAAATTGACCCATTTATTATACGATTTAGCGAAACAATTGGCATAAGATGGTACTCTCTACCTTATATTTTTGGTTTTTTTATGTCCAAATTTAACCTTAAAAAGGTTAATAAATATAAAAAATTTGCAACAAAAGAGCAATTGGACAATGTTGCAATGGTGAGCCTGATATCTATTATTTTTGGCGCAAGAATTGGCTATATACTTGTTTACGATTTAAGTTATTTTATAAACTCACCATTGGAAATATTTTCTATTTGGAACGGTGGTTTGTCTTTTTACGGTGGGCTAATTGGTTTTGCGATTGGCGCGTGTCTTTACTCTAAAAATGCTAATATTGGAATTAATTATATTTTTGACAGCACAGCTTTTGCTGTACCGATATCAATTTTTTTTGGCAGAATTGCTAATTTTATAAACGCAGAACTATACGGTAGGCCAACAAACTCTGCAATTGGAGTTATATTTCCAACTGATCCACTTGGTTTACCAAGGCACCCTAGCCAATTATACGAATCTGCTATAGAGGGTATTTTGCTTTTTTTAGTAATATTTCTTTTAAGTAGAAATAAAAGAATTGCGTCTATACCTTACTCGTTATCGTTGTCTTTCGCAATACTGTATCCATTCTTTCGTTTTTTTCTTGAATTCTTTCGTGAACCAGATCAGCAAATTGGTTTTTTATTCAATTATATTACAATGGGGCAAATTCTTTGTGTTGTTTTCTTTATTGCCGCTTTGTTGTCTGCCGTTTACTATTACAAGCAAAGGGTAAAGGGTAAAGGGTAACCTGTTTTTTAAGCAATATATTTGCTGTTAAAATACAGGTTAAATTTTATTACACTACGGTAAAATGCTAAATATTAAAAATTGTTTTAATCGCCATCTTGCAAAAAATAACTATTTACTAGTTATAATAAGATTTGTAGATCTTTTTTAGCGCAACAAATTATACATTGTATATAACTGTCTATTTTAACTTTAATATTAGTTATCATGCGTCACCAAGTATGGTTAAATTTTACACATTAAATATGTATTTTTATATGCTTTTGCTATATTTTGGTTGTTGCAACTTAATTTTTAATGTCATTATGTATAAATTTACTTTTATATACAGCGTTACAAACTAACCTATAATAAAATTAATGTTACCCTGAGGTGCAAAACAACATATAAATTGCATAATTACGTACTTTTATATATCTGCTAAAATATTTTTA
>JAERRN010000081.1 GCA_016735445.1 Rickettsiales bacterium | reverse complement strand
AAAGCTAAATGTATTTGGTGTAAAATAGCGTTTAATGAAGAATATAACGAAGAATATAATGAGTTAATTAAAATAACTCCTACGAACGTTAAAACAATTCCTATTGAATATTATAATGTAGAATGGCAATCTTGCGCAAGAGAAAATATGACATATAAAAGTATTCCTTTAAAATCAGTTTTAATTGACTCCTCCTCTGCTCGTTATCAAAATGGTTCTGATGTTTATATTTCAAGAATAATAAAAAATAATTTAAAGGGAGAAGAAAAGGTAGCTATATCTCAGACATATAGAAAAATGAAAGAAACCTTTATGAGTGAAGATTCGATAAAAAAAATTAATGAGAAAATTAATAATGAATCAAAAATAACGGAACACCAGGTTAACATCTCTGTTGATTTTTCTTCCAAAGATGCTTGGGAAAATTCTTTAATGACTTACTTGGATAAAATACCTTTTCATCAGATAGGCAAAGGAGAACAGTGTATAATAAAAACTAATTTAGCTCTTGCTCATAAAAAAACAGCAGAATCCAATGTAATACTTATAGAAGAACCAGAAAACCATTTGTCATACACAACCTTAAATAAGTTTATAAAAAACATAGAACTACAAAGTGAAAATAAACAGATGATAATCTCTACTCATAGCAGTTTTATAGCAAATAAATTAGGACTTGAAACTTTAATACTACTTAACAATAATAAAACAACAAGACTTAACGAGTTAAAAAAGGAAACTTTTTCTTTTTTTAAAAAACTTCCAGATTTTAAAACACTAAGGTTACTTATGGGTAAAAAAACTATTTTAGTAGAAGGTCCATCTGATGAGCTAATCGTTCAAAAAGCGTATATGTCCATGAACAATGGAAAACTTCCAATAGAAGATGGTATTGATGTTATTTCGGTAGGGATTTGTTTTAAAAGATTTTTAGAAATTGCAGAAAAAATTGATAAAAATATTGCTGTAGTTACCGATAATGATGGTGATTACGAAAATAAAATTGCAAAGAAATATAGCGAATATGGTAATTCAAAAACAATTAAAATTTTTGCAGATAATGATAATACCTTACCAACACTAGAACCGCAATTTATTAACGCCAATAAAGATAATTTAAAAAAACTTTATAGTGTAGTAAAAAATGGTTCTAGTCTTGATAAGGAAGAGGATGATTTATCTAAGGATGATTTATCTAAATATATGCTAAAAAACAAAACAAATTGTGCTTTGAGTATTTTTGAGTCAGAAGAGGAATTTAAGTACCCTAGTTATATTAAAGATGTTATTGAGTGGTGTAAATGAAAAATACATTAGTAATTGCTGCAGCAGGGTCTGGGAAAACAACTTATTTAGTTGAGGAAGCTTTAAAAAGACCCAGTGAGGATAAAATTTTAATTACTACTTATTCAATAAGCGGTGAAGACGAAATAAGAAAAAAAATAATCGATAAGAACAAATGTATACCAGCAAATATAACTATTCAGTCATGGTTTTCTTTTCTTTTACAACATGTGGTAAAACCTTTTCAAGGATCTGTTAGTGATGTTCTACAGGATAATGATATAAAGGGAATATATTTTACTGAAGGTTACTCTAGTACAAAGTATTGCAAAAAAGATTATTTTTCAAAAAATTGGTTGATATATTCCGATAAGGTTTCAAAATTTATATTTGAAGGCAGTGAAGAAGTGAGAAATAATGTTATTTCACGAATAGCTAAAATCTACCCAAATATTTATATTGACGAAGCGCAGGATCTTGTAGGATATGATGTAAGCTTAATAATGTTATTATTTAATTCATGTTCAAATATGCTACTATTTTGCGATCCAAGACAAACTATATATTCAACACATCATACAAGAAAAAATAAAACTCTTACAGATGATGGTTCAATTCCAATTGATGAAGAAACTTTAAAATATTCACACAGAAATAATAAGTTTATATGTCTTTTTTCATCAATGTTATACCATGGAGAATATAAAGAAACAGAGCCTTGTAAATGTAAAAGTGGCTGTAAAAATATTGAGTCCGTTGTTAAAAAGATTGAACACATAGGTGTGTTTACTGTGAGAGAAAAAGATATAAACTCTTATTTGGAAAAATACAAACCCACTCAATTGCGATACATGGTAAATGTTAAGGTTAACGATGATTATGATGTGTATAATTTTGGTAAATCAAAAGGAAAAACGTTTAATAGAGTTTTAATATACCCAACAAGTGATATGGAAAAAAAACGTTAGGTGCTAAAGTTGAACTAAAATCTATTATACGGGCAAAATTTTATGTTGCAATAACAAGGGCAAGGTATAGCGTAGGAATTGTGATAACTAATAAACAATCCAGTAATCTCGATTATGTTAAGATGTTTAACGTAAAAGAGTAAAATACCAAACAAAAATATTATTTTTACTTTCTACGCCATTACTACGTTAGTAACATTGTTAACACAAGCAATGTTAGCGCGCAATAACGCAGCATCGCTTATAATGTTTATTTCGAAATTCGTCAACTATCTGCCCCTCTGGGTTGTTTTGTGTATTTTTTGTTTTTTTAGACCCTAAAAACCTATATTTTATAATCTATTTACAACCTAATCGCATTTTTAATTACTACCATTTTTGTTTCCCCCAATTTGAGACTAAAAACAGAACTAAAAACATAGCTGATTTTTGAGGGTTAAAACAAACGGGCTAAACAGAATGGGCAAAAGTGTAGATAACAGCGGGATAAAAATTATTTTTCTTTTTCCAAAATCGCCATTGTTAACCCAAAACGCAAAAAAATACTTGATGCTTTAAAAAAAGTTGTCTTGTTTCTGGTGGTTGTTGCTTTCTGCGTAACCTAACGGATGACGGAATTAAAACAGAGGGGCGATAGCTAAATAGTGTAAGCTGCGTGAGTAGCTGAAATAAAAGAAATAAAAACGGTAATTATATTAACAATTATAGCTTATAAGTTGCAAATTATAAATTGTTAACTTAATAAGTTGTAAATTACATTAACAATTTTAACGTTGTCTTTGTTATATCGTCAGTCTAGTTTTGTTGGCTTTATTAGTTATTAGTTGCTTTCTCAATGCTAACAGTTTCGGATATCTCTTATTCCATTAATGGTAAAGTTATACTAAAAAATATCAATTTAGAAGTAGGTAAGGGGCAAATAGTTGGGTTACTAGGTCCTTCTGGAAGTGGTAAAACAACGCTATTAAAGCATGTTATCGGTACGCTTCCGTCGTTTGGTAAAATCTTACTAAACGGCCAACAAGTGCCATTTGCTGACATGTATAAAAATGTTGGATATATGTTGCAATCTGATGCTTTGTACGATGATTTGTCATGTATGGACAACATGTTGTTTTTTGCTAGAGTTTTTGGTTTAAATAACCCAATTAAAGCAGCAAATGACGCTTTAGAGGTTTGCGAATTAGTATATGCTAAAAAGACTATAGTTAGAAACATGTCTGGTGGCATGAAACGTAGGTTATCTCTTGCTATCGCACTTGTAAATAGACCTTCTTTTTTAATTTTAGACGAACCGACTGTTGGAATAGATCCCGTATTAAGGCAAAGATTTTGGTTATTCTTTAATAAAATAAAATCCGAGCAAGGTGTTTCCATTATTGTCACAACCCATGTTATGAGCGATGCAGAAGAGTGTGATAAATTATATATTATGTTCAATGGAGTTATTGCCTCCCACGGTAGCGCAAACGAGTTAAAAGCTATGTCTGGCACAGATAACATGGATAAAACATACGCCATTCTTAGTAGTAAAGTATGCGGTGAGGGTATGCGGTGAGGGTAGCTCTTTAAAAAATCGTTTATAAAATTATTATGTTATATTACTTTGTTGTTACTTTGGTAAATAGGTGAGTAATTTTAATTTTTAGTAGGTTTGGTAAGTTTTAAATAAATAATTAAATATAGTAAAAGTTATGCAGAATATAAAAAAATTTTTCTTAACATCTTTTCACATCGCGGTTAAAAACTTAAAACAATTGCGTTACCAAAGAGGCACTTTAGTAATGACAATTCTTGCGCCAACTTTTAGTTTTTACATTATGTTTATCGCTCTTAACGGAAGCGACTCAAAAGTAGAATTAGCAACATATAAAGAACCTAGGTATTTTTTAACAGAATTGCATCAAAAAGGTAACGGTAAAGACGGTAATGAGGTAAATTATAAAAGCACTTCTTTTTCGAATTTAAACGAAATGATGAATGTGGTAAATAATGGCGATTTTAAATTTGCTCTTGATTTCTCGAAAGGGGATAAGCCTGTTTTGTACGTATCTGGAACATCTTTTTTATCTAACCAAACTGGTATTCAGGTTGTGTCAAAAATTATGCAAATTTCACAAATACGTTCACAAATGCAACAACAAAGCGACATTGCAAACTCTACACACAATAATAACGCGCACAATATGCGGGCAAACGTAGCAATGCAACAAGATAGTCTAGCGAGTCTTATTGAGGATCCGGTAATTGACGTTGTTTACACAAATAATATTGGGGCTTTTTCCATGTTCGAAATGACTGGTCCCTCGTTAACCGGTATTACAATTATATTTTTTGTATTTATTGTATCTGGTATATCTTTTTTACGAGAGAAGTTATCGGGGACAATGGAAAGGTTGTTAATATCCCCCGTTTCTGTTAAAGAGTTAATTTGTGGTTATACGGTTTCTTTTGGGTTGCTTAGCGTTTTACAAATTGCTATATTTCAACTTTTCTATTACCAAATCCTTAGACTAAATGGAAATGCCGACTTGATGTTGTTGTTTTCTTTTAGCTTCTTTACAATTATTTGCTCTTTAACGTTTGGTTTTCTTGTTTCTTCATTTGCTAAAACAGAGTTTCAGGTAATGCAAATTGTACCTGTTTTTTTAGTACCACAAATAGCGTTAAGTGGAATGTTTGACTTACCTGACTCTTTATTGCAGTATTCTAGACATTTACCAATGACGTATGCTGTTGTTGGGTTTAAAAAAATGATACTTGAGGGAGCGACAGCGTTTGATATAAGATTGCAAATTACCGGTTTGTTAGGTTATTCTATTTTATTTATAGTGTTAACACATTTAGCGCTTAATAAATATAAGCCAAAACTTGTTAAGTCTTCTTAATATAGCGTAATATGCTTTTAAGTGGTAAATTTGCTATTTTGCCCATTATTGTGTTAGTATCTGTCAGCTTGTGCTATTATTGTAGTTTCTATGTTGTAAGTTGCAATTATACCTATTTATTATATTTTACTAATTAGCAAAATATAATAAATTGACAAACAGCAAATTTGTTATTTCCTTGGCAAGGTATTTAATTGTAATATCACAATAACAAACCTATGTTTTTTGCAATTTATTTGTGTTAACATTTTGCATTTTTATACTATATTGTGCTACTTTCTTGTTTTGCATTTTGTTGTATTTTATTAACACAGGTACCTTAATACGTTTTACGTCTGCTATAATGCAAAATGCAAAAAAAACTTTATAAAGTTTAATTTATTAATTTTACATTATAATCTTGTAGACTTTTATATCCTTTTTAAGAATTTAAAAAATTTAACATTTTAAACAATATAATACCGCTTCTTATTGAAGCTGCAAACTGGTGGTTTAGCTCAGTATCTTCTGTTGGAAACAAAATTTTATTTTACAATGTATTTCCATTTTTTGGAATAGAGTTGCCGTTTTTAATATTCTGGCTATTTTTTGCATCGTTATATTTTTTAATAAGGACAAGAATATACAATGGTAAGCTAATTTTGCTATCTGTTAAGTATTTTCTTTCTAAGCAAATAAATAATAGCCAAAAAAAACAAATTAAAAAACTCGACTCAACAAGATCAACTTCAAAAGCAAACTCTTTGTTTGCAATTGGTAGCAATGTTGACCTTGGAACTGTTTTTGGCACAGCCGTTGCTATACAGGTTGCTGGCTTAGGTGTGTTGCTTTGGATGTTTGTAGGTGCAATTTTATCTATTTCCATAAGGGTTATAGAGGTGTTTTTATCACATAAATACCGCGTTGTAAGTAACGATGGTAAAGTTTGCGGTGGACCGCAGTATTATATACTGCAAGCTTTTAAAGGAGGTAGAGGTGTTACTTTTATTGGCAAATTATTGCGTAACCTGTTTGTTATTGGCATTATTTTTTCTACCCTATTCTCCCCGCAGATTAATCAAACTGTTAATATTATTAACTACTTTTCTGGTTTTTCTGGAAACTACAATTGGTTACTTTCTCTGTTAATCTCTGGTTTTATTATTATAATGCTATCTGGTAGTTTTGGCAAGGTTATCCAGTTATTGCATTACTTTGCACCACCAGTTGGGTATATATATACAGTATCTTGTTTATTAATTTTGGCTTTTAGCGCAAATAATATACTACCGACAATTAAAAATATTTTTATAGAAGGTTTATCTGTTAATAAAGGTATTGGATTTTTATTTTTTGTTATAACCTTGGGGTGTAAAAGGGCGTTTTTTTGCTTAGAAACTGGAATGGGCGCATCTGGTATTACTCATGCTAATTCAATTAATAACAATTCTTTGTCTGAGGCGGTTTTTAGCGCTATTGTGCCAATGATAAGTATTTTTTTAGTTGCTTTATGCTCTGGCCTTATTGTTGGTGTTACAAATGCTGATACAATTGGGCAAACTGATGGTGTGCAAATGCTAGTGTACGCTTTTGAAACTGTTCATTACAATATGCGTTTTGTGTTGCTGCTGGTTATACCTTTGTTTGCTTTATCTACATCAATAGCTTGGGCGCATTATGGCAAAACAGCTTGGAATAGTTTATTTGGTGAAAAAACATCTTATATTTATACAATAATGCTACTTGTGGCTTATTGGAGTTGCGGACAAAGCAATAATTTTACGTCTATACTTGATGCGGCAGATGTTGTAAATCTATCTGTAACAATACCAAATATAATCGCAATTTACATATTAAGTGCAAAATATTTAAATGGTATTTCTAGTACATTTTCTAAATCAATTAAAAAAATAGATAAAGAGCTTTACCAAACTTTTTAACGCTAATGCAACAGAGTGATAAAAAACAAACTAAATAAACGCAAGGTTGGTTAGTTTATTACTAGCCTTATACGGTATAACATACTTGTACGCGGTTAAGTGATTTTATTATAAACTTTATAATACATAATATGTATAATAACTTATAAATTAAGTAAATATATTTAAACATATGTTAGACAAGCTATTAAAAAAACTAGTATACCGCAACAAACAGCCGCAAAATGCAAAGCATAATTGCGACATCTTGCTAGAGTTAAGCAATTTTTCTATGTCAATACATGATTGCTGTTTGGTTAGTAATTTAAATTTTAAAGTTAAAAAGGGCGACATTATCGCCCTTTTAGGGAAAAACGGCAGTGGAAAAACTACACTTTTGCGAACAATTGCAGGTTTAAACGAGCATAACAATTATACAGGCAATATTATATTAAAATCAAAAATTGCGTATATGCCGCAGGTGGCAAATATTGCAGACAATATCCCTATTACTGTCGGTGAGTTTATAGAATTGCAAACACAACATAGCGATAAAAAGGCTTTAGATTTATTACGCATTACGCCGATTATTAATAAACAGTTAAAAAACGTATCTGGTGGTCAGACTCAGAAAGTTCTTTTTTATAACGCAATTAATTCGGGATGTGATATTGTGTTATTAGATGAACCTGAAAATCACTTAGACAATATATCTGTAAATATAATAATAGATTTAATTAAATCTAATACAGATAAAGTATTTATTGTTGCGTCTCATGAATACCAAAAAATAGTTAACTGTTCTAACCATGTGTTAGAAATTAACAAATCGCTTATTGTTTGTAAACAGCACAACAATAACCTTAACTGCCTTGAGTAAAACAAACTTACCGGTAAGAATAAGTTACAATAACGCGCTCAAAAGCAGTGTGGGGCTTTAAATGGTATAGCGTAGCAATGGCACGGTAACGATTGGAGATTAGTTTTTTTCTTCCATTTCTTCCATTTGTTCAGTTTATTCCATTTGTTCAGTTTATTCCGTTTGTTCGGTTTCTTCTGTTATTTTAGCGCCCATGTTTTGTAACTTTTGCACAATATTTTCGTACCCGCGATAAAGATGTTCTAAGCCAAAAACGCTAGTTTTTCCGCTTGCAGTCAGCCCTGCAATAATTAGCGCTTTTGTCGCTCTTAAGTCAGTCCCCATTACTACAGCAGGGCATAATTTATTTTTTGATTTAATTGTAACCATGTCCTTTTTGATCTGAATATCAGCGCCCATTTTGAGCAATTCGGAAACATGACCAAATCTATCATTATGCACCATTTCGGTAACCCGAAACACCTTACCGTTGCCAGCACAAGTAAATAATGCAGTTATTGGAGCCTGTAAATCTGTTGGAAAACCGGGATATGGAGATGTTGTTAAATCAATTGATTGAACTGAGTTGTCAGCGGAAATGGCAATACCGTTTTTTGTCTCACGAATACCTATCCCAATAGCTTCAAACAAATTCCATAGCTCTGGCACTTGGTAAGATTTTATATTGCGTAATTCTCCTTTTCCTTTAGTTGCTGCAATTGCAATTGCGTACGTCCCCGCTTCCATTCTGTCTCCTTGTATGCGATAATTTTTTGGTTGTAAAGTTTTTACTCCGTCAACTAGTATTTTGTTAGACCCTGCACCAATTATTCTTGCCCCACAATTATTTAAAAAATCGCATAACTCAACAATTTCTGGCTCTCTTGCTGCGTTTCTAATTATTGTGGTACCTTTGTTTAAAACGGAAGATAAAATAATATGCTGTGTCGCACCAACGCTTTTAATTGGTAAGGTTATTTCTATGCTTCTCAATGGCTGCTCTGTAATTATCTCTAAAGAAGAATTGAAAGTTTTAATTTTAGCTCCCATCATTTTAAAAGCCTTCAAGTGTATGTCGATCAGTCTACTGCCAATTTTGCAACCACCCGGCATTGGTATGTTTACCTTTCCGCACCGTTGCAACATTGGGCCAACTAGTAAAATAGAAGACCTAAGACTGCTTGCTGTGTGATTAATTTTGTGATTATTTACTTTTTTAACATCTATAGTTACACTTCCATTTGAACGGCTAACCGAAGCGCCAATTTGAGATATTAAATCAAGTATAACACCTACATCGGTAATATCTGGTATGTTTGATATAGTAACAGGTTTATCGAATAAGATAGAAGAAACTAATATTGGTAAAGAAGCGTTTTTTGAGCCAGACACATCGACATAACCATTAAGAGGAATACCTCCGTTAATGACAAGAAAAGTATTGTTGTGGTTTTTTAAAGTCATTAACGCGCAAATAATGTTTGGTAAAAAACAAACAGAAAAAAGACAGTAATGTAAAATGTCTAATTGATTCTTATAAAAGTCAACCTTGTAAAGGTATTTTATTGGTGCTTTTTGTGTATTAAAAAATTGTAAAATAGCATAGCGTTAAGTGTTGGTATGTGTGCAAAATTAAATGGTATTGTGTACAAATGTAAACCCGAGCATTGCAATAAAAGTTCCCAAAGGTGCAAAGCTAACAATAACAATTACGAAGTAAAAAACCTAAGCAAAGCAACATATATGCGGTAATAAACTGTTAGAACAGCATTAACGTGCAAAACTAAACAATGTAAATTAATCCTAACTTTATTAGTTTTTTAAGTAATAACGGTTTTTATGGGCTGTATTAATGTTTGTTATTAATTTAACAAAGCAAAAATTAGCATACATTGCGCGTTTGTAACGCTACTGTTTTGGTGGTTGTGAGTGCTTGACAATTACTGACGGTATAAATATCCTACCATACACAATGGTAAACAATTTTTAGTTTATATTAGTCTTGGTAGTGTATAATTATTTTGTATTAGTTTTTACCTTTGCACGTACAGTGTTCTGCGGTATACGCCTTAATAGGTTATTATTTATTTGCGTTACTTTGTTTGGTATGTCCTTTTTCGGCTCAGGGGTTGCTTATGCAACGCATTTTAGCGTACCCGTTAAAGTTGTAATGATTGATCCAGTAAGCGGAAAAGTAAAAAAAGCAAAAGTAATTACAAAAAAAAGCTTACTAAGGGGGATTGAGTACAGAAACAAACTAATTATTATAAGGCATGGCACAGAAGTTATACCTGAAAAAATAAATATAGTACCAAACCTAGATACTGGTATATTAGGTGTTAGAATTAAAATTGGCAAACCAGATTTTACAAGCATTAACGCTGTAGGGCAGCAAAGCGACAATAGCATATCAGCAAGTATATAAAGTAGGAGTGGTATAAGCCATGGTAATGCCTTTTTTATGGCACTTACGGCGCTTTTTTACCGCTTTTATTTGTTAGCAAATCAAATTTTATAGCTTGATTAGTGTATTTATGCGTTAATTAATTAGTTTTATATAACACTGTTGTATTACGTAAATAATCAAAATCTAATTTATAGTTAATATATTACAATACGGTAGTTTCTTTAATTTTAAGTTTGCCACTTTTAGTTAAAGGTAATGTTTAAATATGGTTCGATATAGTTTGATATGGCTATTTTTTTAGCTTGGCAACTTTATTGTATTGCTGTTTTACAGTGTTACTGTGCGTTGTTTGTACATTTTAACGTAATGTCATAATAATTTACTAAAAGGTTTATTAACTAAACCCATTTCTCTATTGCTACGCTTCTCAATGATGCCGTTTGTTGTCTAACTAATAAAAATATACCACACAAAAGTGTAAGTATAAATTAATGGTGTGCAGCTTGGCTAATGTAAACGCTTGAAAGAGATGCAAAAATATACGCTTGCAAACAAACTACCCCGAACTCCATCATGTCGATTGCAACCATTAAAACAAAAGCAAACGGCCCATATAAAAAACCGCCAGAAACAACCAAGACTGCTAAAACTTCCATCATAACGTGACCCGCAATCATGTTTGCACCAAGTCTAATACATAAACTAATAGGTCTGATAAGAAAAGATATAAGCTCTAGAATAAACATTAAAGGCGTCATCCAAATAGGTGTACCTGCTGGTATAAACGAGCCAAACAACTTAAAACCATGTTTTTTAAACATCATTATTAATGTTACAAGCATAACTGTTAGCCCTGCCGCTAATGTGACGGCAAACTGACCTGTTGCAGCAAATGAGGTAGGAATCATGCTTTGCAGGTTTAGGAATAAAATCATTGAGAAGATAGTAAAAATATACTTAGAGTAAGGTTTATAATTCTTGTCAATTTTTTGCCCCATGGCAGACTCGAAAGGGCCAACGCTAAGATTAAACAACATTTCAACAAATGCTTGTAACTTAGATATGTTTTTTACCTTTATTTTACGTGTGCTAAAAAGTAGCAAAGCTATAGCAAACAAAGTGGTTACCACCATAGATGCAACCGAGTTGTTTACTGAAATTTCCAAACCAAATAAATTAACTCTAAAAAGTTCTTTAATTTTAAACTGATGTAATGGATCTAGATGCATAAATAAATATTTTATTTTTTTATTTTTTTGATAACAAGACGACTAATATATGAATAAAAACCGCCAAGAAAGCCTATTGATAACAAAACAAACATTGCTTGTTTATTATATATAAAAAAAATCTTATAACAAGCAAGACCCAAGATAGTGCCGCCACATAATTCGGATAATAAATTAAAAAATTCTTTACGTAAAGAAATATCTTTATTAAACAAAACGGATTTAAAAATAGTTTGAGACTGTAATTGAGTTTTTTTTATTTTAATATTTTGCAACTGTATGTCAAAATTTTTACCGTTATCACAATTATTTACATTTAAATTGTATTGGTAAATATGGCAAGTAAAAGTAACGATAACGGAAAAAATTTAGACATACAGGTGCAAAATATTTAAATTAAAAAAACTAAATT
>JAERRN010000005.1 GCA_016735445.1 Rickettsiales bacterium | reverse complement strand
GATAATGTACAAATGCCTAAAGATGATGATTTAAATAAAGAAGTAGATCAAATAGAAAAATATGGCGCTAAAATGATACATTTAAACCACAGTTTGTACCCACCATTACTTAAACATGTTTTTAACGCCCCAAATGTTTTACTTGTAAAAGGTAATGCCTCTTTACTTGGTGGCGTTAATTTTAGCGTTGTTGGCAGCAGGACGCCGGCTGTAACAAGTATCTATTTTACAAAACAAATAGTTTCTAAATTGGCAAATGAGGGTTTTTCAATAGTTTCTGGTTTAGCAACCGGCATTGACGCAGTCGCACACACCACAGCTTTAAACAGTAGCAGCGGCACTGTTGCAGTTATTGGAAATGGTCTTGGTTATATTTATCCGAAAGAAAACAAAAATCTTTACTCTAAGATAGAGAATGAAAATGGCGTGTTAGTTAGCGAGTTTAAGTTTGGCGCAACACCTACACCTGGTAGGTTTCCAAGAAGAAACGCAACAATTGCAGGTATGTCGTATGGTACGTTAATTGTTGAGGCAAGAAAAAACTCTGGTAGCTTAATAACAGCGAGGTACGCAAGTAGTTTTAATAGAGAGGTTTACGCTGTACCTGGGTTTCCGAGTGACGAAAGATATGCTGGTACAAATTCTTTAATAAAACATAACGTTGCTAAAATGACAACGGATATTGGTGACATTATGGACGATATGAGGGGAATATTGGGACTTTCTGTTCAGAAAGTTCAAGAAAAGTCGCTGTATAAAGAGTTAGATTTTGAACAGGAGATTAATGATAATTTTGATTACAACGCTAAATCGGAAGATACAAAAGAGAGTTTGGTAAATTTATTATCTTCCACCCCTGTAACTATCGAGCAATTGTGTTATTGCATGCCAGCTATACCGATAAAAACAATTTTAATTGCATTATTAGAGCTAGAGATGGAAAACTTAGTTTTTAGAGGCTTTGACGGTAGATTGCTAAAAATATAAAAGATAGTTTGGTGACGTTTTTTTACTTGACATCTATTGCAATTTATCGCAGGCTTGCCATGTTACGTATATTACATAATGTAATAGTGGTTATTTAATATTAATTATACTCATGTTTGTCTTTTCTGTTCCTGTTAGCTTTATTATTGGCGTGTTAGTGCTTACCTTACCTAACATTTCGCACGCTGATGATTATTTACCGATCGATCCAACTGTTGTCCCAAGTAAAGTTGCAGAAGGAACCGTTGTTGCAGCAGGTGACCATAATGTTGGCACTACTAGTTCGGTGTTGCGTCGCAACAATGACAACAGTCAGAGCTCTACCGCTTTTGTTGCACGTGAGATTAAACGTGATAACAAAAAAAAGCAACGCGCACAAGCAAGATATGAAAGTAAAAAAGTACAAATGCTTTATCATGATGGTTTTACAAGGAAGCAAGATAAAGGTACTACCTATTTACGGCTTGGTGGCGGTGGCGGTTCTAATAACGGCCTAAGTGTCGCTTTATGGGATGTAGATTCAACGGACGGTAGTACAGATTTTTCAAAATCTTTTAGTGGCGGTTTTTCTGGTTTGTTTAATACAGAGTTAGGTTTTAATAGTTACTCAACTGGGTTATTGTACATGGGTATGGGTATTGGTGTAGATATGCACTTTGGTAATTATAATCAGGATTTTATTACTACTGGTAGCTTTGAATCTTTTGGCAGTACAGCTATTAATGCTTTTTTGTTTGAGGCAAAAGGTAAAATTGGTTTTCATCTTGATAGTGGTAGTTCTAGGACAACTTTTTACCTTTTAGCTGGTGCCGCTACGCAGCTGTCTGGTGTTTCCGGCGACACACCGCGAATTAACGCTGGTCCATTAACTGGTCTTGGTTTTACGATTGGCTCAAAAAGACATCCAATTTCTTTTTATTGTGAATTAACGGTTCCAGTGTTATTACGTACGCTATCAGCTGATCGTACGTTTACTGTCACCACTACTGACCCTAGTAACCCTAATAACAATCTTGTTACTGATGTAACTATTTCGTTACCAGAAGTATCGGTAACAATAGCACCGAAGTTTGCTGTTGGTGTTCAAATAGGTTATTAAAAAGTATATAAATTATATCGATATATTGGCTATTTGTTAGTGTTTACAGTTTAGATCTAAACAAAACCACATTATAACTTTTACAAGACTATACAATGTCTTGTAAAAGTTATATCTAGCGTTTGTTTTTGTTATAACTAACGTATTTAAAAAAGTTATTATGTAAATTGACATTTAACGTTGCAATGGTAAACGTACATACGTTGTTACATTGCTGATTTTTACAGTGTTTGCAAAGGTAACTAACAGTAGTTAAATTAATTAATCATTTTGTATATATGATGGAAAAAATTACAATTGGTACTAGTGGTCGTTTTGTGTCAAGTTTTCTTGTCGCTTTTGCGGTTCTTGGTAATGTTATGTCTGTTGCAAAAACTGTTAGTCCAAAAAAGGCACTTGATTTGTATCAAGCTGGTAAGGTGGTAATAGTTGATGTAAGAGAAGGTAGTGAGTATGATTCTAAGAATATTCCTATCGCTGTGCTTGTTTCGCAAAATGGTTTTGTTGAAAACTTTGAACAGCTTAAAAATGGCGCTTTTAGCGGTAAAGAAATTATAATTCATTGCAGATCTGGCGTTAGGTCGGACGATGTTGTTGATAAAATAAAAAGTAAGTACAACGTAGAAATAAAAAGCATAGAAAAAGGCTTACTTGGCTGGGAGGAAGCAGGTTTACCGGTTAAATTATCTAATAAAATGCCAATTTCAAGACAAGTTCAGTCAGTAGTTGGTATATCTTTACTTGTTAGCGGTTTGTTTACTCTTTTGTATAGCAGAAAGTTTTCTATTGTAACACTTATAGTAGGCTCGGGCTTAACGGTAGCTGGTTTAACTGGCTGGTGCGGTCTTGCAAAAGCTCTAATGTTTGCACCTTGGAACTAGATTTGTTCATAAATTAAGTATCTTACGGAATACATGAAGTGTGTACTAAATTGTGCATCCGTAAGAGTTTATAAACGCGTGTATGTAAATTATACCATACACGCGTTTTTGCGTATATATGGTAGAGTTGGGAATTTACCACGTTTACAGGTACAGTTAACACTATTTTGGTTGAAGATTTTTTAACTTTTTAATGCTACTGTTTATAAAAACACTGTACGCTGCGTAATAACTAACCTCTTTTATACTATTTGTGCATTAGGTGGTCTTTTACTCTTTTGAGTCTATTTTGCTATTTTACTTTATCAGATTATTTGCGATAAAGATGTATTGTTACATCTTTACACTTATTATTTACCTTAAACGAAGCTGTGCTATTTTTATAAATCGTATAAAAGTAAAAACCGTAACCCCTCTATACTTAGTTTTTTAACTGTGTATACGGTACATGATTTAGCGTTATTAAAGTAAGTATTGAGTTTTTTAATCAAAAACTGTACATATGTTTAAGTAATGGTGGGTACAAACTGTGGTTTAAATGTATCATTTTAGCGCCATATTTTTCTATTTGATCTACTTCTTTATTTAAATCATCATCTTTAGGCATTTGTACATTATC
>JAERRN010000024.1 GCA_016735445.1 Rickettsiales bacterium | reverse complement strand
TAATATGCAGTTAATTTACCAACTTACATACTGTTAGCAGTGTAATATTGTTATGTTTTTTTACAAAAAAGTAAACGTAAAAACAACGCTATACAAAAATAGATATCTTTCAATAGATAAAATAAAAGAAACCCAAAAAAAACCAAATACAGTTAAAAATTAAAACATATATTAAAACAGCTAAAGACAAACAACAAAAACCCAAAATAGCATTATCAACAAGCACAAAAAAATATCACAAACATATAGTATATTTTATATTTATTGTTTAGTGGCGTTTTATGGGTTTGGATAATATTTTGCTGCCTTAGTGCATTTTTAGCGTTGGTTAGTTGGTGTTTTTTAGCTGGCGTTTTTGTTATTTATGGGCTTGTTGGCATTTTTGTAGTTAGTTGGCATTTTTTGTAGTTAGTTGGCGTTTTTGTAGTTAGTTGGCATTTTTTGTAGTTTTATGGGTTTGGATAATATTTTGCTGCCTTAGTGCATTTTTAGCGTTGGTTAGTTGGTGTTTTTTAGTTAGCAATCTTTTGTGTGTGTGTCTATTTCTTTCATTATTCTGTCAGTTTCTATTAAAGCTATAATTACTTTTTGATAATGTATTAGGTCGTCATACGTAAGCTTATAATTTACTTTTTTACGATCTTTTAACCATTTTTGTGCGGGCTGATGGATTCCAATGTAAAAATTCCAAGCAAGTTCTGGAACATTACCAAAATACTGTTCTTTGTTTATAAAAACCTTATTATCTTTATATTTTACAATTTCAACAACATCTGCGGCTTCATCTTCTTTTGCTACTGGGTATGCTGCTATTGGGTTTGCTGTATAGTTGTTTTCTAACTTTAAAGACTCAAGTAAGTATATTTCTCTTAGCTCTTTTCCGTATTCTACAAGTTGTTTAAACTTTACCACATCTGCGGGATACGGTATTACGGGAAAATCTATTTTTAATAATTCTTTATATTTGTTTCTGTAACTTGGAGAATGAAGCATTGCACAGATGTAATCAAGAACATCTATAGGCGCAAATGTCTCTTTTTCGTCTGTTTTTTCATTTGTAAATTTTAAATTTATTTTATTAGCAAAGTCGTTAATAATTTTATCATTAAAATTTGGTATGCGTTTTTGTTCAAGGCTATATTTTTCTGGGTATAAATAAATAGGGGCACAATATGTCATTGCACCCATAAGGTTCATGTCGGCAAGTTTGTTAAAAACCATTCCGTGTCCAGGTTTATTCTTGTCTACGCATGTTCTTGAGTACATAAGCCCTATGTTGTCTTTTTCTATAATATGTTTCATTACAAAAAATCTATGTCTGCTAACTTTTTTTAAGTCATAATTTATATTACGAATATCAAAAGGACGGTATAAATACTTTTGGTTATTTTTTTTAAAAGATTTAAAACTAACTAGGTTTTTATCGTCACCTGTTGCAATTCCAGCCAATTTAACGCAAAACAACTCGCTAACTTTAAAGCCTTTGCTGTATTTATCTTGTGAGCTAAAATCTTTTGGTACAAAAAAGTAATATGGCTCGGTGTAGTTTATCTTTTGCCATTTAACGGTTTTAATGCTTTCGTTATTGTTTTGGTTTAAAAAATTATATTTTAATTCCTTTAAACCAAATAAATCTGCATGGTATACTGTACCTAGTTCTTTTTTATTTTCATTTTTACGAACAAAAATATTTATGCTAACGCCTTGCATAATGTTAAAAACATTTTCGTCTTTGCTACCGTCTGGTGATTTTTCTTTTTTTCTAGCACTTCCGTGTAAGTCTAAAATATAAATGTCGTCAAATGTTTCAAGCAAATGTTTTCTCATTTGCCTACTAATTATTCCGTCTACAAAAGAATTATTGGTTACCATTGCAACTATACCTGTTTTGTTTTTTTCTATAAAAAACTCTGCATATCTAATAAATTTAATGTAATCGTCAGACAATGAATTTAAGTTTATTTCGTTTAAGTTTTTTTTGTAAACTTCAAGAAGTTTTTTTATTTCAGCGCCTTTATTGGAACTGCTAACACTGTAAGGTGGGTTGCCCACAATAACCATAATTTGGGTGTTATTTTTTATTTTGTTAGCATGTTTTGATTCTTCTAAAATTTGACCCATAAGACCAAAACCAGTTTCTGTTTTTAGTTGTTCTTGGCTTTCTTCATCGATACCTTTTATACCCTCTAAAGAGTTTGTTAGGTAAATACCTAATCTTTGCTTAAAAGCATTGAATCCTGTTTTTTTAAACACTAAGTTTAATTTTAAGTGGGCAATTATATATGGAGTCATCATTAATTCGAAACCATGTAACCTTGGTAATAAGTTTTTTTCAACATATTTGTTCCATTTTCCTTCTTGTATATTGCGAAAATTATTTTCATATATATGATTTATAATTGCACTAAAAAAAGTACCCGTACCAACGGCAGGGTCTAATATTTGCACTTTGTGCGTTGTGCTTACAGGTGTTTTGTTTGCAAGTGTTTTGTTTGCAAGTGTTTTGTTTACAAGTGTTGTGTCGCACAAACCTCCAGGTAAATTAAAATCTTTTTTTATTATCTCGTCAACAGACCGAACTATAAAATTTACTATAGGCGTTGGTGTGTAATACACGCCCATTTTCTTTTTTAAAACCGAATCGTACTTTTCTAAAAAATCTTCATAAAAATATATAATAGGGTCTTCTTTTTGCTTTGTGTAAGTTTCCATTAATTCTTTTACGTCAGAATGTAAAAACAATGTGCAAAGTTCATCCACAATATAAGAAAGTTTTTTATCAAAATTAACACCTGCGATGTGGTCAAAAAAATGCATCAAAAATGGGTTTGAGGAAGGTATAAGGTTTCTTGCTTTTTGTCTTGTAAAACTGTCAAGGGTGTCGTCGTGGTATCTGGCAATAAATAAACCATAAACTAAGGTTTGGGCGTACATGTCTGTAAAATTTTTAACATCCAAATCGTTAACAAGTGTGTTTTTTATTACATCATAAACTTTTTTTATTTCGTTGTTGTCGGCGTTAACGGTGTTAGTGTTGTCGTCGGTGTCGTCTTGGTCTTGTGCAAAAATTTCGCTAACGTAATCTCTTATCCTTTTTGCTTTACCGCCCATTACTTGTGCTAGATGATGCCCTGATTTTATCATCTCTATTTGTGATTCGGCAAGATTAGTTATATCTTCTACTAATATGGTGTAGTTTTCTGGTTTTGCTTTAATGGTTTTTGTTTTTATGTTAAAGTCTGCAATTTTTACTATCTTTCCATATGCGGTACCGTTTCTATAAAATCTAAATTCAGTATAATCTGTAAGTACTAAATTTGCGTAACCAAAGTATCGTTTCATTTGGTCTAATTTTTCAGTCTTATCTAGTGAAACTCCGATAGTTTTTGCTTCAATGTATAACATTTCTACACCAGCGCTGTTTGTAATAACAAAGTCTGGTTTGTTGTTTTCTCTTGCTCTATCGTCATGCCCAATATTTTCTTTAGGAAAAATATTTTTCAATAGTATTTCAAAATGAGTACGATACCCCATCTCGCTGGTCATATCTGACTTAAATTTTTCTGATATTTCTTTTATATAAGTATTAAAAGCTAGCCTCGTTGCGGCACCTTCTTTTAGTAATTTTTTATCACTCACTAGTTTTAATACTAACTGGTTTTAATACTAACTGGTTTAATTTATCGCAACACCATAGCTTTGCATTTTTAAATACACTGTATAAACAGTTGTTGTTATAGTCAATTATGTTTAGTTAACTTTTTTCTGTATACGGCTTTCTGTATCTAATATGGTCTTTGTTGTTGGGATTTTTTAGCTCTATAGTGTTTATTTGTTAAAATAAAAAG
>JAERRN010000054.1 GCA_016735445.1 Rickettsiales bacterium | reverse complement strand
CCTCTACAACATTCTCCTCTACAACATTCTCCTCTACAACATTCTCCTCTACAACATTCTCCTCTACAACATTCTCCTCTACAACATTTACAATATTCCGTTTAGAATGCATCGATTCTTCTTGTTCTTGCGTGTTGTTTATAACCCCCTGTACAGCCTCTTGTCTGTCACTTGTTATATTATTACTTACTTCCTCAATATTGTTACTAACGTTATTTACTTGATTGTTAATAGTAGTTTCTTCTTGGGTGTTGTCGTTAAAATTTACCTCACTTTTTTTGTTAATAAGTGGCTGTAAATGGCTTACTTTGTTAACAGATGACGTTATATTTTTTAAGTTTTGCACATTGTTAACGGATTCTTCTTTTTTGTATTGAAGGGCTTTATTGTGAGTAGTTTGAAAATTTTCACTGGTATTATTAGGGTTAACAGAAATATTCTTTGTATTATCTGTGTTAGATTTTTTTGCAGTAGAGTGGTAAATATCGGGCAAACCGCTGGTTTCGACGTTTTTAGGAATATTAATTTGCTTTGTGATAAGAGTTTCAAATTCCGAGTCCCCCGCAAAAGGGTCGCCTATACTTGCCTTTTTTTGCTCAGCTAATAGCTTATTTACAATATTTAGTTGAAGCAAGACAGAGTCAGTAATACCAATTCGTCTAGTTTTACTGCGAAAGCCAACACGGGAAAACCTTCCAAGTGTAGGACCAAAAACCCTTAGCGCCATAACAAACAAAATACAAAAGCATAAAAATAACATTATAACTATAATTTATTGTACACTATTTGCAACAAATGTCATAAATATAGTAAGGATAAAAATATCGCATATTAATATCGCGATGCAGATTTTGCATAATAGTTGGTTTTACCAAAAGCAGATAGCAGTAAATTACGTTATATTTTTCATTGTTATTACTATGCAACATTGGTATGTTTTGGCATATCATATATAACTATTGCAAGTATTATAAATATACTAATGCGCTATATACACAAAAACCTTTGACTATTAAATAGGTATGTTAACAACTAATTAGTATAGAACTATACGTATGTACTGTTTTAAAAACTATATTGCGGGCGTGGCTCAGTGGTAAAGCGCAACCTTGCCAAGGTTGAAATCGCGGGTTCGATCCCCGTCGCCCGCTCCATACGTCAAACCTCTCCATTTTTGATAGTTCATCGAAGGGTTTATGTCAGTAAAACTGGAGGTTTTTACCATCTATTAGAAGGTTCGAGAATAGTAATTTGAGAATCTCCTGTTTTTCCTCTGGTCTCGAACTTTTGAACAGTTGATAACTCCTTGAAGCTAAGTCTAGCAAGGCGTTTAGTGCGATTTCGAACTTATCGTCCTCTTTGGAAAGTTTGGATATTTCATGCTCTAATTCTGTTTGTCTTTTTCTTAACGGAGATAGAAATTCTTGTCTTTCGTTTGTTGTAATTCTCATGTCTTCCGAACAACGCATATTCCAACCATAAACTGCTGACTTGATTTTACTTGATTCCGCTTGCAATCCTTTTAATTTTTCGTTTGTGTCTTGATATGATGTATCCACAGCCTTTCAATGATTCTTGTATCTTGATTAGCTCTTCTTGTGGAAATTCAATTGTTTTTATGGCTTCTTCTATTTGTTTTAATAGTAATTCTTCTGCAACATTGCAACAATGGGTGCGCATTGGTCTTTCTTTTTTCTGTTTGGCTGTAAATAGGTCTTTCCTTTGGTTTCATAAGAACTCAAGCTTGCTTGGCAATTAAAACACTTTATTAAGCCATTGAGAGCATATTTTTTCTTCACTTCTCCCTTAAACCTATTGTATCATCTTTGTTTTTTAACATCTTGGCACATATCGTATAATTCTTTGTTAATTAGTGTCTCATATTTATGAGGTCTTAAAATTTTATTGTCATCTTCATCGATATCTTCGATGTATCCGTAATAAAATGGATGACTCACGATTCTATCAATTTGACTTCCTGATATTCCTCTATGATTCTTACTAGTTAAACCTTTCTGCTGTATGTTTTTGCCAGTTGTGGGCAGGAGTAGAGACCTGTTGAGTAGTCATGTAGTAATTCTCGGATTAAGATACTTTTGAATG
This sequence comes from Rickettsiales bacterium, assembly GCA_016735445.1. GTDB lineage: Bacteria > Pseudomonadota > Alphaproteobacteria > Rickettsiales > Deianiraeaceae > JAERRN01. The sequence goes on along the minus strand of JAERRN010000054.1, from coordinate 3,438 downwards.
GATCCATTGATACTTCTCCGTTTTGAGTTAGGTATACTATTAGAACATGCCCAAGGCTTTCTCCTCTTCTTCTCTTTCCATCAAAACCTCGTTTGACGTTGTCGGATATTGAGTTGGCAAAATTAGTTGCCATCATTACAAACATTTGATAAGCCATGAGTTGAGCGGAGTTTGCTTTTTTATCAAGAACTTGACCTTCCCTTAAGAAATGTAATATTAATTTACCTTTTATTCTCAAGTCCTCTAAAATTAATACCTCTTTGAAGCTTCTTTCTAATCTATCAACTGTATCGCAAATCAAAGCAATGGGTTCTCTTTGTTTTTTGATAAAATTAGTCATTTTGATAAAAAACTTTCCACCTTTAGTTGTTGCACTTTTAACAAGTTGAAACTCCTTAATAATATCAAATTCTTTTCGTTTGCAGTATTCTCGTAAACGATGAGTTTGTGTATCAAACGAACATCCTTCTGGTTTAGCTTGACTAGACACTCTTGCAAAAATTATAGCTTTTTATGGGTATTTTACGTTTGTACTTTTCATAATAAAAAAAATTAAAGGTTAAATTAAATCAGGTTCGCATAGGTTTAAATTGAATCAGTGCTTGCCTGATATTTGAAAAGACGCTAAACAAATAGCTCCTCTCCAAATTCATTCGTCCGCTTGCCTCTTAAACGCTTCTGCATCACTTGATGATATTTTTCTTTCTATTGCTTTCTAGTCAAAGTAGGATGTCTGGTTTTTAGTAAACGCTCAAGATATTTAGTATTTTCAATTCCCTTTATAAATTTTACTCCAAACTTAAATCTACAAATATCACCAAATGAAGGCTGATAATAGACTACTACTATCGTTTCTATTGCTCCTTCCATTGTATCACAATCACTGGCATAAGATTTATTGCCCACAGAAAATAAAATAATGCCGATTATTAAAAATTTACTTATTACTTTTTTCATATATTTACATCTTTCAACTTAAAACCAAGTTATAAATCAGTTATTAAAGCAACACAATTGCACTTAATCGTATTTACATTACGTTTAAGTTAACTTCCTATGGCAAGAAAAACAGATAAATATATCGCAATTTTTAAAGAAATTGGAAGAAGAATTGCTTTCTTTAGAAATCAAAAAGGCTTAACACAAGTTAAATTATCTCAAAAAATTGATAAAGTAGAAGATACAATCTCTAATATTGAAAGAGGATTTGCAGGAACTACGCTTGAGACTTTAATTGATATCTCTGAAGCTTTGGAAATTAATCTTACTGAATTATTAGATTTCCCAGCTTCAAAAGAGAAGTCCAAGCTATTACAGCAAATTAACTCTATTCTTTTTGAGAAAGATGAAAGGAAGATTAAGAGTTATTTGAGGATTTTGGAGGAGGTGGGGAAAGTGGATGACTAAACGTCAATTTCTCCTTCAATGCTTAGTTTACCTTATTTACTATTGTCATTTTGTGTATTATTTTTTAAAAATTCGTTAAGAGGCGATTCTGAGCTAGGTTTGAAATTATCACTTGGTTGAGCAACTTTAATATGTAATGGCATCGGAATATGATTGCTTATTAATATACATTCACCTTCTCCTAGTATCGGCAAATAAGACATTATTTCTATAGTGCTTTCTTGACAGGTATCTTTTACTTTATCTTTATCGTCTTTATTTATTAATCTATGCACAATAAAAGTTCCTACTTGACTCAATATTCCACTTGGAATGTCCCTAGGCATTTGCGTTGATAAACACATATATAAACCGTGTTTTCTACATTCTTTAGCTATATTATCAAAAGCATTTAAATGAATATCTGGAGCATAGTTACCACTGACTTTGGTATTTAAAAACTGATGTGCTTCATCAATTATTAAAATTCTAGGCTTTTCTTCGTAATCTCCATTTCTTGCCTTGTCTAATAAAAATCTTCCAATACAATTCATTAATACCGCTCTCATATTATCATCAAACGAGACATCTTTAAGAGATATTATTTTTATTAAGTTATCATCATCTACATTAAGGATTTCCGCAATATTTTTGGAATTGTCTAGGTTATTGTTAAAATTAAATATCTTACTGTAGGCTTTATTTTTAACTTTATAATTAATCTTACTGATTAATGACAAACAATATCCTTCATCTCGTTCATCTCTACCACCAAAATTACATGTATTGATTCTACATATAGGCCATATACATTCATGCGATATTTGCTCGGCAAGGTTTGTTATTTCAAAATTAGATGTTTCATCGTCATAAACATTATCACTATAATCTTCTAGTTTTTTACTAAACTCTGCAATCGGTGTACCAGCTTTTTTATAACAATCTGCAATCGGTTTATCAGCTTTTTCATAACAACCACAAGTAACGCCGTTAGTTTTTTCTTCTTTTTGAGAATAAATAACTTTAAGCGATTTTATAGCCTCTCTCAATTTAATTGCTTGCACGTTTGCAGATGGATTGAATAATGCGAACCAATCAGATGTGCTAAAGTTTTTATATGAAAAATAAACAGATTCAATGTTATGCTTTTTGTCCTTATCTGACAATTCTCCAAATTTATATCTTTTAATATTTGACTCATCCTTTCCGAGAGCTTCAAACTCACCAGTTGCATCAAATAGAGCAACATTGAGCTTTTTATTATTGTCTTTGTTGCCTTTGTTGTAATCATTAATCTCTTCAATTATCTTTCCTATTGTATAACTTTTTCCTCCTCCTGTAGTTCCTACGATTGCACAGTGTCTAACAAATAAATCTACAATTGAAATATTAAACGGTAAATCATTACTTATAACTTTACCAATTGGCAACGAAACATTACCATCTTTACTGATTCTGCTTAAAATTCTTTTTAATAATTCAGTATGGCAAATATAGATTTTTGAACCAATAAGTGGAAATTCTTTTATTCCACTTATTGGTTCTACGTTATTCTCTGTGATTTTTTCATATTCAAACGATAATAATAATTTAATTCTTAAATCTGTTTTATAAATATCATTATCTTTTATTTCTATATCCTCTATTGTGTAGTCTGTATTTTTTGGCAAAGATACTTCTTGAATAACGCCAAGAAAACCGAGATTTTCTGATTTAACAATGACATATTTACCGACAATGCCACCGCAATATTGTTGTTTGTCAAAATAAAAAGAATTTAGCAAACAAGGTTTTGGAATTTTTACAAAACAATTATAAGTGTTTATTTTATTTACTAATCCAAGGAATAGCTCTTGTGAAAAATAATTATTTGTCATATATATTAAATATTATTCTTTACTTTCTTTCTTCAGATTTATTAAAGCTATTGATTAATTTGCTTGTCAAAATATCATTTGCTAGTTTGGTAAAAATGTCGTAATGTTCTAACACAATCCAATTTTTGGCATAATCTTTAATATTTTTAAGTTTATTCAATATATATGACAAATA
>JAERRN010000073.1 GCA_016735445.1 Rickettsiales bacterium | reverse complement strand
AAAGTTGCCAATAACTATATTAAGTTAAAATATTTTTTAATTTAAACTGAGAATAAAAGTTAAACGGCTGCTACTCGTAAAATTGTAAAATTATTAAACCAAAAAATAAAAAAGATGACAACAAAGCACCTTGCAACTAAATTACGGGACTGTACTTGTAACGATGTTACTATAGCAAAGATAGGCAAAAAAATAACAATATGTGGATGGCTTATGTCTAAGCGTAACCATGGTGGGGTAATTTTTGCAGACGTAAGAGACCACTATGGTATAGTGCAAATAGCAATCGATATACAAAACAAAGAAGATAAACGTATATTGTCTAATAAAGTTAGCAAAACAACACTCGAGTCAGTTATATCTGTTACTGGTGAAGTTAAAAAAAGAGATAAAGGCACAGAGAGAACAGACAACCCAACTGGTGAAATTGAAATTGATGTAGAAAAATTTAGCATTTTATCTTTAGCTAGCAACGAACTACCACTGCCAATAGACAACAACTCGCCAGAATCAAATGATACGGTTAGATTGGCAAATAGATTTTTAGATCTACGGCGTAAAAAAATGCAAAAAATTATGGACGTACGCGGTAAAGTGCTATCGTTCCTTCGTGAAAAAATGATAGCAGATAGCTTTAAAGAAATACAAACACCCATACTAACAGCACCAACGCCAGAAGGTGCAACAGACTATCTAGTTCCAAGCAGAATAATGCCAGCCCATTATTACGCATTACCGCAATCACCACAACTATTTAAACAATTGCTAATGGTCTCAGGTATCGATAGATATTTCCAAATAGCGCCCTGCTTTAGAAATGAAGATGCAAGAGCAGACAGAACTGTTGGCGAATTTTACCAACTTGACGCAGAAATGTCTTTTGTTGAACAAGATGACGTTTTACAAACAATGGAGTTAATAGTGCAAAAATTATTTGAAGCATTTAAGCCAAACACGCACAAACAAAGCTATCTGCAACCACTGCCAAAAATACAGCATGCCGAAGCTATGGTAAAATATGGTTCAGACAAACCAGATCTTAGAATACCATTAGAAAACAAAGATTTAACAGAGACTTTTAAAAAAAGTGGATTCGGCATTTTTAAAAATGCAATCGCAAAAGGAGCTATAGTAATTAGCATACTAGCGCCAAAAGCGTCATCAAAAAGCCGTAGCTTCTTCGACTCAAAAATAGATTTTGCAAAATCATTAGGTGGTGGTGGTTTAGCTTATATTAAATTTGAAGAAGATGGAACCCCAAATAGCCCAATTGTAAAACTGCTAACAAAAGAGGAATTATCTGCAATAAAGCAACAAACTAGCGCACAAAATGGAGATGTTGTATTTTTTGCCTGCGAACATGCAAAACTTGCCTACATGTTGGCTGGTGAAATACGCCTATTATTAGGACGCGAACTAGAACTAATAGAAAAAAATACTTTTAAATTATGCTGGATTGTTGATTTTCCAATGTTTGAAATAGACTACGAAAAAAACTCGGTTAGTTTTAGTCATAATCCTTTTAGTAAAGCAAAAAAAACCTTAAGTAGCCTAAATATAGGTAAAGCAATGCAAGAAAATAAACAAATTGACATACAGACATTGAAAGAACTAGAACAAATAACATGTCACCAATACGACATTGTTTGCAATGGATACGAAATAGGAAGTGGCGGTATTAGAAACGCAAACCCCGAAGAAATGACTGAAGCATTTAAAATATGCGGTGTCGATATAACACAATTTAGCGCAATGTATAAAGCATTTACGCAGGCAGGGGCGCCCCCGCACGGTGGTATAGCACTTGGAATTGAAAGAATATTAATGATATTGTGCGAAACAACAAATATAAAAGACGTCATCGCGTTCCCATTAAACTCAAACGGCATCGACATGTTAATGGAGGCACCTCGTATGTTGTCAGAAAAAGATAAAAACAAATCATTCTCAGAAGACTACACAAAGTTATCTATTCAAGATCAATTAAGCTATGCCTGTCAAAATAATAACACCGAACTGGCAAAAACAACAATCAAAAAAGAGGTAAACATTAATTACCACGACGCACAAGGTAGAACCCCGCTAATAATTGCAATTAGGGCAAAAAGCCTTAATGTGTTAGAGTATTTTTTTACAACAGAAAACATAAAAAAACAACTAGACCTCTTTGCTAAAGACAATATTGGTTATACAGTGGCAAAATACACAGTAATTAATGGTGTTTCTTCTTTTGCAAAAAAACTATTACAAATTATAAAAACTAACTGCGACCAAGAAGTATACAATAAATTTGCTGAAGCAATAAATGCGATCACAAATAAATAGTAAAACATACACATATAACGCATTAACCTAGTAAAACTGCGGTATAAAGAAATGCCGCACAATAACGCCCCTATGTTGTTATTGTAGTTTGGTAAATAATAAATTATTATTTAAACTGCAAAAGGCACAGAAATCAAACACACTATTACAGTAATTAGCGTCAGCAAATAAACCACCTATGCATTGCGTAAATACAAAAATATGTACTTGGCACAAAAATATATGCTATTTTTAGCAAAAAAATAAATAT
>JAERRN010000074.1 GCA_016735445.1 Rickettsiales bacterium | reverse complement strand
ATAGTCCAGACACTTTAACAAATTTAAGCAGCGACTTAAACATGGTTGAAAGTTATAGCTCAACAGGTATTTCTTTATTAGATTCTAATTCAAAGCGCTTTGCGTCGATTTTAAAATTTAGGTTAAAAAATTCTACTTTATTTTATAGTGTAGCACATAATACCACTTTTGCGCCTATTTCAAACAATATACCTAGTTTAGAGTCTGTTACTAAGGGTATTTGTTACCATCAAAGGGTAGATGAAAGCGATTTATCGTTACGCTTTGCGTAGCGCTTACTTAGCTTTAAGTAGCGGTATTTTAAATATGCAGTAGTTTTGCGGTAGTTTTTTGCTCACTATCACCTGCCAATTGTTTATTATTAATTACCGTTGCCATTGCTGTTGCTAATTATCGCTATTGTTGCTTATACGGGTTAACTATTTTTTTTGGTTAGATTGTAGCATTATTTTTTTTATTTCTTCTTGTATACTTGTTAAATTATCAACTTTGTTAACAACGTTATTTGTTTCTTTAAGCGAAATAGGTAACCTTGGTGCTTCGTTAAAATACATAGGGTTAAACGAGTCCCCAAATATTGGCTTAGGAGGGTTACGTTTGTTTACTATTCCGTCTGTGATTGATAAAATTATTGCTCCTAATGCGTTATAACTATTAGCCAATGGGGAACAGATTCGGTGTTCTATTCTTGTGTTTGAAGGTAGAACAGTTATTGATCTTGGTATTCTTATTGCACAAGTTCGGTTATTTATTCCCCAACTAAGTGTTGTTGGATTGTGTTTAAAAAACTCCTTATTAAGTGGCGGTATGTACCTTTTGTAGCAATTATTTGTTGGCGAAAAGATAGTTATAAAGCGGTTGTTATTAGCCATTAAGCCACCTACTGAATAATACAAAACTTCTTGGTATTGTGCGGAGTGCAAATTGATTGGACCAAATAAACTTATATCATTGCAATCGTATAAAGAGATATGAAAATGCATACCACTAGATGGCATATTTTGCATTGGTTTAGCTGTTAAGTCAATATTATTATACAATTTAAAGTGTTCATTTTGTATTTCTGAAATAAATTTAGCAAGGTTGGCTGGGCTGTCTGTCGGGACGGTTTGTATTTCAAATTGGTTTTGTCCGTCTTCTAATTCTATAGATTCGACAGTGATGTCACTTTTGTAACCTGCTGTTTTTATGTTATCAAGCAATTGTTTTATTAATGGTGTGTTTACATTTAAAATAATATCTGGTGTCTTTAGGAAGAATTCTATCTCGACGCTAAAAAGCATATATACATAGTCACATATTCCGTTAAAAATATTGTTGCAGATTATATTCTTTGCATTGTTATGAATTTGTTCCAATTTTGTGTGTTGCATTGATTCTATTTTATTAATGTTTTCTAGCTACAGCTTAATGTTAGCGAGCGTTTATTTTTTATCAATATTTTACTATTGTTAATATTTGCTGTTTGCAAATATACGTTAATGTTGCGTTTATACTTTAGTAATAAAATCGTTTATTTTTTTTATATCTTAAAATGGTCGTACAGGTTATATCATTTTATAATAATTCGTTTGGTCATTCGTTATTTAATGGCGCAACAACTCTTAGCGGTGTTACGCAGATAGATGTTGGTAATTTTGACGTTAATAATGAAGATGCGATTTTAAAGCAACTTCATTTAAAACTTGACGAGCGTCAAGCTAGGATTTTTATTGACACTACCGAATACGAAGCACACCTTTGCAAAGAAAACGAAGAGACAGCGTATGGCTGGCATGTTTTGTTTTCAAAGACACTTTCTGCTTATGCAAGCTCTAGAGGTATTCGTGTTATAAGGTTGTCTACTTTTGCTGTTTTTGATGGTAGCAGTTATGAGCCTTACGTTGAATCTGACGAGGCAAACGCTAAAACGGTTTATGGTAACACAATGCAAGAGGGTGAGTATGAATTATTAAGCAATAATCCAAATGCGATTGTGGTAAGGTTGCCTTGGGTTTATTCTGCTTTTTACAAAAGTAACTTTGTTTACAAGCTTATAGAGGCTATGTTTCACCATGAGGAACTATATGTTTTTGATGACCAAGTTGGCAACTTGTGTAATTTATTTGATTTACAACAAATGTTGTATCATATTATTGATTGCCTTGTTTGTGACGATGTTAGTATTTCAGATTCAGACGATGTTACGGACAGGATTTACCATTTATCTCCTAAGGGTTTTTGCTCTAAGTTTGAGATTGCGGAGGAGATTTGGAGGACTTTTTCTAAACTGTTTAGTTCTAACTTAAAAACAAAGAACATAATACCGGTTCCTTCTAAAGAAACCAATGATGATGCTCAGGCAAATTGTTGTATAAGTTCTAGGAGGTTTTTAATTAATTTTAAAAAAGCAATGCCCGATTGGCATTTTTCGCTTTACAATGCTACCCAAAAAGCAATAAAATCTATAGGTAATATTTCTTCAGATTAGGCTATCAATATAGCACGGCTATAGTGGTTATTAATTTTTATAAGATTTTTTGCATATTTGTGCGGTTTATTATTTGTTGCTTACTTGTGCAATCTTGTTATTTGTTGTTTGCTATTTTATTATTTCATTGTTGTTAATACCCCAGATTGTCTCTTTCACGATCCATCCCCTTAGTTTTTGGCTTACTTCTATTCGGCACCATTTTTTACCACATTGTATTAGTTTAAAATTGGAATTCTTTGGCAATATTCCAATTATTTGACATAAATTTATTTTTACCGTTGGTAATCTGCAGATCTTTCTTTCCGTTAAGCTAGTACCGTATCTATTTTGCGATGATAAGAAATTTGCTTTAATCCATCCTTTGGACGATTCTCGTGTTTGTATTAGTGCCCATTCGTTACTTTTACCGTATACTTTAACAGGCGTGTTTTTACCTATTACCTTAAAAAATATTGGGTAATTTGTTCCTGGTCCTTTTCTAACATTTGCCTCCTTTGCTTTTATAGATGCGTATATTGCTTTGTTGTTATCTGCGTTATTACCTAATGGGGTTTGGCCTGTTATATTTGTAGCTAGGCATTTTTGAATGGAAAAAATATTTAACAACAAAACAAAACATATAAGCCCTAGCAATGTTTTAGCTATATATTTATATGAATAGCTATTTTTTGTGGTAATATTCATTTGATAGTTTTGTTTACAATAGTTTTTGGTTTCAAAAACCAATTATAATGTAATATTATAAATTTTAGCAGTTTTGCAATAGATAATATACGCGTTATATTAATAATTTGCCAATGTTAAACATAACAAAAACCACAAGATGTAAAGTTATATGTTAAATGCGGTTTAGTATAGCAACTATTTTACAGAATCAACCTTAAGTTTAAGTTTGTCGCGCATTTTTTTACCCAATGGTGTTAAACGCTTCCTTTTAACAGTTAGTAGATAACCATCTATACCACCATATTTGCGAATTGTTCTAATTGTTGATGACGCAATAGTTAAAGAAATTAACCCCAATTTACTAGGAAATTTACAACTTTGTAGGTTTGGCACAAACCACCTTTTTGTTTTTTGGTTTGATTTTGAAACCCGATTACCTCTCGATATCGTAGTGTTAGCAGATAGTTTGCATCGTCTAGACATATAATGCTACAGTAATAAAAAACGAAATTTCCCAAATTAAGCTGGTACAAATGTTACTTATTGTTTTTAACAAAACTGATATATGATGATTTTAAAATAATTAAAACCAATACCGCTACCAATACCGCTATATAAAGCAACACGCCAACTAGATTAATTGAAAGCTGGTAAATAAACAATATGCAAGCTAAAAATTAACATTATAATCGTAGCTCACCTAAGTAATTAAAATACCGCCCTTGTTTAAAATAAATAAACAAAAGAATTTTGCGGTTAAAAGGTGCATTTTGTATATATAGTTAAACAAAATCAACACGGTCTCGTTTTAGCTGTGTTTGTTAGTGAACTGTTGCAACTAATATACTGTTTGTGCAAAATAAGTATTTTTTTACATGTTTAAAGTTTACAGCGTGAATAAGGTTAATTAATTAGCGATTGCGGGTATAAATTTGACCCACATAATAAACAATGTAAACTAAATTACCTTGGAGATTTTAAAAAATAAAAAGATTTACTGTAAGATAAAATCTATACTGTTTTTTGAGTTTACTTTTATAGCATTAAAGTTTTATGATATTTAAAGCGCTTATAAAATGCTTATAAATTAGTACGTACAAATTTAAAGCACATATACCTTAGGCAAAGTTTACAACTTTTTTGGTTGTAGATATTATTTTTTAACATTATTTTTTATGCTTGATTCCTCTGTCAAAGACACCAAAGACAAACTAACCCCTTTTGGTCTTGCAACTTTACAGGATAGGTATTTTTTACCTGGTGAGGATTTTGCTGGTTTGGTAAATCGTGTTGCTGGTGCTTATTCTGATAATGAGGGTCATAAAAATAGAATGATAAAATATATTAGCAATATGTGGTTTATGCCTGCAACACCTATTTTAAGTAATGGTGGTACTAACAGGGGTCTGCCGATTTCTTGTTTTGTAAATGAGGTTGATGACTCTTTAAAAAGTATTGTTGATTTATGGGTTGAGAATGTTTGGCTCGCAAGCAAAGGTGGCGGGATTGGCACATATTGGGGGTCTGTTAGGTCTATTGGTGAAAAACTTTTTGGCGCTGGCTGTACTTCTGGAGTCATTCCATTTTTAAAGGTGGTTGACTCTATGACGTTGGCAATTTCGCAGGGTTCCTTAAGAAGAGGTAGTGCGGCTGTTTATTTGCCCGTTGATCACCCTGAGATTTTAGAATTTGTTGATATTAGAAAGCCAACAGGCGGTGATTACAATAGAAAAACGCTTAATATACATCATGCTGTATGTATAACAGATGCGTTTATGCAAGCTGTGTCTAAAGATATGGATTGGGATTTAAAAAGCCCAAAGACTGGGGAAGTTATTTTAACTACTCCTGCTAGAGGTTTATGGATGAAAATATTATCTGCTAGGCTTGAAATAGGTGAGCCATACTTGCTGTTTATTGATAACGTAAACAACGGTATACCAGAATGCCATCAAAAGCTTGGTTTAAAGGTTAAAACGTCAAATTTGTGTAGCGAAATAACACTTCCAACAGGTATTGACCACTTAGGTAACAACAGGACGGCTGTTTGTTGTTTAGCGTCTTTAAATTTAGAATACTTTGATGATTGGTCAAAAGATAAATTAATTATAGAGGATTGTTTAAGGTTTTTAGATAATGTTTTACAAGATTTTATAAACAAGGCGCCTGATAGTATGTCAAAGGCGGTTTACGCCGCAAATCGTGAGAGAAGCGTTGGCCTTGGTGTTATGGGTTTTGGTTCTTATTTGCAGAAAAAAATGACGCCGTTTGAGTCTGCAACTGCAACAGCAATAAATATAAAAATGTTTAAACATATTAAAAATGGTGCCGATATTGCTTCTCGAAAACTTGCAGAAGAAAAAGGTCCTTGTTTAGATGCTAAAGAGTGCGGTTTAATGGAGCGCTTTGCTAACAAAACATCAATTGCCCCAACTGCTTCTATATCTATAATTGCTGGCGGAGCATCCCCATGTGTTGAGCCTTATACAGCAAATATTTACACACATAAAACATTAGGCGGTTCTTTTACTGTGGTTAATAAATACTTAAAAGAATTTCTTAAAAGTAAAAATAAACTTACAGATGAGACAATGTCTTCTATTATGGCTAATCAGGGTTCTGTAGCTCATCTTGATTTTTTAAGTGATCATGAGAAAGATGTGTTTAAAACAGCATACGAAATTGATCAAATGTGGATTATCGATCATGCCGCTAATAGGTCTAACTTAATAGATCAGGCGCAGTCGGTTAATTTATTTTTCAAGGGTGACGTTCATAAACGTGACTTACATAGAGTGCATTTTAAGGCGTGGCAAAGAGGTGTAAAAAGTTTATACTATTGTAGGTCAACGGCAATTTCTAGAGCAGATAATGTTTCCCAACAAGGTGATAAATATTCGTTTTCCACAGATGGTGTTAAATCTTCTGTTAACAGAGATTACGATGAGTGTTTGTCTTGCCAGTAGTTGTTAGTAACTTTTAAAGTTTAAATTACACTACTGTGTTACTTGTTATGTATATTAATTTAATTTTTCCTTGCAAATTCTTTTTGTAAGGAAGGTTTTTTTATGGGTGTGGCTTGTTTTCTGTTGGTTTTAGTATAGCATAATTTAAACGTTTATAGCCGTTTTGTTACGTTTTAAAACTTTATTGTAGTTTAATTTTGCGCTTGTGGGTAGCAAAAATCGCACCTACACTATATTGTTTTAATTTCGTGCATTTTTAGCGTTTTTTTGTTGTTTTATTTATTTATAAATGTCCGAAAAGGAGTTTCCAAATCAAGTTGATAACGACGATAACAAAATAGACGATCGTGATATTAGTTTACAAAAAAGGATTGGCGGTAGTTTTTCGTACAAAGAAGTAGAAGACGAAATGTTGCCCTTTGCGTGTTATATTGACCCATTTACTATTTTACTAAAGAATGGTGAAATTATGCGAACTGTTATGGTTCGCAATTACAGCAACAGCTCAAATTTAAAAGGGGATTTTTTCCTTCTTATTAGGAAGGCTATTAATGAATTAACAACCCTATATGGTCACGGTAATATTTCTTTTTGGATTCACAACATAAGGACTAGAAACATCGATATAATTACAGAATTAATGCGAAATAATTATGGTGAAAATATTTTTCATTCCACTTTAGAGGATAATTGGCGCGATACTTGTGTAAAATTAAACAATTATGATACCGTTTGTTATGTAACAATTATCATTCAGTGTATTGATGTTAAGTTGTCATTAAAGAAAATGCCGTTTTTGCTTAATAAAACTGCTTTATCTAGTTACATAAACAGAACTTCCAGTGATAAGATAAATCTTTTAAACAAGATAACAAAAGATTTAATACGTTCTTTTAGCAGGTACGAAACTAGGTTACTGAAATGCTTTAAAAGTGATAAAAATGACGTTTATACCTCGGATCATCTACAATTTTTCTCTCGGTTGTTTAATTTTGACAATAAAAAATATTTAATGCCGATGGCAAGTTTGTCTTCTGCAATAAATAATAGTTTATTTAATTTTGATTTTGGTACTTTTAGCGCGCAGAAGGATGAAAAAGAATTTCATGGCTCTATTTTTACAATAAAAGATACTTCTTGTGCAACACCTAGCATTTTAACAAGCCTAATGAATGAGGCATATGATATAGTAACATGTGAAATATTTCATGGTATTGATGAAAAACGCGCTGCGTCTTTTTATAAAAAACAAATTGAGACAGTTAAAGATGTACAAAAAGAAGAGTGGGAGGACAAAACTATTGCTGAAAAAATGAAATTAAATTCTTTTATTGAAGGTAAAAATAATTTATCTTTTAAGCATTACGCTGGCTTTATGATAGTGTCTAGGACTTCGCACGGGTTAGTTCAGTCTGTTGATAAGTTTATGAAAAGAGTTTCTGAGTCTGGTTTACATGTTGGTAAAGAAGATATTGGTCTGGAGAGGGCGTTTTATTCTTTTCTACCGGGTAATTTTCGCTTTGTTGGGCATTCTTCTATTGTTAACCAAAATGAGGTTGGTGGGTTTGCGTATTCTTATATATTTGACAACGAAAATATAAAACTTTATAGAGATAAAAAACCTTTATTACTAATACCGACATCGCAGTCCAACACATATGCCTTTGGTATATTAAAAGATAAAAGCAATATTTTAATATCTAGCTCAAATGATAGGCTGAAATCTATTTTTACCGACATGATGGCGATATATTATTTATTACGTTACAATGCAAATTGGTATTCTCTTTCGTTTACCAACCATAGAGACACATTAATGCAGTGCGTTAGTGGTGCAAATTATGTGATTGATACAAACGAAAAGAGGGGGAATTATGTTATTAACTTATTTGGCTGTTCAAGAGATAAAGCTGAAAGAGTTGACCATCTTTCTATTTGCTTAGAGGGTTTAATTGGCGACAAAGTATGGGATAAAATGTATACCGATACTTTTTTAGACATTGTTAACGCTTTAGCCGATTGCAACTCTTTAGAGGATGTTTATGCTTGCTTTGATACAAAAATAGCAAGTACATTTTTTGCCGAACAATTAAGACCTTGGTTTTCGGTAGATGGGGAGTTTTCGAGGTTGTTTGACATACGGCAGGATGTTGAAAATGAATACTCTTTGCTGGAAACAATCGCTTTTGTTGTTATGATGGAAAACTTACAACATAGCCATGATAAAAGTTTTTTTATATCAATTATTTTACATTCTATTTTACAAAAAATTCTTAACTACGATTTTCCATGCTTTGTTACCATTAATAACCCTTTTGTTATAAGTAAAATGGAGGTACCTTACCGTATTATGTGCGATATTATGAATTCTTACGCCAATAAGGAAACAGTTTGCGTTTTACTTTCTGACCAAACCGACACCGATGCGTTTGCCGATGGAGAGGCAAAATTTAACGTTGATGAATTGAGCAAAACTTGCGATACGCAATTTCATTTATTTGACAGTGGTGCCGATGAATTGTATGCAAAAATGTACCAACTTGAACCGCACGAACTAATTGCTATTAAAAAGTTAAAATCTATAAAAAATAGCGCTATTTTAAAGCAAACAGATTTAATATTGCCTATTAAAATTGACTTATCCGATATTAACGAATCTATAAAAGACATTATATACGATAATGCAACTTTTAGAGAAAGAGTTGCAAGATGTAAGTCTTTTTTTAATACTGAAGATATGGAAACTTGGGTTAAGTATTTTGTGGATAGATCTGATGAAGAAAAAAGAAACAACGTCCCATTAGATGGTGAAGAATTTGTTAAAGAAGACAACTCCAACATAAAGAGGGACTCTGGGGAAACAAAAGATGAATCGATAGCTAAAGAGATACTAAGATCTGGTTAAACACAATTAACGCTCTTATATTTTTTACAATACTTTATCATATAACACCTTACCAATCTAACCTTACTAATTTCACTTTGCCATATAACATTTTACCAATCTTGTTTTACTGTATAACGTTTATTTTTTAATGGTAAAAGGCGGAACTTTTGTTATTTTTTGAATATATCATAAATTTTGAGAGATGTTTGTTTTTGCGAGCTTTTATATATTGGGAGAGTTTTAAATAAAAAATACAGTAAATTGGAATTAAGAACTTAAAGCCTAATATGTTTTTAAGAATGTGATTTTTGATTAAATTTAAAAATAGTTGTAAAAGTAAAGATAGGGGTTTCTGTTTCGGGGTTTTGTGTTTTTGCTGCAAAGCCTCCTGTTTCGTTATTTATAAAATCACTTATTAGTCCAATTGCTTTATT
>JAERRN010000016.1 GCA_016735445.1 Rickettsiales bacterium | reverse complement strand
ATAATTTTTAGCAAAAATATGCATTTAAATTTAGACCTTAAATATTTTTTTTGTTAACCAATATAATTGTTTATTTTACAGGTTATACCGTGGTTTTTATACATTATAAACGCAACTACAAGCAACTATAATTTTTAAATAATATACAAAAAAATATACTAATCTAAAAAGCAAAACAACTTACAATAGCTAAAAATAACATAACTTTATATTCATTGCGTTGACTTTATAAAAGATTGTATTAAAATGTGTATGATTTGGTTCTTGTACGGTGTTTACCGTGTGGGTTTTCAGCTGTTTAATATTATTATTTGTTATGAAAAAGATAAAATCTTTAGGTCTGTTAGGGGCTGGTAATTCCGCATCTTACAAAAAAAACTCTAAGTTTGATAAAGCAAAAAAAAGCCACTCTACAAAGCCAGCGTCTATTGCTAAGGTAAAAGATCTTGCTGTGTTATCTGAGCTAAGAAAAGCAGGGAAAGATGGCGTTGCTTTACAACTGTTAAAAGGTTTTATATCTTCTAGAAAACATGCAGACCCTTCAGAGTCTTATACAGCATTTTTAGCGTCCGTAGGGGTAGAAGAGGCAGTTAGAATATTGGTAGACGAAGCTGTGCAACTTGCTCTTAAGGCAACAACAAGCAGTACAAACAATGAATTATTGGTTGAATCAGCAGATTTACTATTTAATATTTTAGTTTTACTTGATGGTAGAGGTATATCATTTTCGGAGATTATTGATGAAATTGTTGAACGTGTAATTGAGTCTGGTTATAACACAAAAGCTTTCAAAAAGCTTAAGGACGGTTCTTTAACAGAGGCTGACCTAGCAGATTATATCCTATCTAACAATTCTGTAACAAGAAGAAATGCGCAGGTGCAAAATCCACCTTCTAGTGTAACAGTAAGAAAATTGTCTGGTAATATTTCAAATGTTAAAAAATCTAAGAAAAAAGTTTCTAAAAAAGCTGTAGCAAAGAAAAAAGAAAAGGCAAAAGTTGTAGCAAAAAAAGCTCCTAGTATTAAATTGCTAGTAAAAAAAGAATCTTCAAAGATTAAATCCAAAAAAGTTACCGCTAAGTTGTCTAAAAACTCTGTAACAACACTAGGTAGTGCAGCAAAGAAAAAGCTTGTAAAGGCTAAAAAATCTTCTGCAACAAGTAGTAAGTCAGCAAAAGTGCAGAAGGTGTCTTTTAAGTCTAAAAAAGCAGTTGATAAAAAAGTAACTAATGCAAAAAACGGCGTTAAACTCGAGAACGGTACAAATCGTGTTGCTTAACACCTAATTAACACACGTAACGTAACGCAGTAGAGCATTTTTACTGCGTTACCGTTTAGCGCGACTTTTAGTCTCTCTACGGGAGAGTTTGTTTGTGCATTATATCGCTAGATATGTCTTTAAAAACAATAGAGCAGTCTGTTTTTGACAATGATGGAAATACTGTGAAGGGCTTTTATTACAATCCTCCTTCAAGATCTTTTTTAAAAACGGAGTTATCTGTGGACAATTTTTTAAGAGTTAGAAAATTGAAAAAGAAATTTATGGCTCTTAAGTACAAAAAGATGTCAGAATTGACAGAACAGACCAATGTCAAACTTAGCGAGCGTTATAGCAAAAGAAATAACCATAACAAGGCGCCCCTTTTTATTACAGCGCTTAAGTAGAAATTACACAAAAGTATTTTAAATTTACAGCAACAGCAACATACGGCAATCAGGTGCTTTTTTTCTTAAAAAAAGGTTGCAATATTGGGGCAAAAATATCATTTTCCAATGGGCATAGGCTTTTTTCTGTAGTAATAGAATTAGTATAATTAATTTTATTTTTTAGGTTTTTATTACGGTATATTGCCATCGGAGTTTGCTCCGTACCTTCACCCATAACAAAAACCGCAGTAGCAGATAACGACTGAGCTATGTTTGCGTTGGTTGTAATAAAAGGTCTATCAAACAGGTCTTTATGACCAATATACGTCTTTATAGGTTCAAATCCACAGCAAGCGACAACCATACCAGATACGCCAAGCTGTAAAGGGTTACATTTAGAATCAGTTGCAACAACTCCTAGATGTTTAATGTTAAATTTTTCCATTAAAAATGTACGGATTTCCATTAAGAGTTTACCGGTATTTGTTGGCCAAAGAATAAAATAACCGTTTGCGTTACTTTCATCAATTCCTGCCGACAACATTAAACATCCTTGTGTTATTGTTAGCAAAACAGGATAAGCAGCAGTTACGTCTCTTTCGGTAAAATGAGAAGCACATTCCTTAGATAGATCATCTTTGTTGTGTTTTTCAATAGGAAGACAATTACCCTGATGTATGGATAGTATTTTTGTGGTGATAAACAAAATATCACCATCTTTTAGTTCCGTTACACATTCGTCTAAAACTGGGTAAATATCAAATTTAGGAGGTTTAAACAGAGGTGTCTTAATTGAAAAGAATTGAAGTTCTAAAATCATTAATAGTGTATTAATTAAAGATAAATTGTGCAAAATACAGTAAAATAAACTGTATAAGTTATTTTTTATATTATCAAGATCCAATAATTAACACTTAATCTTGATAATATAGATAAAAGTATTGTTAGTTAATAATGATAAAATGGTAGCGTAAGTTAGAGTGTATTAAATTATTAACCAAATATATGTACGATCAAAATAATATTTTCGCAAAGATTATAAAAAAAGAAATACCAGCAAAAGTGGTATATGAGGACAACAAAGTGCTGTCATTTTACACAATAGAGCCTTTAGCAAAAATCCATGTATTGGTAATTCCAAAAGGGGAATATACCGACTATAAAGATTTTACAACCAAAGCAAGCGATGAGACAATTTGTGATTTTTTTAAAAAAGTACACATAATCGCCAAACAGTTAAACATAGAGGATTCTTACAAACTAATAACAAACTACGGTTCCGCATCAAGTCAGGAAGTGTTTCATTTTCATGTTCATTTATTGGCAGGGGTTTTTAAATAATTTTAATACTAGATAAAGACAGATAACAACATCTGTTTATAAATTGGCTTGATTATAACGTAAATTGTTAATAATCTTTACAATATTAATTTGCGGCACGGTAGCTCAGTAGGTAGAGCAACGGGGTCATAGTCCGTAGGTCGGGGGTTCAATCCCCCCCTGTGCCACCATTCTTGTAATTTTTATTATGTATGTGTGATTTTTGCTAATAACACAAAAACAAGAGTATATATTTTGTTTCTAACAACATTATTAATAACAATGCAATTTCTAGTTGCGGAATCAAAAGAGCTACTGGAGTTTAAAGGTCGGACGGTAAACGGTCAGAAAGAAGGATACGGTATGCTATATTATCAAGATGGAGGAATGTTTTATCGTGGCAATTTTGAAGCAAATAAAATGCACGGGGATGGAGAATTGTTTTATCCAGATGGTAGAATTTATGAAGGAACTTTTTCCAACGGTAGTCCACTAGGTGCAGGAAAAATTTATTTTCAAGACGGCAGAAATTACCAAGGTGAGGTTAAAAACGGGCTACCGCATGGATATGGCTCGTTAGATTATAAAAACGGTCAAAGATATGTCGGGAATTGGATAAATGGCTTAATGGATGGATATGGGTACATGAAGTATCAAGATGCTGATTATGAGGGATATTGGAAGAATGGTGCAAAAAACGGCAAAGGTCAGTTTACAACAGTAGACGGAATATCATGTAGGGGCATTTTTGATAACGGTCAGCTTAACGGTTATGGGACATGTAGCTACCGAGATGGTAGTAGTTATCGAGGTAATTGGAATAACGGAATTGAACAGGGTCAAGGTGTCATGATTACTCGCTTTGGCACAAGAATAAATGGCATTTGGAATAACGGCTCTTTTAAAAGCGGTTGGATAACAAAAAGCAATGGTGATGTTTATTATTACGATTCTGAACAAGATGAATTAGAGCAAAGACTAGACCCAAGATTAAGCACTGTTAGCAGCAGAAGGGATGTTTACAATAACAAACGAGAGACATCGGCAACAATGCGCAGAGAAGCGGTTAATGGCAATACTAAGGTTACTAATAAAAAATCGACAATATTTTTATAAAAAATTTACAAAAAAGCACTGCATATATTAAAATTAAAATAGTATATGTAAAAAAGAGCAAAAACTTACCAAACAATTGTAACGGCAATAATATAAACGCATTTACATAATTACACTGTTGGTTTGCGAGTTTGAAAAGCAGCTTTAAGCGTGTTTTCGTCTAGATAGTCTATTTCAGAACCTATAGGGATGCCTCTGCCAAGTACGGTAATTATAGTTT
The DNA here is from genome assembly GCA_016735445.1 of Rickettsiales bacterium. Taxonomy (GTDB): domain Bacteria; phylum Pseudomonadota; class Alphaproteobacteria; order Rickettsiales; family Deianiraeaceae; genus JAERRN01. Next base: position 17,944 of record JAERRN010000016.1, on the reverse strand, counting down.
GCGTTATTTGTTTTTTATCCAAAAGCTCTTTTATTGCATCAGTAATATAAAAGGCATTCGTCTGACCTTTAACAGTGGGGCTATTTGCTAATATTATTTCAGAAATATTATTATTTTCAATTCTACTTAGCAGCATGTCTATGTTAATTTCTTGTATCGTATCATTAGATATTTTTTTTCTTTGCGGTATATAGTAGAGACCATTGTAGTAATTTGCGCTTTCAATGTTCCATAAGTCATCTATACTATCGACAACGCATATTTTGTTAGTTTCTCGTTTGCGGTCTAAACAAATATTACATAAGTCATCTTCGCTAAGGTTGTTACACATACTACAACGGACAATGTTATTTTGGATATACAAAAGTAACTCGTTTAAATGCGCGGTGATTCCGTTGTTTTCTATTAAGTGTAAAACAATACGCTTAGCAGATTTTGGACCAAGACCTGGGAGCATACTAAAGATTTGTATTAACTTATTAACCATAATCTAAAGCCAACCTAAATAAAAAATACCCACAAACTTAATGTTATCATGCGATAATTCGCAACAGTAACATGCAAAGTAACATAATACACTACATTTGTAAGTAAACCTTGTTACACAAACGCTAAACACAATAAAACTTAACAGATATTGTTAAATTTTTGGCAGGGTTATACCTTTTTGATTTTGATATTTCCCTTTTCTATCTTTGTAAGAAATTGCACAGGAAGTGCTAGATTTAAAAAATAAAAACTGACAAGCACCCTCATTTGCATATATTTTTGCTGGTAAATTTGTTGTGTTTGAAAACTCAAGCGTAACATGTCCCTCCCATTCAGGCTCTAAAGGTGTTACATTAACAATAATACCACATCGTGCATATGTCGACTTTCCTAAACAAACAGCAATGCAGTCTCTAGGTATTTTAAAGGTCTCAACTGTTCTGCCAAGCGCGAAACTATTTGGTGGTATAATGCAGGTATCTCCTTTTTTGGTAACAAAATTTTTATCGGTAAAGTTTTTTGGGTCTAAAACCTGATTATTAATATTGGTAAATATTTTAAACTCATCCGCTACCCTAGCATCGTAGCCATACGAAGAAGCGCCATACGAAATAACAGATATAGAATTAATTTTTGAAATAAGCTCACTCTCAAAAGGGTAAATCATATTTTCATCCAAGGAGAGTTTTTTAATTTCAATATCAGATAATACCGACATAAAGCGAAAGTTTAATTACGATAAATACGAGCAAAAACCAACATACTATTTCTATAATGCAAGCGTAAGATTACAAATAAAACTTATAAATTTTTTAATAAAACAATATACACAAAACATACCCTAGCTATACCGTGGTAAAAACGGTAAAAACGCATGGCAAAACACAGTAAAGGGTAAAATTTTATTTAGTTGCATGGTTGCCAGTTGTAGATATTTTATTTTCCTGGTATTTTTAAGTAAGATTTAAATAAAATGGTTAGTTTAAAATAAAAGTTATAACACGGTAACGCTAAAAAATCACAATAAGTCTACTTAATTTGTTTTTGTATTTACGGTTGGTAAAATGTATTTATTTATAATATATTACAAAAGTTATAGGCGCTAATTTTTACCATATAAAGCTTTTGCATTACAATGCGTAAAGCAGATATATAAATAATTATTAATTAATTCTGTAATTTTAATAAAAAACTAAAGTATGAGATTTAACACCCAAGGTATTATTGTACATATTAAAACCTTACAAGAAAACGGATGCATAGTGCACTGCATTACTAAAGATAGGGGTTTTATATCTGGCTTTGTTGGCAAAATACATTCTAAAAAAGTTAAAAATACCATCTCAATTGGTAATATAATTGCAATTGGCTATTATGGAAAAGAAAAATCCCTAGGCAGAATAGTGCCAGAGTTGATAAAAAGCTACACAGGTAGTTGCATAGATAACCAATTACGGTTATTTGTTATATTATGCACATGTGAAAATGCATATTTTCTGTGCGGTAAATATCATGGCTTACAAGATAACAACACAGCAAATGCTGGTACAAAATTAATTTTTGACAATATAAGATTATTTTTTGAACAATGTAGTGCCATGAGCGACACAATTTTAGATAATATTTTAATAGCACAATTTATTATTATAATTAAAATCTTATTAACAGAATCTGGATATGGTTTTAATTTATCCCAATGTGTGTCCACAAAAGAAACAAACTTAGATGAATTAAAATTTATCTCCCCTAAATCTGCAAGTGCCGTTAGTAGGGCAGCAGCTGCAAATTATAAGAATGTATTCTTACCATTGCCTAAATTTTTTATCACACATAAAATCGACATCAGCATTAGCGTTAAAGACATAACAGATGGATTGCTAATAGTGGATAGATTTTTAAAAAAAGTCTCCCAGTCGTATGTTTCTATACAGTTGCCAAATATATGGGATAAAACAAAAAATTTAATAGATAAAATTTTAGAACGCCAGAGTTAAACATTGAATATTATATTAAATATGGGCAAAAACTTCTTTTTTGTTATTATTTCTACGTCTATTTTAACTTTATTATTATAGCGCAAAATATATTATAACAAGGTAAACAACCTAAGGTAATTATACCTGTTAAGCGTTATGTTTGTTGCTTATTTTTGCCTTGCAAAGCTTTTAAAATGGTATTGCATAAATTACCGTTTAGTTATTGGCACAATACTGATGTTATATAAATATATAGCGCAACAGTATGGTGAATCTGTAATTGACTTTAATAAAGTTTAATGCTACATAAGTAAAAAACTGGCCTATTTTTACCCTTAAGTCAACAATATTAACTTTTTACCTTATGGCAGTACCAAAGAAAAAAAAGTCTAAGTCCAGATCTGGTCATGGCAATTCTCATAATGCAATAAAACAAACAAACCTTATTTTTGACGAAGAAGGTGACTTACACAGATCTCATGTTGCGACAAAGTTGCCAGATGGTAGCCTTAGATATAAAGGCAGGGTTGTTGTGCAAGTTAGAGTTAGAAAGAAAAAAACCAACAACACGGAGGCAGTTAAATAATTTTTACGCCGCCTAAGCACAGACGGTTGTGCAGTTCCATGGTAAGGAAAAGGTTGTGGGTTCGAATCCCTCAGGCGGCGCCATTTCTTAGTTTTGCTTACATCAGCGAATAGATTAAATTGGTAACGCATTGTATATTTAAACTTTTTACCATTTAGCGGTTGTAAAATATAAAACTGGGCATTTCCGCGTTTTTCATTGGCGTCATAACCTATAAACACCCTTTAGGTGCTAGAGAAATAAAACATAGCCCGTTATTAAAGTTGCATTCGGTTACGTCATAGGTGTGTATCAGTCTAGTAATGTCACATAGCCCATCCTTGATGCCGCTTTATTCTTAACGAACTCATCCTTTGTAATCTCATTGTTGTCCAACATATCAATAAGTTTTTCAATTTTATCCTAAATTTCCATATACTCCTTTTTAAGGAATCTATATTTTTATAACGCACCTTTTGCCCTAATGCGTATTTTTATCTATAATAAATATTTCTCAAAATAGATCTAATTATTTATGGTAAGATTTGTTAATTGCTTGTGTTATTTGCGCCTTCAATTCACCCTTCCGTATCTATATTTTTTTGGCTTGCTGTTTACCAAAAATAATACGATATATTTCCATTAAATTTCACCACTATTCTTATAGGTTTTCTTGTGTATTTTTGATGTGCAAATTCTGTCGGTATTTGGGCGTAGGTAAACAAGTCATGGAGTAAACACTCTTACTTACTATAGTGCGAGCGCTACTGATCTTTGTTAATTCGTATTTCTTTACTATCATATTTACGCTAAAGTTTGCATCGTTAGGTTTAACCCCGATGATGGAGATTTTGATCGGGTAGTAACTAGTTTAAGTAACTTTTTAAAAAACAGTTTAACTGCTCAATATGAGTTAAATATTGAACTTAAAGATAAGGTTGGCGTTAAGTACGCGTTAGAACAATTTAGAAGTTATTGGATGAAGGCGTAATATATTGATATAATTCGTAATAAAACTACAACATCGCACCATAATAAAAACACAAATGTTAAATAGCAGAAATACGCTTGTGACTTAATGGTTACGTACAAGACAGTTAGTTAGCACTGTACTGGCGTTAGGTTGTCATACTATTCTTGTATACTAGACCCAAAATTACCAAATAAAGAACCAGTCGAGAAGCTACCAGATTCATCTTTAGATTTTAGCGTAATATCGTATATTTTTTGGTATCCATTGCAAGCATTGTTTACTAAATCTGCTGTAAATGGCATAAAAAGCAAAGGAAGAGAATATGCGATATCTAAAATACATAAACTACGATTTGGAGCATGCTTTGACATAAGCGTTGGTTGGATAAAAAAGTTAACAGTGTTAAAGTCGTCTTTTACAATAGTAACACGATGAACGGAATTTTTAAAATCATTAAATTCATCTATAGTTATTAGGTTCTCTTTAAGTAATAATTCCTGCTCTTGTATTTCTTTATATGTTCGTTTAATTGGAATAAACAAACCAACAGGAGTTTTGCCGACAAACTGGTTGTCAAAATTAACTATTGCATCTGGCGGGTCGGTTTTAATAACAATGTATTGTGATTTCTTGCCAAATCTTTCAGCACAGGCAGAGAGACCAAACGAGACAAACAATACTGTCAGTAGTTTAGTTAAAAACATCAGCATGTCAGATTTTTTTTTGCACAGTCTTTTTGTAAAACTGGCCACAACTTTACTTAGTAAAGTAAGTAAATTATAAACCATAATAAAGCAAACTTGCGATAAAAATTAAAAAATACAAAAAAGCGTTTATAACAACATAACAATAAACATATTACAGCTTTACATTACTGTAACAATGGCAGATATAGCGATTCCAATACTGCATTTACTATTTGCTTTGTACTAGGTATTGCTACTTGTTCAAGGTTTTTTGCATACGGTAAAGGGACATCGGCGGCAAAAACTCTTTTTACATTGCAGTCTAAGTAATCAAAAGCTTTTTCATTAATAAGGGCAGATATCTCAGCACCAATTCCGCTAAAACCCCATCCTTCCTCAACAACAACTAATCGGTTAGTTGTTTTTACAGATTTAACAATTGTGCCAATGTCAAGCGGTCTTATTGTTAATAAATCTATAATCTCAACAGCGATACCTTTCTCGGCTAAAATCTTTTCCGCTTCGTATACTTTAGACATAATCCAAGAAAAACCAACAATTGTAACATCTGTGCCAGTTTTTGTCACCAATGCTTTACCAATTTCCAGTGGAAGATCAAAATCTGAATTTATATCAAATTTCATACCATACGCAAGTTCATGTTCTAAAAATACAACAGGAGAAGGGTCTTTAATTGCTGCTTTTAAAAGTGCTTTTGAGTGACTAGCTTCAAAGGGCGCAATGACCTTAATACCCGGACAGTGTGCGTACCAAGAAGCATAGCATTGAGAATGTTGAGCAGCAACACCAGCAGCTGAGCCGTTAGGCCCTCTAAAAACAATAGGGCATTTCATAGTCCCTCCAGACATATAAGAGGTTTTTGCCGCAGAATTTATTATATGGTCAATTGCCTGCATGGCAAAATTAAAAGTCATAAATTCTACTATAGGATTTAAACCACCAAACGCCATGCCAACGCCCATACCTGCAAAACCATGTTCTGTAATTGGAGTGTCAATAACTCTATTAGCTCCAAATTCTTGCAAAAGCCCCTCTGTTACCTTATAGGCACCTTGATATTCTCCGACTTCTTCCCCTAAAAGCACAACATTGTTGTTAAGTCGCATTTCTTCCGCAAGGGCATCTCTTAACGCTTTGCGGACAGTAATTGATGACATAGAGATAAAAGCTTAATTAAAAAAGCAAACCACAGATAGGAATTAACAAACCAATAAGTTAATAGGTTTATTTTTTGTTAGACGTCAAACAGAGTATTACTGCTTAAAGTTTCACAGGAATCAAGATAAGATGCAACATTGTCGCAATTAGGGTCGTCTTGAAGGCAAAGTTCTTTTTTACAGATATCGCAAATTTTAATAAAAACATTAGAACGCTTGTCAATTCGACTATCATCAGTATGATCTTTAGATGTTATTTTTTTAATTAAAACACCCGAATTATTTACGTCTTGCACTAAATCTTTACATTTTGCAGTAATATGAGCAACCCTAAAGTTAGATAAACTATTTGTTTTTAATTGTGCAAATGCAAATGCGCCACTTGCAAAAAACGACGTTGCAGCTTTTTGTTCTGAGTTAGCAATTAAAACAAAGCGTCTATTGTAAGAATCGTAAAGAGTTTTTGCGTTTTTTTCTTCCTTTGCTAAAGTAATTAATTTTTCAATATTATCTTCATCTTTGTTAGCAAAAAATACCGTCTTTAAACCTTCATTATACGATAAGATAGATACATTAAAGCAACCTTTTAATGGTACAGGGGTAATTTTGTAGGTAGCACAATCCATATTTATATTTCTGCTTTTTGCTTTGCTGGCAATATTATGATTACATACAGCATGCCAGCCGGACGAATTACCGAACCTACTTCTTAGACTTAACTTATAGTTATTAACCTCCTCGTTATATTGCGCAGAATGCTCAGTAACATTTTTTTGGTTATTTTTATCAGTATTTATACCTATAGTGACGCTGCTTTTATTGGTAACTATTGATCGATCAATCAGGTTACTGTTGCTTGGTAATAAGTTTTTAATTAAATTATATTTAATAGGGTTGTTTTCTTCACATACAGAAGTTATGCTATTTGTATTTACACTTGACGCAATACGTTCGTCAGCATTGGTGTTAACATTATTGGTATCAAGATTAACAGAGGAATCTGTAAGCTGTTCTGTAAGCTGTTTACTTGAGGTAGCTAAAGATGAATAAGTAAAATTTGTATTACCTAAAGAGGTATTATTTATGCTATAGGTTTTGCTATAACATAAACCCTTTTTATGTTTTTGTTGTAAATTCTCTTGTTCTTGCGTTAAGCAATTTTCTACTTGGTGAGCATAATGTAAGCTTTGGTTATCTTCTTTTGCCACATTACTAGCTTCATTATGTTTTTTAGAACTAAGCGTTATACGAACAGTTGTAGAAGAATTTTTTATCATATTCTCGATTTGATTTAGCATATCTAATGTTTCTGTTTTAGTGTTTAGCTGGGCACCGTTCTTAGTTGCGGGACAGTTTATTGGAAATAATAGGTCGTCAGGTGCTAGAGTAGTGTCGTTTTTTTCTTCTTTGTTATCGCTCAAATTTTGTTTGTTAACAGCAACATCCATGTTGGTAACAGTAGCGTCATTCTGGTTTTCGGTATGTTCAATATGCTGGTTTAATATGTCTGATGCTTGTTTAAAAACCTTAGGCATTAAAGGAGTCTGCTCTTCGTTGGTTAAGCGTTCCTTAATTGTTTCAACCACTTCTGTATTGCTATTTTGCTGTTTTTGTAAAAAATATTGTGTTTGCTTCTCTTCCAAATTATATTCTTGTTTAGGTTCTATAGTTTCCTCCTTATTAGCGTTAATATGTGATTCTGGAATGATTTTATCATTGGTTAATATTGGTATCGTATTTTTTGTTGGCTTAGTTTTATAGTTAATGTTTTTAATGTGACTAGAATTAACAGGACTTATCTTACGTGGTACTGTTTTTAAAATAGGGCGTTCCTCATCTAATATTTTTGCAATATTGGTATCGTAATCAATGTTGCTTATCTGCGCTTCTGTATTTTTATCCGCTACATTTGCAAAAAACTTTTCACCCACCTCTGTATTTTTTAGATTAGCATGTAAAATGTTTTGCACGTGCTTATTGTTTATATTAGCGTTACTTGCGCTGTGTTCAGTCTTTACAATGTCTATGTAATTATCATCAGCAATGCAGCTAGCAACGCTAGTAAGGTTGTCTTTTACCGCAGTACCAGACTCACGCTTAGGTTTGTTTAATTCCGCTCTTTTAACGTTACTATTTTTCTTTATAGGCTTTAAAGAGACCAACAAGGAATCAATTCTGGAGAAGTTAATCATTTAGCACAAATCACTAAAGTAGTATTATAAACGGCCGCTATAAATAGCTGCGCAAAATAAAACAAGTACAAAAATGGCTTTAGCCTACGATAGGCAAAAAAATATGTATATGTTGTTAGCTATATAGCAAGAAAAAAATGGTTGATATTTGCAAGCTTAAAGCCTATTTGTAAAAAATAAACGGATATAGGTTTTTTTTACGCTTAATCTTGTTAGTTTACCATGATGATATTTGTTATTTTTATTATTATAGGAGCTTCGGTAAGCGCGGGGCATGTCTCAGTTGCCGCATCGTCGCAATATTTATATAAAATGCCACCATCCTCAGCAATTACTAGCGTAAAAAGGGGTAAAAAAGAGATCCATGGTCCAATTGTTGCAACACCAGATAAGGGCGCTAATACTAGGTGGTCAGATGAGATGCGTAACGGAGACAACAAAAACACAGAACAAAGCAAACAGGACGAAGTAAACGAAGAGTTAAGCCATGTTGCAATAAATGTAGTTGAGAACGAGCAAAACAGAGAAGCAATTAACAAATTATACGATCAAGGATTTGCTGTTGACCGCATTCTCAGTGAAGCAGAAATAAGAGAATCAATTAATGCTCAAGCTGTTTATAGGCAAAACAATTCCCCATCTAGAAGAGAAATGCTTGAACAGGAACTTAGAGAAAAAAGACTTGCAAAAAAAAAGCACCAACACGAACTAGACAACAATAAAGACACTGATAGCTATGAAAAAGATTTGGACGATTTTGCAAATGAAAATAAAAATAGATACAAAGAAGCAGGCTTAGGCTATGGGCAAAATAGTATAAAAAACACATTTTCCCAGCAAGATTTAAACAAAATTAAGACAGTAGATTCATTTTATGGTATGTCTAAAGATGAAATGAAAAGAAAAATAACAGAATACAATAAAGCTCTCGAGTTAGAATTTAAAAAATCACAATCTGAAGAAAAAGAAAAAGCCACAGGGGAGGCGGTTATGGCGTTATTTGGTATAGAAAACGATTTTACAGAAATAGAAAGAGAAGGTGATGATATTATTATATATAAACAAACCAAAAACCAAAAAAGAGCAAAAGATACAAACGTTCCACAAATACCACAAATACAAAATCCTAATTGGCGTTTTCAAGTGTTGCCATCAAATATAGCGCAAAAAGTTTACGATATGTCAAATAACCACTTAAAGCCAGTTGTTTTTCAGTACGAGATTGACCAGAACGCATTTAAACTTACATCCATAATTGGAAGCATAACAAAACTAAAAGCAATTTTGCCAGATATCACAAATATCAATATGCAAGATATTTACGGGAATACACTTTTGTTACATTGTATTACAAATGTAAATTATGAATGCATGAAGTTTTTATTACAAAGCGGAGCAAATTTAGATCTGGCAAACGATTTTGGCATAACGCCAATACATTTATCTGTTTACAAACAAGATTATATTTCTATAAAAATAATCCTTCAGGCGTCACCAAGTACTAACGTTGTAGACTCTAACGGGTTAACTCCATTAATGTATGCGGTTATTTTAGGCGATGCAAGTATAGTTAAACTGTTGATTGAATACGGATCTAATGTTGATTTTGCAAACAATAAAGGTATGACCGCAATTAGTATAGCGGATGAGTACAACGATATAGAGGTGTTGGCATATTTAAAAGAACGTTCTCTTAATCATGTCGTTGCGCAAGACATGGCAACTGATATATCTGAAAAAGAGAAATATATTAGTACACCAACTATACAGAGTGTAAATGTTATCAGTACCGAATAACGCTTATTTTTTTAAAATTTTAAAAGCATTTTTGCTATGTACAACAAAACCTAATTATAAGCATAAACCAGCTACAAATTGACAACAGATTAGCTATAATAAAATTCTAAATTCCAAGATGGTAAATATGTTACACAGGTATACATCACTATAAACCTTTATTAAGTCTTTATTAAACTTAAGCTAGTGACGCAAAACCACACAAATTATATATAGTTTAGCTAAAATTATATTTATTTGAAGTACGCAGTTAAAGATAACATTTCATAATGTCTTTTAGTCTTTTAACTAATATTACCTATAACACTAACGGCCTTGAGTGGTTTAAAGTGCTCTAAAATCGTTTACCAGATCTAAATTTGCTCCGCTTTGTAACAAAAACTTCATGTATTCACATTTACATTTGCAACACAATATAATAAAAGTGTACTCCTGTAAATATCTTGCATCTTGTTAAGACGCTAACCTTTTAACAGTATCGTACAGTAGTTTTACACCAAAGCCTGTTGCGTATTTTTTGTGTGATAACGGATAAGAATTCTCTAAATATGCTGTACCAGCGATATCAATATGCGCCCATTTGGTTTTTTCTTCAACAAAATGCTTTAAAAATTCTGCCGCAGTTGTGCTTCCAGCAAGTCCAGTATTGCTGATATTTTTAATATCTGCAATAGGTGATTTTATCAAAGCAGAGTATTCTGTGCCCATAGGTAATTTGTAAACTTTTTCACCAGTTTGTGCGCCAGAAGCGGTTAATAACTCCGCTAGATGATCGGAATTGGAGAACAATCCCGCATAAAAACTACCCAAAGCCACGGTAACAGCGCCAGTAAGGGTTGCAATATCAATAATATTTGGCATTTTGTATTCTCTTTGCACCAAAGACATAATGTCGCCCAATACAAGCCTACCTTCTGCGTCTGTATTTAAAACCTCAACGGTTTTACCGCAAAGGGACTTTACAACGTCGCCCGGTCTTTGTGCGTTATCGCCAACAGAGTTTTCTACCAAAGCAACAATACCAACAACATTTGCTTTAACATTGTTTAAAATCAAAGACATCATAGCGCCAATAACCGCAGCAGAGCCACCCATGTCTGTTTTCATGTCAACCATGGCTCTTGATGGTTTGATAGACAAACCCCCGCTGTCAAATGTTATACCTTTACCAACTAAACCAACGCTGTATTCGTTACTGCTTGCGTTACCTTTGTACTCTATAATTACAACTAAAGGTTTATTGCGCGACCCTTGACCAACAGCCAAAAGCATTGCAAGACCCATCTTTTTTAACTCTTCTGCGTTGTAAACTTTTACAGTGGTATTTTTTAAAGAGCGAAAATGTTTTTCTATAAAGTTAGCATAAGATACAGGAAATAGATCGTTTGGTGGGTAATTTACCAAATCTTTCGCCATAGAAACTGAATAGTTTACATTGTTGACCTCGTTAATCATATGGTTATTCACATCGCCGTCACCGCAACTTTGAACAACAACACTTGTTAAATTCCCTATTTTTTTAAGTCTTTTTTTATCGGTTATATACCTAGAGAAATAATAAGACGCATCAGCTAACCCAGACGCAAAACCGCTCATTTCCTCATCACTAAAAGTGGGTTTATTGTTAATATATGGACAAGATAACAATACTTCGGTACACATAGACGGAACACTAGCATAGGATAAACCGCCAGATCTAAAATTACACGCACTTAAAGACGGATCTACAGTTTTATCATTACTACTTGTGCCAAAAACGCAAATAAAAACAATATTACCAGACTTATTACTTGCTTGTGCTCGCACAATTTGACCAACCTTACCAGTAAACTCATCTTTTTCTATAAGGGACTTTATACGATCTGTAACATTAAGATCTTCAAGTAAGCTAATTTTAGCATTGTCTGTAATTTTACCACACAAGCTAGAGCTACAAGGAAGGAGAATGCACTCGTAATTATGATAGTTTGGATTGGACAACAATTTAACTTTAAGTGTTTTACTAAGCTCTACTTCCATACCTTATTAAATTTTTAATTTTACTACATAAACAGCCAACAAAGGCACTATAATAATAGTGATAAAAAAGATAAAAGTCAAAGAGATAAAAAATATCTAAGCTAATAAAACATAGAAGAGTAACCAATATATAGTCGCATTGTACCGCCTATAAATATAGTTTTTTAGCACTAAACTAAACGTTTAAATTTGTTTTAACTTCTAACAAAAAATACCTTTATATAGTTAAATTTAAGATTAACATGCAAACGTACAAAACATGTTAAGTGGATAGTTAAAAACAAACACGGTAGCTCTTATAAAATTTATACACAGCATTAATGTTAACTAGTAAATGCTATTGGTAAGGTAAAGTTTCGGTTGTAAAATTGCTTAATATAAATCGCCATTTAGTTTATTTTAAATTTGCCGTCGTAAGACATAGCCAGTATAACTAAAATAAACATTAGTAAGTCTTTTGTAAGAGTTAATAATGTGTTGTGGTTAAAAATGCAAATGTTATGGTGGGGTTAATATGTTTACTTTGTGTAAATCGATAAATTAACTATTATGTCATAATTAGACAATGTCTAAAATAGATAAACACTATATTGTTAACCTTATGTTGTAGCTATAGGGTATATTACCTGCATTATAAAACATCCTTACAAAGGTTGGCATGTGCAAAGAGATTGAGATTGTTAAAGATAATTAATAAAAACACACACAGGCACGTAGTATAATTGTTAAATTAAAGTTAGGATTGTTTTTTTAAATTTTCGCGTTTATATAGTATAGTAGTGTGGCGTTAGTGCCACCTTATATCATCTTATTTGCTGCGTTTGTGGCAACAAGGTAATTACCAGAATTAAAAGTTAAAAATATGAGCAATATTAGTTCGGAAAATACAAAACAAAATATTGGTAATCAAGATACAAAAGATTATAATCAAGACAAAAATACAGTTAATGACGCTAGCGTTGTCGAGAAGGCGAGCGTGAAAGAAGAAAATTTAAATCAAAACTCACAAGACGAAAGTGATCAAAACAAAGATGATCAAGCTAAGATTGCAGAACTGCAAAAAGACATGAACCAATTGGCAGAAATGAACAAAAAACTAATGCTTTCATTGGCGCGTGTTCAAAATGAAAGCAAAATCACGCAAAAACAAGCAGAAGAAAAAGCTAGTTATGCATTATCTGGTATCGCAAAAGACATGATAGCGGTTGTCCATACGCTATTTTTAGCATTGTCTTCTATGAATAAAGACGTAGACAAACTGACACTGGAGTCTTTTGATAACTGCATAAAGGGTGTTGACATGACAATGAAATCTTTTATTTCTGCCCTTGAGAGGAGTAAAATTATTGTTTTAAACCCTGAAAATGATATATTTGATAGTAACTTGCATGACGCTTTATCTGTAGTGTCGCACGCAAAACAAGAAGGCAGCATAGTGGAGGTTTTACAATTTGGTTGCACTTTAAACGGTAGATTAATTGTACCTGCAAAAGTTATAGTAAGCGCTGGTGAGGAAAAAGCAAAAAACAACCAAGCGTAACAAGAACGCAAAATAAACAATGTTACCTAAAATTTACTAGGTTTTTTACTAGTATTTGTTAAAATTATCACAGCTTTAACAAGTATATTATTATAACTTAATAAACTTTGTTAATAGTTAAATAACAATCTTATAGCTCAGTGCCATATTGTTTGCGTGCTTTGCTCTTGCCAATTTTACCTTTTACCACATATACAGTGTGATGACAGTTAAAGATGCGGCGCTTTACACTAAAAAATACACACGCTTTTCAACTACTAACCCCTACCAGAAGACCCACGATTTTGCGTTGTTGCTTGTTGTTTGTCAACATAACGACCAGTGTGTTTTCCAATAACAGCTTGACCTTGAGGAGAGTCGGCAACACGTGGTGCACGACGAACGTTAAGCGTTCTGTTACTTTGCACCGTTTTTTTAGGCATTTTATTTGTAAGCGCTTGATAACTATGTGCAATTTTAGACATATTATTATTCAAACCTTTTGCTGTAGGGTTGAGGCTCGACATTTTTCTATTAGGCACATTGACACCAAGAACGTCAAACATTTCGTTTAATTGTTCTTTTTCAGCACTGACGACGTTAGCAACTCTTCGTTCTTTTGCTGCTGTTATGTTTTTTTCAATACTACTCTCCTTTTGCTCGCTAATAGCCATCGAAATACCATCAACTAATAAACGAAGAATCATAACTGGAAGAAGCGCCCACATAACAGGGTTAGTAACGGTATCAATAAGACTTTGTTTTGCTTCCTCACGGTCTTCTTTTGCTTGCGCTAAATGGCCATACAGTCTTTTAACACTCTGTGTATCAATTTTACTTCTTTCCTTGTGCAGTTCTTGAGAACCCATTAAATGTTCATAGTTGGAATCTTGAATATGCTGTAATGCTTCAGATTCATTAATTGCAAAGTTTTCAGATACCAACCTAGCGGTTTCGTTGGTAATTGCTTGTAACTCCATTTTATCAATCTCTTTTTGCTTGTTAAGGCTAACAGTTCTGTTAAAAACATCTTGATAAATATCAAGGTTCATATCGGCAGCTTGCTGTGTCATAGATGCAACGTCATTTAACACTTCTTCAGGCTGTAGAGATATAGATTGATCAAGAAGGGTCGAAATAAGCTCTGAAGGAATACCGTTTCTTATTGCCGCTTGTGAAAGTGTTTGTAGGTCATTTTCCTGCTCTGCTGTCCAGTTATTTTGCACATCCTTATAAGATATATCTTCTTCATCGTACCGGGTAGCGGTTTGATCGTCACCAGCTTGACCATCACCAGCTTGACTATCGCTGTCTGGCTCATCAAATATAGACCGTCTTATGTCTTGACCGTCATCATTTCTAGAGTGCATGTAAAAAATTAATTAACTTAGAATAGCCAAAACAGTAAAATATTTAACAAGTATAAGTATAGACAAATAATACGCAACTAAACAGCCTAATTAATATTAAATAAAAAGTAAAAAAGTAAAAAATAGGCAAAATAATACAATAAAATACCACATAAACTAACGTAGCTTTAATATTATGCAATACGGGGTTGAAATTTATCATTTGCTTAGCACACTTCAAAGTGTTATATTGTCCTTATTATCGCTAAAATGCCAAATATTAAAAGTATCAAACAGAGGATTAAATCGACCGCCGCAGTTACTAAGATAACAAAAGTTGTACAATTGGTAGCAGCTGCTAAGTTGCGTCCAAGTCGTCATAAATTACACATGTCAGCAGTTTTTTGCCGCACATTGGGTAAGCAAATACAAATGGTTGGTCAAAAGCTAAAAAATATTAATTACGATGACAAACTGTTAGTGTTAAAAAAAGTATCCGGTAATGCAAATATATTATATGGTAAAGTGGTATTAAAAAGCAGCATATTAGAGTTAACACAAAAAGAGCAATTAGAAGACGCACAAAAACGCTTACTACGTGACAACATTAAACTGAATTTAGACGGTAATAACCTTGTAATTGTTGCAATCGGTAGCCAAAGGGGTTTGTGCGGTTTTTTAAACAGTAGCGTTGCAAAATCTGTTAAGTTAATGGTAAAGCAACGTTTATCTTTTCTTTCCTCAAATGGGTTAGTAGGAAGAATATCAGTTGTGTATATTGGCAAAAAAATATACCCCCTTATTAAGGGGTTGCAAACAAATATGGTAGATATCATATGCGGGTCAGATCAATGCTCTGACGCAATAGATATAGAACAGATAAAATTAATTAATGCTAAAATTAGCGATATAATGCTATCTTGTAATGCAGAAGATTGTATTTTTGTATTTCAAAATTTTATTACAGTGTTAAAGCAAGAGATTGTACAGTTGCCGCTATTTGGCTCTGTGTCACAGTTGTTTAGCCTAGATGGGCTAAATAAGAAGTTAATCCCGTTTGTTGAGACAATATTTTTAGATTACAACGATGACAAAACTGACGGAAAGAACAAAGTAAACAAGGTAAGCAATATGGGCGATATTATGTTTATAGATTGTGACATGGGAGAATTGTTAACGGTAACGCTAGAACATTTCTACAATGGTTTTTTTAGTTACACAATCAGATCCAGCGTTGCATCTGAAAATGCTTTAAGGATGACCAGTATGGATTCGGCAACTAAAAATGGCGAAAAATTAATAAACAAACTTGAATTACAAGCAAATAAACTAAGGCAAAGCACCATTACAGGCGAATTAGTAGACTTAATTGGCGGTGCGTCTGTTGCACAAAACTAGGGCATTTGTTAAAATGTGGTTGTAATTACAGGTTACCATGTAAAGGGCTAGCTTATTTTGTAAATATATTGGTTTTATGTAGTTTTATTTTTACTAAAAATGATAACAGAAAATAAGGCGCTATCTGTTCATCTAGAACGTTATCCCGAAGCATCTCAGTTTAGTTACAATTCAGAACTACTAGACCAAACCGAAGTTATTAGGTCAATATGCAATACCGCACTGTCTATTAGACGAACAAGCAACATAAAGGTTAAAATACCTTTATCAAAATTATTTATCTACTGTGCTAGCGACCTAAATATAGAGCATTTAAAGTATGTATTGAAAGACGAAATAAACATACAGGAGGTTGAATTTTTAAAATCGGTAGAAAAAATAGGAAAAAAGAAAGCCACCCTGAACCTTAAAAAATGTGGTTCAAAGCTAGGCGCGAGAACAAAAGAAATAATGATGTTAGTAAACTCTGGAAAATGGAGCCTTACAAAAGATAACCAATTATCTGTTGGCGATATTACACTTGACAAGGATAGCTTTAAAATAGAATTCGATTTATTATATAAAGCGTCTGATTCAATTAAGTATGCACAGCTAACATTTGGAGTATTTTCAAAATTAACATATCAGGCATTTATTGCGTTAGACACACTTGTAACGCCAGAACTGGAAAGGTTAGGGTTGGTTCGTGAGGTTGTTCGCTGTGTACAGCAAAGCAGAAAAAACGCAGGTGTATTACTTGGCGACATAGTTAACATTGCTATTGAGTCGGAAACAGATGCAATAGCTAGCATTTTAACAAATAAGGAGCACATTCATTATATATCTTCTAACACCTTATCTAAAGTAGCGCCTAATGCTTCTAACGTATGCAAACATAAATCAGTATATACAGTAGAAGGTATAGGAGATATTATTATAAAGATATTGTAAATACGATACAGTAGAAACCTCTATATTGCTATTGTTTTTATCAAAATAAACAATCTTAACGGGGGTAATTTTGTTTAAATAAAAAACTTTACGGTAGGTTTGTTATAAACAGAGTTAAATTTAGCAAAAGTAATATATTATTTACATTCACTTAATTGAAAAGCATATTATTGTAGTTTTTATTTTGTTTGGTAATAAAATAAAGCTTATTTTTTAGCTCTATATTAAGCGTTTACTGCAATGCTTAATATACGGTATTATTATTTACTGCGTTTACGCAGCAATAGGTTTGTTAGCGTATTTATTAATAATTGCCAATTCTTCATTGGTAAGTGTTGGCTTTGCGTTATTAAACGCCTGTGATGTTTGCGGATTTGCAACGGTATTTACAGGATTTATATTTTTTTCGTTAACAACGGTATCATTACCAACATTCACTGTGTTATCGTTATGTCTTATTTCGTTGTCAGTGTCGCTATCATGGTTGTCCTGAGCGTCACGATTACTGTTAAGATTGCCATTTGGTAAATTGTGCGTAATTTCAACGTTACCCTGTGTAACTTGATTTAAATTATTGTCAGTATTAGCTCTTGCTTTTTTAAGTCTCATCAAAATTTGTTCAACATTTAGATTGGTTTTTGGTGAGGTTTTTATTAAAGGAGGTTGCTGTTGGCTTGTTTGAGTAACATCTTTTACAGAGTTGGCATGTAGATTTGGCTGAGCTTTTATATTAGAATACTCCGCATTTACACTAGCGATGCTATTAATGATAGGTTGTTTATTCTCCTCTACAACATTCTCCTCTACAACATTCTCCTCTACAACATTCTCCTCTACAACATTCTCCTCTACAACATTCTCCTCTACAACATT
>JAERRN010000055.1 GCA_016735445.1 Rickettsiales bacterium | reverse complement strand
AGGCATTTAGATTAGGTATTTAGATTAGGTATTTAGATATATAACAATATTGCGTTAAATGGTTTGTTTGTTTATTTATTAAAACTTATGGTGTCAAACATTATTAGCTTTAATGCCTTATATTTGGCGGCAACTTTTTTTACAAGTTTTACAATTGGTATTATTGCCATACCGCGTTTTACATCGTTTTTAAAAAATATTTCTTTTTCCCAAACGGTTAGTTTTTATATTAACAATATTGGCGACCATTGTAAAAAATCTAAAACCCCTCCAATGGGCGGTATTGTAATATTATCGTCATCTTTTTTTGCGTTCTTTTTGTTTTATCATAATTACATAAGTAGCGTTATTGTTTTAATTACTTGCACAGGGCTTTGTTTTGGGTTATTAGGTTTTATCGACGATTATAAAAAAATTACCTCTAAGCAGCACTTTGGGCTATTAATAAAAATTAGGCTCTTAGCTGAAATAATTATTGCTGTTACTATTGTTGCTATTACAAACTATTTACACGGTAATAATCCCGAATATGCCAACACTTTGATAATTGGTAACTATAAAATTAATTCGTTTATTTTTTATTCTTTTGTTAGAGTTTTTGCGATTGTTGGCTCTGCAAATGGTATTAACATAACGGACGGTCTAGATGGGCTTGCTGCTTTTCCGTCTTTTTTATGTTTTGTATTTTTTGCATTCTTCAGCTTTATTATATCGGTAAACCCAAATGGTTTTGTCAGTTATCAAAGTGTTTACGATGCTAATATGATTACGCCTTTTTGTATTGCTTTATGTGGAGGAATATTAAGCTTTCTTTGGTTTAACGTTAAACCTGCAAAAATTTTTATGGGCGACACTGGAAGTCTATCACTAGGAGGGATGCTTGGCGCGATAGCTGTTATTATAAAGGCAGAATTTTTATTGGTTATTCTTGGAAGTGTATTTGTTATTGAAACAATTTCTTGTATATTACAAATTGCATCCTTTAAACTTTTTGGCAAGAGAATATTTCTAATAGCGCCAATACATCATCATTTTGAAAAAAAAGGTTTGGCTGAGATAACCATTGTTGCAAGGGCATGGGTGTTTTCTATAATAAGTTTTATTGTTGCCCTAGTTGTTTTTGCTATATCGTAATTTAATATAGCAATTTTAATATAACGTCTCTTAGTTGTGTTTAGTAGCTTTTAATGTTTTTTTGATATAATAATTATATTCTATGACAATTCCAAAAATACCAAATTTTATTGATGCGGAAACTCAAATAAGATTTGAGAAAATTGTAGTTGGCGAAAATCCTGACAAAGTTTTATTTGCTCTACATGGTTATGGTGCTAGCGCTGACAACTTGCTTACTGTTGTAAACGGCATACTGCATCCAAATACAGTTTATATTATCCCAAATGGGTTAGAGGTGTGCGAGGGAAATGGTCCTATTAACGCTATACCTAATAGCGGAAGGCAGTGGTTTGGTGTCCAAAATTTGGCAACTAATGTTATTGCGCCAAAAGTTGCATCTGTAACAAAGATTTTAATGCATTTTATAACAAATCAGCTTAACAATTTAGATATACCAATGTCTAAAACGGTAGTGTTTGGTTTTTCTCAAGGTGCTATATTAGCTTCTAGCTTAGGTGTTTCTGCTTTTCCGTCTTTAGGCGGTATAATAGCGTGTTCTGGCTGCGTAATGCCAATTGATGAAGAGCGAATCATTTCATTTACTCCACAAACTTTAATACATGGTAAACAAGATAACATATTACCCTGTATCGCATCGGAAACGGGTTTAGCTGAATTAAAGCAATCCGGCATAGATGCAGAAGGGTATTTTTTAGAAGATCTTAAGCATTCGATTAGCAATGAGGTTATACAGATTATAAATAAACAATTAATAAAGTACTGGAAGTAGTTTATTTAGCGGTGTACCGTATGCGTAACAAAGCCAATAATTGTAAATATAAGCTAAAAAGTAATAGTCGGTGGTAGCAATTATTAACGCCAATCGGTTGTTATTTATAAAGCACCTTTAATTTTATTGCTATAAATAACATGGTTACTTGTTGTTTAATGTAAGTTTTTTTATTATTGCTATTTTATAACCCTCACTGCTTAATTATACTTTGACTAAAGCCCGCAATGTGCAACCAATATAATGCGATAAGCTAATGTTTTTTACCATTATTGCTTTTTAAATGGCTAAACTTGTTGAATTGACTCCTTAATTGCCTTTTTTGCTTCTGCAGCATCGCCAAAATCGTATACTTTTACCCATTTACCGTTTTGTACGTCTTTATAACGAGAAAAGAAAAACTTTATTTCTTTTATTAATACCTCGTCTAATTCTGCAATTTCTGTAATGTTGCTATATAAAGGACACACTTTTGTGCTTGGTACGCAAATAATTTTAGCATCAATGCCACCCTCGTCTTCCATGTTTAATACTCCTATAGGTCTTGAGTTAATAACAGAGCCAGCCATTAGGTTGTATTTTGAAATTACCAATGCGTCTAACGAGTCACCATCGTCTGCCATTGTATTTGGCACAAAGCCATAATTGCATGGGTAAAACATAGAATTATGTTGTATTCTGTCAACAAACAAAGCGCCGCTATCTTTGTCAATTTCGTATTTAATTGGTTGCGAGTGAGCGGAGATCTCAATGCAAACATTTATGTCTTCTGGTACGTTATTGCCTGATTTTATTTTTGAGAGATCCATATTTTTTATATTATGATTTATTTATAGAGCTATAAAGTTAGCATAACAATAAACATGTTGAAAGATAATTTACTGCCAAACTTGCTATTTTTTTCTTGTCATAATTATTAATTAATGTCAATGTAAACAGCTAGCTATATTGGTTTGCTAAACATACAACATGGTACGTAAAATAATATAATTATTACTATCACTATTGGTTTAAAATTCTTTTGCAAAACTTTTAGTAATCGTTTATAATTTTAAAGCTACTATTTTACTTTATCTATCTTTTATTTATTATTTTTGTAGAATTATATTTTTAAATATACGCTTGCAATACTGTTATCGTAATAAGTGTTAGCATTGTTAACAAAAGCTACCCCGTTTTGGTGTAACTTTTTAGCACCAATGTTTATTACATTTAAATTTGTTAATTTATTAGTTTATCTTTGTTATGGTATCAAAAAAATCTGTCAAAATTGCACCTCCAAAACTTAATAGATTAAATTGCACGACTGGAGCAGGTTTAGAATCTAATACAAAAACAATATTGCCACAGTCAAGTTTTTTACAACAATTTACAAACTGCCAAGTTTACAACAATTGTAACAACTTTAACGGGCTTGACGCACTAGCCCATAAAACACCCGAAAAAATCATATCATATATTGGTTTCGACTTAACCGCGGACGGGCTTCATGTTGGTCATTTATCTGCCCTTATGTGTGTGAAAAGATTAATTAGTAATGGTTATAAATGCATTATTTTACTTGGTGGAGGGACATCTTACATTGGTGACCCAACAGGTAAAAATGAAACAAGAAAAATTTTATCTACTAAACAAATACAATATAATAAAAAGGGAGTTTGTGACGATATACTACAAATACTTTTTCCCGATCTTCTAGTAAAGCAAGGTGTTATTAATTTGGATGCAGAAATTGTATTTGAAGATAACAATATTATAATTGTTGATAATTATTTTTGGTTAAAAAACCTAAATTACATTGATTTTTTAAGGGAAATTGGTTCTTATTTTAGTGTAAACAAGTTAGTTAAAATGGACTCAATGCATTCTAGGTTAACACAGGAACAAAATCTTAGTTTTATCGAATTTAACTACCCATTATTGCAAGCATACGACTTTTATTATTTGTACAACAAATATAACTGTAACTGTCAAATTGGTGGCTCCGACCAATGGGGTAATATGCTTCGTGGCGTAGAATTAATAGAAAAGACAACCAAATCTAAAAATGCAATACCAGTATTTTGTGTTACCATTCCTTTAATTGTAAGGTCGGATGGTAAAAAAATGGGCAAAAGCGAAAATGGCGCTATTTGGTTAAATAGTTCTAAACTGGATAACGCATCTTACTGGCAATATTTTAGAAATATAGACGATAAAGATGTTGATTTATTTATGCAAATTTTTACTGTTTCAAAATACTCAACCCTTACCGATGCCTGTGTTAATATAAAAAATCTACTTCTTACAATAAGCTCGCTAGATAACTCACTGGATGTAAGGGAAGTTAAGAAAAGTTTGTCGTCTATAAATAATTTATTACATAAAGAAAAAAATATGACTAATTTAATATTTAAGACAGTTTCTGATTATTTTGAAAAAATTTCTGATGATTTGAAGAATAATAGGTTTATAAAAGTGCTTATTGATTTGAAGAATATTGTTATTGATCTTAACAAAATTATTAACGACATAGAAAGTGGGTACATTAACAATGTAGAAAGTGGGAAATTTAAAAAAGCTTTTGATGACATTGAAAATACTGGTGATAATTTAAAAAATACCATTGGTGATTTAAGAAAAACTTTTGGTAAAATAAAGGATGGGAAATTTAAAAAAGCTTTTGATGACATTGAAAATACTGGTGATAATTTAAAAAATACCATTGGTGATTTAAGAAAAACTTTTGACGACTTTGAAGGGATTGTGAATACTGATGATAATTTAAAAAATACCATTGGTGATTTAAGAAAAACTTTTGACGACTTTGAAGGGATTGTGAAAAATTTTTACCAAATCATTGCTAAGCTAGAAAATATAGGATCTACAAAAGCTTTTACCGATGTACAAGATGGGCAATTTAAAAAAACTTTTGACGATTTTAAGAAATCTCTTTTTAATTTATGCCATAATAAAACGGAGGAGAAAAATTTAGATGTTAATAAAAAGAAAGAATTATTAGCAACAGAAGCAACGGCAATTTGCAGAGGTCGCAAAAATGCCGACAGCACTGCAAAATATGTTAAAAATTTATTTGACGGGAAAACAGATGAAAATTTGGCAATAAATATTAAAAGTGGAACTAAAATTGTCGATACACTACTGCAAACTGGTTTGATTACTTTTAAAAATGAGGGCTATCGTGTAATTAAATGTAAAGGTGTTAAGATGGATAATTACCTAGTTGAAGATAAAAACTTTGTAGTCTCTTTTGATAACGCATCCTCTGCTCTGCAAAAAAAGATTAACAATGGCACAGTTATATTGTTATCGTGCGGAAAGAAAAACCGTAAAACTATAAAGTTAATTACCTAGTAATTTACAGTTTATAACTTTAAGACAGAGTTAGACTTTGTGGGTTGTTGTATATTTGTAACCGCTCGCTGTTCACATTGTACAATAGCGCATAATGCAAACTAAAATATAAACTCTGCTATAGGTTTTCATTATAACGTAGTAAAGCTTTTCTATAGGTTGCCAATATGCGTTAACATCTGGACTTCTATAACATTGCAATCGCTGTCGCAGTTTAGATTGTTTTAAATTCTTCTAGCCTTTATTCTTGCATCTGTAATGATTTCTACAATCATAAATGCCAGTACACCGCAGCCAATTGCAAATAGTAAACAGCAACAATAATATACTATTTTATTGTTTATTGCAATATGGCGAATGCTTGCACCAAGCCCAACATGGTAAACTGTCAACGGGTCCATAACTATCGCACAAACGGTATTGTTAAGTACGATAAATGTTTCAAATGTGTAAATACCTTGCTGTAAATTTTTTGGTAGAACAAAAACTCCCTTAAACAGAGATTTTGTTTCTGTTATGTCTTTTTTATTTTGTTGTTCTTGCGTAAATAAACCACGATATATTTGCGTTTTTAATATGCTTTGCCTTGCATTAAATAAATCCTCTACAACATCGGGATCTACGTCTTGATTTTTGACCGTTTTACTTAAAATACGTATATACTTTAGCCCAATAGATAGATTTTGCATTAATTTAGGATCAAGTATTGATTCTAAATTATACCTTGTTTTTAAAAAATAAAGAGAAGGAACCTCAGGGAATACTACAGTTTTACCGCTAATCCACATATGAGCTTTACGTTCTTTTTTTACAACATTAAACTTTTTTTTTCTTCCTTGGATGGTAAATATCATCTTGCCGTCTGGGCAACTTTTTTGTCCAAATACTGCAATTTTATGCTTATTAAAATTGTTATCTACTAATAAAAGGTTTTCAGATAATTCTGTAAAAATAAAACAGTGTTTTGTGTTTTTTTTATTTGTCAGATCTACCATTTGGCTTACCTCTGACTTTGCACCAGTATAGATATGTTTATTGGTGTTTTTTTGCAAATCTTTACCACTGCCCGCATGAAGTGAAGAAGTTATAACAAACATTGGTAAAGCAAGCAACAACACTGGCAACGCTGTACGGTTAAGTAATTGTGCAAATTTTGCATATATGCGTAATTTACCAAAGCTAGTTTTAAAATAAGTTTTTATCATATCCAACTAAATATTAACCAACCATTAATAAACTAGAGGGCTGCTTGTATAGGCGCACTAAAAATAACACTAAAATTACTGTTAATATTATTGTAAAAGTCATTTGCAAAACCTTTGGTCTTAACTTAGATTGAAAAACCGACCCCAGCTGTACCGTAAATGTTGAAGACAAAAGCAACACTAGACCTAATACGATGTCTACATTACCTGCTTTTACATGCCATAATAAATTATTTACAGATACAACGACAACTTGAAATAATGCGATTCCTGACGCAATTCTAAATGGGATACCTAAGAAATAAGTCATTATTGGTATTGATATAATACCGCCACCTATGCCAATTAAACCACTGCATAGCCCAACAACAAGGCCGATAAATATCATGATAAAAATGTTATATTCTATTTGTGCAATCCTTGAGTATACCATAAAAGGTTTACCGCTATGACCCGCTAATCTGCGATTTGTGACAATTTGTAATTGGTGCAATTTTTTTTCTGTACTTTGTTTTGTAATAAAGGTTTGCATCATCTCGGTACACATTGGCACTAAAACGCTTACCATAATTATAATAAATAAAATTGTTACAATAAGATCGTCTGTACCTTTTTTAGTTGCCAACATAAGTAATTGTGCGCCCATTGTAGAACCAGCAAGTCCGCCTATTAGCATAACGCTAGCTGCTTTAAAATCTATAAATTTTCCAACCATGTTTCTCATTGTCCCAGCAATTGCAGAGCCTAATAACTGAAACGAAGCAGTACCAACAACAATATTACTTGGTATGCCAAAAAATACCATAACAGGTGTTGCAATTATGCCACCACCTATACCGTAAAGCCCGCTTATAAAACCAGAAAAAGCACCAAGCGAAAGTAAGACAAAAAAATTTACAGTTATACCGGCAATTGGTAGGTGTGTGTCCATAAATATATCGCAAAAAATTTAAAAACCCTATGCGGTAATTAAAATAAATAATTACCTGACTGTAAATAAAAAACAATCTAGGCGTTATTACGTTAATAATTTTTGTATATTTTTTTACAATTTACACCTCTTAACCAGTGTATTGTTTTTTTTATATATACATTTACAATACCGTATTTTTTTGCCTACGCAATAAACAAACAACTATATACAGCGTTATCGCATTTTGCGTTAAAAACTATTTTATAAGCATAAATATTGCACAAAAATAATATTAGATGCAATACAATATTAGCTAAAATTAAACCTTACTTATTAAAAAATAAACTCGCCCGTTTTGCGATATAAATTAAACCCCTGTTTAAGAACTTAAATTATATAAAACATGTGTAAAATCTATACTAACCCTTCTTGCAACTGATCTTTTGACAATATTGTTGTTTTTAGGATTCTTACCAACCTATTTGAAATATTTATTATGTCCAAAAATATTATACCAAAAACATCACCATGGCATTGCTCAGCTACAGATTGTAAAAATTCACTGTCACTAACACTAGTTATTTTTTGCAACAGCTCTTCTAAACTATTGGCTGTAAAGCCGGTAACAGTGCTATCTTGGTGGTTATTGTTTTGTATTTCTGGCAAATTAGCACTTTTTAAACTATCTTGCTTTGTATCGGCTGCTAATTTATATTTACCTTTACACTGCACGCTTTTAATTGGCTGCGTTAAACTTGCGTTATGTTGTGCAATATCTGCAATATTTGTTTGCGTATTGCGATTGTCTACTTGGTTAAAACCATAATTAGGCAAATTTTGCATATCTTGCGTTTGCATAATGTCTTTTACATCAATAACGCCAGCCATTAAATTTGAAGGCAACGCAACAAGGCTAATCTCTGCCAATTCAGCATCTAGTATATGTCTAATATTATTTACCGTTTTTTGTTGCCTTGCTAAATAGCCAACACTTAGACCTGATAGAGTTTTGTTTTTTAACATTTTAACAATATTTTGCTTCTCTTCAGAATCTGCAATAATTTCACCCTCAACATAAAGACCGTAGCTGTCTTGCGAAACAGAAGTGATAATACCAATTGGATTGCTTGAGTTATGCTCCAACAACAATTTAATAGATCTGATATCTTTTATTTTTGACAAAGTTGCAGTAAACACACCTTGCTCCATCTGGTCAGAATCTCTATCTATAACATTAAAAACGCTTGCGTACCCTTTAAATATAATACCTATAATGTTCCTGTCTTCACTGTTTAAGCCGTTTATGTCAACCTCTTCTTTTTTTGTAAAATCTAAATTCATTGTTTAATAATAAAATTAATATGTCTCGCTTACCATTAGCGATAACTAGATAGACATAATTAAGGAAGCAAAAAAATGAGCGATAAAATGAGTATTGTGTTTTTTGGTGAAAATATTATTGCCACCACTGTAATAAAATTTTTATATAACGATTTTAAGATTGCTCATCTATTCACCACAGAAGAACCGGTAAAGCGGTCAAGAAGCAAATTTACAGGCTTAATAAGTAAATTTGCCGAAGCAAATAATATACCCTATACAGTTGTAAAAAATATTACACCCGAAGTAAAAAAAACAGTTGCCCAATTAAGCCCCGATTTAATTATTGTTGTGTCTTTTGGTGTATTTTTACCTAATTCTTTGCTTGATAAATCTAAGTTACCACCTATTAACTTACACCCATCCGCATTACCAAAATACAGGGGTGCGGCGCCAATTGCTCGTGCAATAGAAAACGGAGATAAAGAAATTGGCATTTGCGTAATAGAGGTAATTAACAAAATGGACGCAGGTGATATTTTTGCTCAACGGACGCTCAATGTGCAAAATATGTCATCAACGCAAGTATATCAAAAAGTTGGGCAAATCGGGGGTGAGATGTTGTCTCAAGTTGCTAAACAACTTCAGAATAACAACGCAGAAAGAAAACAACAAGACGACAAAGAACACACAATGGCAAATAAAATTACCAAAGAAGAACTACTTTTAAACTTTAATAACGAACCAAACACATTAGTTAATAAAATTAGAGCCTTTGATATATTTGGTGGATGTTATTTTAATATAAAAAATAACAGTAGGGTAAAAATTTTGCAAGCAGATGCGTTAACGATGAAAGACATTAACAATAACGATGCAACGAAAACCTCGCAAACAAATGGAACTATAAACGCAAAAATGGGTATTATATTTTGCAAAAATGGCGCAATTAAACCAATTATCTTACAAAAAGAAGGTAAGGAGAAAATGTTAGCTAAAGACTTTTGGAATGGGTATAAGAGGTAAGGAATGTGAAACATTCAACTTAATGCAAAAGCTCTTACTTTTTACAATAGAAATTATTAAAAAACTAAAGATTTTTGAAAAAAGTAAAGCTTGAGAAAAGCACAAATAGAAATAGATTTACAAAATGGAGCGGGTTCATTGAAACACTACGAACCTGTAGAGAGGAGATTGTTTTAAGTTTTTCACGTATTAATTTGATAGAGAGTTGTGTTAAGAGGTTGGCGATGTAATGTATTACCTCTAAAGTATCTAAGAAATAACCAATATCATTTTGAATTAAATTCAAAATTTTCCTTAACCACAAAATATTAATAAACGTAATAATAATAAATTAGAATATACTTGCTATGATAATTATAAAAACCACAACAAGTACAAAAAAATAATGCCAAGCAAATAACAGATGCTCTTTTGAGCAAGAAATTAGCCTCTTGTATCCAAATTCAAGACGTGGAAAGTCATTATATTTGGAAGGAAGAGATACAGGGCGATAAAGAGTTTCTGCTTTTTATTAAAACTAAGAAGGAACTATATAAAGAAGTTGAGACAGAGATTTTAAAATACCATTCTTATGAAGTACCGCAGATTATCTCTTTAAAAATAGATGAGGTCTATAAGGAATATGAAAGCTGGACAAATAAAGCATTGGAAAGATGGATCTATCAAGTAAAATTAAATCATCCATTCTCGAGCTTTCAAATCCTGAGAAGATTACTGTTTATCAAAACTTCTTCAAAATAGGTAAAGGACAATATAGCGAGGGAGATATATTTATTGGTACTTCAGTTCCAAATATAAGGAAACTTGCCTTATTATATAGTAAAGAATCAAATTATGATATAATAGAAGATTTACTTTACTCAAAAATCCATGAAGAGAGAATGTGTGGCTTGTTTATCCTTGTGTATCAATATCAAGATATACAGAAGGGTAAAAATTTAAGCACAAAAGATAAAAAAGAAAAACAAAAACCAATCATTCAATTCTATCTTAAACACGTCTCCCAATCAAACAACTGGGATTTAATAGACTGTGTTTGTCCGAAGTTGCTAGGTCATTACATCCTCACCAATCACGAGGATAAGGAAATTAACTCAAACCTTCTTATTTCTTTTTCAAAATCAGATAACCTTTGGGAGAGGAGAATATCAATCGTATCAACCTTTGAGATGATTAGGCAAAATCAATTCAATCTAACCTTACAAATAGCAGGGAATCTACTTAACGATAAACACGACTTAATCCATAAAGCCACTGGCTGGATATTAAGGGAAATTGGAAAGAGAAATCAAGAAGTAGAGATATGTTTTCTCAATAAACACTATAAACAAATGCCCAGAACTATGCTGAGATATGCCATTGAGAAGTTTGATGAGAAATTGAGACAGAGGTATTTAAAGGGGTTGGTAAAAAAGCCACTTAACAAGTAAATATATAATTAGTCTTACAAAGAAGCTTTTATAATTCTAATTTTTTATCATCATAGTCAAGCAATCAAAATGTACAAAATATGGCTTGTATGAATAAATCTTTATATTTTATAGTTTATAGCTAGCGTTATACGTCTTGTAAAGGGACTTAAAATTAGCACCTTCTACAAAGTACATCTCGGAAGAAACTGGTTTATAAAAATATATTCTTGACAATAGAAGTTTACGCTCTTTGTAGATTTAGCGATGAGGAGATTGTGGTTGTGGAGAATTTAAATGTTTAAAATATGAGTAATAATAAAATGAATAATAAGAATAAAGAATTTATCAATAACTTAGTTTTTAAAACTAAAAATACTACAGTTTTATTGGGAGCTGGCGCATCTTGTGTATGTGGATTGCCAAGCGGTGCTAAATTGTTTGAAGATTTAAAAAAACATAAAATAAAGAAATTTAATGGAAATGATGAAGAAATTAAAAAAATAATTACCACTACAGATAATTTAGATATAGAAACATATTTATCAAAAATCGAAAATGCTAAAATGTTTTATAAAAATAATAATGATAGCAAAAAAGCTGATAATATTGAGGTTTTTTATAATGACTGTCTAAAATTTATTGTTAACAAAATCAAGATAAATGTTCCAAGTAGAGATGTTCATAAAAAATTTATTTCAAAACTGCTTTCAACTAGAAATGATTTATCAAAAGGAAGAATAAAGATTTTTACTACAAATTATGATACTATAATTGAAGATGCTTGTGCTGAAGAAGGCATTATTGCGATAGATGGTTTTTCTTTTGTTGGAAGTAAAAGGCTGTTTAATTCAAATTACTTTGATTATGATGTAATAGATGATAATTTAACTAAGAGAAATAATACCCCTGAAAGAATCAATAATTTAATTTATTTGCACAAATTGCACGGTTCTGTCAATTGGTATAAAGAGGAGAATACATTTTATTGTACAAATAAAAATCAAGAAAAGAAAAATCCTATGATTATAATACCTGGAGAAAGTAAATTTAAAAATTCTTATGACTCACCTTATCTTGATATGATTGGAAAGTTTAGAGAAGGCTTATGTGAGTCTGAATTATTAATTGTTATTGGATATTCATTTTCTGATACTCATATAAATAATATTATCGTTGAATCAATACAAAGAAATTCAAATATTAGTGTTTTAATTTGTATGAGAGATGAGAAATGTTGTGAATTAAAATGTTATGCAGAGTTTAAAGATAATTTAGAAGGACATTCTATTATGAAATTTGATGATAATATATTGAATAAACTTAAAAATATTATCATCCAATTTCATAATAGAATGACCTTCTAAAT
>JAERRN010000048.1 GCA_016735445.1 Rickettsiales bacterium | reverse complement strand
TGTAAGCATAAAAATATATATTAAGTATATATTTTTACTATTTACTAATAGTTATTTTTCATCAATTTTTTTGGTATTTTTTAATTTAATTTGCTTTTTTTGATAATTATTTAAGGCACTTTTTATTGCCTCTTCTGCCAACACAGAGCAATGTGTTTTTATTGGCGGCAATTGTAATTCCTCAGCAATATTTTTGTTTGTTATTTTTAACACATCGTTGATGTTTTTATCTTTTACTATCTCGGTTACTAACGAGCTAACCGCAATCGCAGAGCCACAACCAAAAGTTTTAAATTTTGCATCTATTATGATATCGTTCTCCACCATAATGTCTAATTTCATTACATCTCCACAAGATGGCGCACCAACAATGCCTGTTCCCGTGCGGGGGTCTTTTTTGTCTAAAGATCCAACGTTACTTGGCGTCTCGTAATGATTTAATATTTTTTTATTGTAAGCCATAATACCTATATAAATTGATAAACTATATTAACAGTTATTATATATAATGTATATTTATAAATTAAAATAACATAAAGTAGCATCGAGTTTTTTTACCAGCTTTGCATTTTACAATGATTATTTTAGAAGGCTATATAACAAAGTTACATTAAATTATTTTTGTACAAATGACTAACTTTAAAATACACTAATACAATAACTTTGACATACAAGAATTATACAAATATTATATATTGTTTGTTACAACAATATTTATTATTCGCTTTGGTACAACAATAATTTTTTTCACTTGTTTGTTTAATAACGTCTGTTTTATTTTTGGCTTAGCAAGTGCAATTTCTTTATATTGCTCTACTGTGGTAGTGTGCTGCACGGTAACGCTATCTCTAAGCTTACCATTTATTTGTATACCAATATTTATATTTTTGCCTTGTTGTGTATTTTTGTTATATATTGGCCATTTTTTTGTTATTAATGCTTCTTTTTGTCCGCATTGTTCCCATGCTTCTTGTGCAAAATGTGGAGCAAACAATGATATAAGTTGTATTAAAACAACTATTGCTTGTGCGGTATTTTGGTTATTTTTATTAATGCTATTATTTACATTATTACTAGTTTTTTTAAGTGTGTTTTCGATTTCGTTATGTAAAATGTAAAGCAACGATATTGCTTTATTAAATTTAAAGTTTTCAATATATTTAGTATATTCTTTTATTGTCTCATGGGTAACCTGTAATAGTTTACTGTTTTCTGCTGGCGTTATTAAGTTTACTGGCTTATCTGTTGCACTAATCTCGGTGTCGATAAAGCCATATTTTTTAATTATATCTAAATTTGACATAATCGTTTCCCATATCTTTGTTAAATAATGAAGACAATGTTGCGCAGATTTATTACTCCACTCGATGTTTTTGTCTAGCGGTGTATTTGACAAGATAAATAACCGTATTGCATCTGCTCCATATACGTTAATCATGTCATCGGGGTCTATTACGTTTTTACTTGATTTGCCCATTTTTGTTACCCCTCTATCTATCACTTTAATTTTTGTTTCTTTGTGTACAAGTTTGCCATTTTCAGTTATCACATCTTTTGGGTTAACCCATTCTCTATTTTCTGCTTGGTACGCTCTATGGCATACCATTCCCTGTGTGGTAAGTCGTTTAAATGGCTCACTTATAGACAATAAACCAATTTTTGTTAATGCTTTTGTAAAAAATCGTGCATACATAAGGTGCAATATTGCGTGTTCTATTCCTCCTATATATTCGTTTACAGGTAACATTTTGTTTGCAATTGCCTTACTAAAAGGTGCAGTACTTAAATTAGGTGACATATAACGTATAAAATACCAAGAGGATTCAAAAAACGTATCAAAGGTATCGGTTTCTCTTTCTGCATCTTGTCCGCATTGTGGGCATTTGCAATGCTTCCAAGTTGGATGCAACGCTAAAGGATTGCCATTGCCAGAAAATTTAACATCATCTGGTAGCTTAATTGGTAAATTTGCTTTTTTTTCCGGAATCGTGCCGCACTTGTTACAATACACTACTGGTATTGGACAGCCCCAGTACCTTTGCCTTGATATACCCCAATCATGAAGTTTGTAGTTAATCTGTTTGGTGCCAATTTTTAATGCTTCCAATACCTTAATTATTGTTTGCTTTGCTAAGTTAAAATCATATCCATCTAAAAAGAATGAATTAATCATTTTTGTAGTTTGGTTGCTGCCTTCATTTACTATTTGTATTGTTGGTAATTGGTATTTCTCGGCAAATTTCATATCTCTTTTGTCTTGCGCTGGGCATCCAAATATTGCACCAGAACCATAAGTTGATAGTACAAAGTTTGCAATATACACTGGAATATTTTGTATTTTTGGTGTTTTAATTTCTTTACCATCTATTTTTATAGAGATATTACTTAGCGGATGTTTTACATAAAAACCAGCGAATATACCTTTTTTTTCAGGTTCGCTTTCGCTGTTGTTTAATTGCTCTTCTTCGCATTGTTGTACAAATTGTTTTATTTCTTCATTATGCTCTAAAAGTGATTGTGTGATCTGATGTTGAGGAGACAATGCCGCAAAAGAGCAACCGAATAAAGTTTCTGGTCTTGTGCTAAATACTTCTACTTTTGTGATATTTTTTATAACTTCTTTAGCAAAGTTAGAGATGTTATCTAAAGAAGCGTTAAAAATAAATTCTATGCCTTGTGATCTACCTATCCAATTAGACTGCATTGTTTTAACTTGTTCTGGCCATTGATCTAGTGTTTCAAGATCGTCTAATAACTCTTGTGAGAAATCAGATATACGAAAAAACCATTGTTTTAGCTTTTTCTTTACCACTGGCGCTTTACTTCTCCATCCGCAGCCATTTATTACCTGTTCGTTTGCTAAAACTGTTTGGTCAATTGGGTCCCAATTGACTATAGAATCTTTTTGGTACGCTAAGTCTGCTTTTAGAAAGTCTATAAATATAGATTGTCCATGTTTGTAATAGTCTGGATCACATGTAGATATTTCTCTATTCCATTCGTATGACAGGCCAAGTTTTTTAAGTTGTTTTTTCATTTGTTCTATGTTCTGCGTTACCCATTCTTTAGGGCTGCTATTACTTGCTATTGCGGCGTTTTCTGCGGGTAATCCAAACGCATCCCAACCTATTGTATGTAGCACATTGTACCCTTGCATTTTTCTAAATCGCGTTACAACATCGCCAGCTGTGTAGTTTCTAACGTGACCCATATGTAATTTTCCAGATGGGTAGGGTAGCATCTCGAGGACGTAAAAATTATCTTTTCCCTTTAACGCTCTTTCTTCGTCAAAAGCAAAAAGCTCACTATCGCTCCATTTTGTTTGCCATTTTTTTTCTATCTCATATGGTACATATGTATTTTTATTATTCATAAAATTTATTATTCATAAAACTATACTTAGACTAATAATGTTTATTGTGCCTATAGGGCTTGTTATATAATTAGTTAAATTATCAACGCTATATCTTCGCCACATTCGTGTTGTATTGTTTCTTTTTCGCTGGTTTGTGTCGGTTTTAAAAACTTGTCTGTTAAAATATAAATACCTTCTACAGTGTTCGCGCTGTCCTTCATGCATCTAATGTAAACAGACTTAGGATTAGATGGTAAAATTGCTTCCTGTATGTCTTTATAGAAGACACCATCAAAGATGCCATCGCTCGATTTTTTACTTAACAATAGAGTTAGCCCTTCATTTGCACTACGGGAAAATTTACGAATTGCTTTAACATTCATTTTAACGTATTTATACTGTGTTAACCCTGAGCAAGTGCCATATTTTTTCCATTTACTCTTAATAAAGGAAGGTTTTATTTCATTCTCTTTCCACTCTGCTAACGTGTTAGGATCTATTTTTTTGAAATTAAACTCCTCATTAGAGCAATGCGAAATATATTTTTGTAGACATTTTTTATCTTGAGACCAAAGACCATGGTACACTAATGCTTTGTTTGATTGCTTTGCTTTTAAACACTCGTTTGATGGCTTTTGATCAGTCTCTTCTGGTTTGCAATGGCTTTTTGTGCTTACAAATGCAACAATGTATGAATTTAAATTATGTAGATTCGTCGCCTTGTTTTTACGACCGTAATAACATGCTGAAGAGTTAGTGCTTGTAAAAAGAACAACTAACAATAGTTTTGAAAAGATAAAAAATTTAGCTTTAGTGATTTTTTTAAAATTCTTCATATAATAGTAGAAATATTAATTATGCAACTTACCGCTTTTAAGAAGCTAAATTTACAAGACTAAGCTAACAGAAACGATTTTTTAATTATTGGAACAAAACTAATACAGTGACGCAATTTTAAATTGTGCATTATTTAGTAATTTTGTTAGGATGATGATAATTTACAAGTATTTAATAAAAAAGTTTGTGGTATAACTATATTGGTTAATATTGCTAATTATGTATTTTATATATTTGTTTAATTTCTTCGTACATACTTGCGCATCCAACACAAATAATTCTTGCAGTTTGGTCTTTGTTGATAATATAGTTAAATGCGTTACTTATGTTTGGTTTGGCTGTAGTTATAATTTGCGTTATATGTCCAATTTTTAATATATTTTCTGTTTGTATTGGGTTTGGTGTTTTTTTATTCTCTAATATTATAAATTCTTTTGCTATTGGTCTTAGCGCTTTTATTAACCCAATATTATCGTAGCCCGTGTCTAACGACATAACAATATATGCATTTCTGTAATGTGCGCCTACTATGTTTATGTTTTTAATAAAGTTTGTAATTGTCATGCCGCCAACGTTATTTGTTGCAAAATCTATTAATATTTCACTTAGTAAAAATTTACTGTTCCTATTGTCTTTTTTATCTAAATTAATTTTAGTCATTTGACCTACAATATTTGCATTTTGCACACCTTTTAAGATAGTTTTGTTATTTACGTTGGGTAGTATATTTATATTGTCCTCAATTGCCATTAAAGCCAGTGCTATATTTTGTGCTTGGTACTTAATGCCACTATCTGGTATTTCTAAAAAAATAGATTTCCATTCGGTGTAGAACGATAATCCTGTTTGAAAACAAGCTGTTTCTGTCCAAAAATCTTTATCCCATCTATAAAATCGACAATCTTGCGTTTTAACAAGTTCTTCAAAAAATAAATGCACATTTTTTATTTGTTGCCCAAGTATTAGTGTTGCGTTTTTATATATTGTTGACGAAAGCGCAATGGCGTTTAGTTCTGGAGTATTTCCGTTTATTTGAACATGATCAGCATTTATTGGGCATACTATATTTACAATTGGTTGGTTGTTAGCAAATATATTTGTTGGGTCGTTTATATTACCTTCACATGTTTCTATTATATTAAATTGTGCTGAATCGTCTTTAAAGGCTAAAAGCGCGGCAAGCCAAAGTGTTTGGTCGTATGTGTATTCTACTTCATGGTCTTTTATTATTGTTTGCACTTCCGCAATGTAAGAGGACAGCAGGTTGTCGCTTATGTATTCTCCTTTTATGTTTATTCTGTTATTGTTTGGGTACACATTACCAGCTGTATATGTATTTACTGAGTAACTGGATTCTAGCAATATTGATGACAAATACTTACTGACAGACGTTTTGCCTGTTGTCCCTGTAACGTGTATAATGTTTTTTAGCGATAGATGTGGATTATTTAACAACTGCAACACATTATACATTTTTATATTGTATTCCATACTTTGTTATTAATAATATAATATAATAAATACCTCTGTATGTCTTAATAAAGTTAGGCTATATTGTTCAACTCTGTTTGCAATTTATTTGTTTTACAGCTTGCTGTTGCGTTTTTTGCATAACTGTTTTGTTTAAATTTTATAAATAGCGATTATGCGTAATTACGGTTTAAAAAATAACAGCATAGGTCTGATTGGTGAAAAAATGGCAATTGATTACTTTAACAAAGCTGGTTATACTTTTATCTGTGAACGCTATACGGGTTCTGTTGGTGAAATAGATTTAATTTTTTCTAATGAACATAAAGACGATTATCGCAATGTAGGTGGTAAGCTTATATTTATAGAGGTTAAAAGTACGGTTCTTAAGTCTGGTCAAGTTTTGGATGGTTTTGATATTGCTTCTGTTGTGAAGAAGGCGCAAGTTAAACGCATTATCGCTACTATGGAAGAATTTACTGCTTGCAATAGAGATAAATATTTGGACTTTCAAATACAGCTTGATTTATTTTTTCTGTTTATGCCTAAAAACAAAATAATACATATAGAAAATATCTCACTAGACGACTTGTCGTAGTGTTGCTTTTGTGGTTCTAATTAGTAAATACAAATGGCGCAATAATTTGTTACAACGTTCTTTAGCCAAGCTTACATTAGTTTTGCATTAATTAATGTTTGTCAAATATGTTGCCATGTAGCAATGTTTAGCGTTGTTGTGTTTTAACAATTAAACTTAAACTTTTTATCTAAAGGTTATTTTACCTTGTGACGTATGGTTTATTATGGTTGGCGTTACTACGGTAATTGTTAAAGATACAAATATTACCTACAAACTATTACCATAGTTATGCTAATGTTGTAAATATACAATATGCAATTTAATTACACTAAGACCAATTACCAATTATGTAGTTGCTTTTGTAAAGCTAATTAGCCAGTTGCACAGTATTATATAAGTGCAAAGTGCAATATTTACAACGCTAGAGCAATTGTTTGTTTTTATACCTCAGCTAAGTTGACAACAAAGACTTCTTCTTTTGATCTGTTTCTGTTTTTATCTTTTCTATGTATTTATCTAATAATTTTTGGATCTTCCCCATATCTCGTTGTAGAATATCTTCAGAAATAAGCTTATCTTTTTGTGCTTTTTTCAATCGCTCTATGTCGTCTCTTCTAATGTTTCGCATTGACACCTTTGCATCTTCCGATAATTTATCGACCGTACGCGCTAAATCTTTTCTAACCTCTTCTGTAAGTGACGGTATCTTTATAACAATACCACTGCCGTCAAATATGCAATTTAAACCTAAATTTGCTATCTGTATACCTTTTTGTATATTATCACAAAGAGATGAATCGTATGGACGAACGGTTAATTCCATATTTCCAGATACATCTATGGTTGCAATTTGGATAAGTCTCATCTTCTGCCCATACGCCTCTACTGCAACGTTTTCTATCAAGCCGGTACTTGCAGTTCCTGCTCTTATGCCTCCAAGGTTATTAATAAAAACAGACAAAGACTTTTGCAATTTTTCCTCAAAAGATTTTTCATTCCAATCCATAGCGATAGATAAATAATTCACAAATATAAACAAAAGGCTACGTAATACTTGCCAATGCTTTTCACTGTTGCGGTAAATTTATTAACTTACCAATTTTATCAAAATAAAATCTTTAATCAAAATATCGCAAGATTTTTCTTTAGCAACTTTTTGCACAGCTTGGGAGATTTTTAAATCTGGATCAACTACAAAATTCTGCTCCATCAAAACATTTTCTTGATAATATTTGTTAAGCCTTCCTTCTATTATTTTTTGAACCACCGTTGCCGGTTTATTGCTTGTTTTTGCCTGTTCGGAGTATATTCTCTTTTCTTCAGCGATCACATTTTTTGGCACATCCGATATACCTACGTAAGATGGGTTTGCGGCCGCTGTGTGCATTGCAACTAGGCGCATTATTTCTTTCGCCTCCTCAGTGTTGTTAGAATTGTAAAGTATAACAGAGATAATTTGCCCTAGATCTTGATGTCCCTGTATAGCATTGTGGACATAGTAAATAATACCACTTGTTACCTGCTTATATATGGTTTTTTGTAATTTTATATTTTCTCCAAGTTTTGCTATCGCTGAGGTTATAAGTTCTTTTACAGTTCCGTTATTTGCTTTTAATAATTCTTCTGGTGAGTTTGCTTTACTTTCAAGCGCTACAGATAAAATCTTGTTTGCAATTTCACAAAAGGAATCACCTCTTGACACAAAATCGGTTTCACAGCATAACTCTATTACAGAAACGCCAGTTTTGGACGCTTTTACACCAACAACACCTTGACCAGTTGACCTGCCTAGTTTTTTGTTAGCAATGTCCTTCCCCTTTTCCCTTAACACTGTTATAGCTTTGTCGTAGCTATAATTTACTTCCTCTAACGCATTTTTACATTCTGCCATCCCTAAGGCAGTTTCTTCTCTAAGACGTTTTAGAATTTTTATTTTATCCGACATAGTAAAATGGCTAAATTTAATAAAATTAACAAATATGATTTATCTTTTCATTGTAGCAAATAAATGCTAGATTTAAATAGTTTAAATAACCATATATCGCGTTAACGTTACTCAATAAAGAATAACATACTCAGAATAAAAGCAACTTTAGTTACGTTAATAGTTTTTAACTATTAACGTCCTGTTGCTTTTATTTTATATCTTTAGTTTCTTTTGTAGTTTCGCCGCTAACTTTTTCTGTTTCTTTTTCTGTGTTTACGGATGCAATTCTAACAACTTTCTTTTTAACAACATGTTCTATTGTTTTAGATGTTTTTTTTCTATCATTATTTCTATCATTATTTCTGTTATTTCTGTTGTCATTTTTACCTTTACCTTTCTCTAAAAAAGCCTCTTTAACTGTTTTAATTAAGTTAGTTTTGGAATCAATTACAACTTCTGCTTTTAAACCACTTTTTTCTACAAACTGTTTTGTTCCTTCTAATATAGATTCAACAAACAAATTGCAGTAAAATTTCATTACCCTTAAAGAATCGTCATTACCTGGTATTGGGTATTGCACTAACGTTGGGTCCGAATTTGTGTCAACAATACCTATTACTGGCGTACCTATGCAAAGAGTTTCTGTAATTGCTAATCTTTCAGCGTGAACACTAAGAACAACCATCAAATCAGGCATTCCGTCCATGTCTGCAATACCGCCAAAGCTTTTATGTAAACGATTTCTTTTTTTTCTAATTTGGACAAGTTCTTTTTTGGTATATTTTTGCTGAGAAGTGTCGCTTTCATCGTCTTTAATTGCGGATGCTAGTATTCTATCGTAATGATGAAGGGTTTTTATAGAAGCTACTGTGGTTCTCCAGTTAGTTAACATCCCACCTTTCCAGCTACGGACGTAATATTGTGCACTTTTTGCAGCAACATCTTTTACTTGTTCTTCAAAACGCTCTACAGTGCTTACAAAAACAATTCTTTTTCCTTTACTTGCGCTATCCTTGATAACATCTAAAGCCTTTTGTAATGCGTAATATGATTTACGGACATCTATGATATGGGTTTTATTTACTTCCCCATATAAGTAATGCTTAACTTTTGGGTTTCTTGCTCCCAATCTATGACCGAAATGTACACCAGCACGCATCATATCACTGATAGTGAACTGAGGACTTGACAAACTGTCATTAGTTGAATTGTTTATTTTTTGACTTAGGTCATCCACTACTAAAGCTGTTTAATCTGTAACATAAAATGATAATAAAAATCTACCGGCAAAACAAATAACAGTAGTTGAATAGTGGTATATGTATTTAAAGTAAAGAATTTTTTTTAAATTTTGGTAATTATAAAAATTTTACCCTATGGTTTATTTTGCTTGACAAATATAAAAACAGGATTGGACAAACTTTAAAAACATTATTGAACTCGTTGAATTCTTTAACACAGAAGGAATTTGTATAATTTTTAAAATTTATTATCTGGAAAGATGCAAAACTAAATTAAATTATGTTTAGAGTAAAATTCTTTATAAATGTTAATTTTTTTGTTAAAACACTATTTAACAACCTAGCGTGCAATAAATACAATTGGAATGTTTTGCTATGGCTTTACTATAGTTAAAGCGTTATGTAAAATAGCTATTATACTAAAAAACACTGTAGCTGATAACATAGCTTTTTTTTTAACATTTAATAACCCACCTAACGTAATTGCGTACGCTATAAAGGTATTATTAAATACAACAAAAATACCGCATAGCAGTATTATACTGATAGTTATTTTGTTTTCGTCTTTTTTCATTCTTTCTTTTTGCTCTTCGTTTAGCAATTTATATAAGTTAAAAAAACCTAATTGCCCAAAAAAATAGTTAAATATAAATGCAGTATTAATACCTATAAAGAAACAAAAAACACATACCCACCAGAATTTTGACTCTGCTCCGTATAGTGAGCTAACAGCTATTGTCCCACCCGACAACGGCAGGGAGGAGTACATTTTAAATGAGTCTAGTGCAATTTTTATACAGTAAGTTGCTACTTGTAACATTGTATTGTTGTTTAATTCTATTCTGTTAATGCACACTTATAGTGTGGTTTGTTTATTTGCTAATTTTTTTATTTAGTTACCCGTGTTTGTATGGTGTTAATAATGGTTGGTTAATACTTATTATGTTGTGGTTTTTTTATTGTTTTTACGTAGGATTTGCTGTTTTATGTTTATTGTAAAATAGCTATTTATTAATGTTTTTCTGGTATTATGCTGATATTATGGTGTAATCTGCATTTTGTACTAACGTTATATTATGTACTCTACATGAAGCGCGCTTAGTCTCGACGTTATGTCTGGTAGAGATGATTTTTTATTTAGTTTAGTGTTTGACGTCCCTACTAAAAAGATATTAAACTCTATTAATTTATCAAGCATTTCTTTAAAGGCAAAAAGTGACTCTTGGGAGGTGTTTTTGTTTACCAAAATTGCGTCCATGTCGTCTATAAATACGGTTATGTTTGTATTTTTATTACCTAGTTTTTTACGCATATTTTTGGCATTTTGTATTATATTTTGCAGTTTTTTATCAATATCACATTGTAACAATTCCTTACCTTTTACCAAAATGTGTTTACTTTGCTGTTGAGCAATTTGTTTTATAATTGTTGTTTTGCCTTGTTGACGTGTGCCAACTATTATTACACCAGCAACAGATTTTGGTGATAATATAAGGTTTGTAAGGCTTGATATTAAACTTTTGTTTTTACTAATTATTTGAAACTGAAAAGATAACTGGTTTATCTGTAATTTGTTACACTCGCTGCCCATCCTTTTGTTTTTTAATGCATTCTTTTGCACAACTTAGGCTTTTTATATTATTTTTAAAGCATATTTTAATCGTCTTGTTTTAAGTCACCATCTTTATCTAGCTCCATAATTTTTTGTTGGTACTCTGCGTCTTCTTTCATATCTTCACTTTCCTCATGTAGTCTTTGCATTTCTATAGACAAGGTAGCTACTGGTCTTGCGATTAGTCGTTTAATACCTATTTCTTCGTTGTTTTGTTCGCAATATCCATATTTTCCTGTTTCTATCCTAAGTATCGCTGCGTCTATTTTCCCCATAAGTTTGCGGTATCTATCTCTCGATCTTAACGTTGTAAGGGTTTCAACTTCATCGTCCGTTCTGTCGCCGTACTCTGCGGAACGCTTGTCTATTCTGTTTTGGCTTAGATTTTTAATAGTTTCTATAGTTTTTATTGCTAATTCCTCTTTCCAGTTTAGCAATATTTTTTTAAAATACGCTAATTGAAGTTTATTCATATATTTTCCATTGTCTTTTAAAGGGTTGTACCCTGCAGGGATTTCCACATCTTCGCTTTGAACCTTTATGACAAATTTACTGTTAGTAGACATTTTAGTTTTAATAATATAAATAACTTAGCAAAAATGCGACACTATTACTCTCTGTGTATTGCGACAGGATGCAGAGTATTTTACATATAAAATGCAATATATATTTATAAATTTACAATACTTAAACTTATATTATAACTATTGATCGCATCTTTTACCCTAAAAAATTTTTACGTTTAATTTTCCATTCCTCACCGCTTTCGGGGTTTATTTTTTCAATATAGTCTAAGAAATCTTTTTTATTCATTTTTACTACCTTTGCTTTCATTCTGCCAAGTGTTAGGTCGATAACTTTTTCTTCTCTAAAAGAGTCTGAAATTGCATTTAGTAATGCTTTATTTGTGCGACACATTTGCAGTATTGTTACCGGATCTCCTAGATTGTCTCTAACCGCTCTACGTGCAACAAAGTCTGTAAATTCGCTATCTTTAATATTTTCACCTTCTTTTTTTATAGTATCTTGTATAAAATACCAAATACGTAGCTCTTTTTCTGCCTCGACGGTAACTTCTTTTTTATCTAAGGTGTTACCTTTTTTTGCCGCAGACGTAATTCGGGATTCTACTTCTTTTTGTATTACCGTTTCTGGTAGAGCAAAGTTATTTTTAGCAAGTATTGTATTGAATAACTTCTTTTTTATCCTTAAATAAAATGTTGAGTTCATAACAGCAGATACTTCCAATGTTATTTTAGCCTTTAACTCTTCCAAACTTTGCATGCCAAGCATTTTTGCTAATTCATCGTCAATAGGTTGGCTTTCTTTGCTATGTATTTTATTTATTTTTACTTTAAACTGTGCCTTTTTACCCGCTAAGCTTGTTTGCTGGTATTGTTGTGGAAATGTTACATCTACAGTAAATTCGTCGCCAACTTTATGCCCAATTAACTGGTCTTCAAAGTTATCTATAAAGCTTCCTGAGCCAATTTCGAGGTTATAATTTTCTCCTTTGCCTCCTTCAAATTCTACTCCATCAACAGATCCGGTAAAGTTGATTGACACAACATGTTGATTTATTATTTTTTGCTCTTGTTCTGTTACGACAGTTAATTTTGCTTTTGATTCCGCAAGTGATTGTAGCTCTTTGTCAAGTTCGCTTGGTGTTATTTCTAGCTGTGGCAGTTCAATGTCAAACTTGTTATAATCTATTTTTGGCACTGTTGGGACTAATTCTATTAAGACTTTTATTTTTATATCCGCAATTTTGGTTATATTCATTTCGTCTTTAATTACTGGGTTTGTTGCTAATTCCAGTTTTTTGTCGCTAACCTCTTTATCGATTGCTTCTTGCATTTGTTTAGAAACGAATTCTGTTATAAAGCGCGATAAGTGTTTTTCTTTAACTACCTCATGTGGTACATGACCATCTCTGTATCCTTTAATTTTTACTTTTGGAGCTACCTCTACTACCATGTCGTTAACGCCGTTTCTAACCTCCTCTTCTGTGACAGAAAAAATATATTCTCTTTGCAGTTTATTCTCTTTTTTAAGTTCTATTTTCATACAAACTATATATTATCTACTATTTAAAAATCTCTAAATTGCCAGTTTTCTGACGCAAGACTGTTGCAAAATGGTATGGGCGGAGGGACTTGAACCCCCACGACTATTCGTCACTAGAACCTAAATCTAGCGTGTCTGCCATTTCACCACGCCCACTAACACATTGCAGTACT
The DNA here is from genome assembly GCA_016735445.1 of Rickettsiales bacterium. Taxonomy (GTDB): domain Bacteria; phylum Pseudomonadota; class Alphaproteobacteria; order Rickettsiales; family Deianiraeaceae; genus JAERRN01. Next base: position 6,838 of record JAERRN010000048.1, on the reverse strand, counting down.
AAACAAAAAAGGACTCTTTTTATCTTGCAAGCTTTTTGTTTACTTAATTTAAATTAAAATAGATTTAATATTTTTTAAGTAAAAAATGTTTTTAATTATCACAATTGTGCAATAAAAAAACGAGTATACACTTTTAGCAAGATAGTTTTTAAATTTATAAACATTAGTTTAGTTAGTTTTGTTAACGATAGGTTTAATGCTTGGTTATGCTTAAAATTGCACCAACTTGACTTTAAAACTTTTTATTAACTATTATAATGTATTATAATAGTTAATATTTGCACGTAATTTACACTATGTTAAATTAATTGGGTAAATTATTTTAGTTAGCTAAATAACTATATTTAGTTTGTAAGTTTGTTAGCGTGTAGCTGTGACTTAAATCTTTATAGTGCGTTATTGTGTTTTTATACACTATGCATTGTATACCACTATGCGCTATACGTACGCTATGGTGTTACGGCAAAAATGTGGCAAATAAATTAATCAGTTAAATTATATGTCTTTAAGTATTAAAGTTACACAAAGGGATGATAAACCAAGAAAGTGTTTCCTCACTAGACCCGTTGGTCAGATTTTACTATGTTTATTTTTAGGCGTTGTACTTGGTGTGGTTTTTCGTTTCTATCCAAGTCAAATGTCTGCATTTTTCTTAAATCCGGAAGATTTTAGATTTTTAGGCAACCTTTTTATTAGGTTAGTTAGGATGCTGGTTGGTCCATTAATTTTTGCGTCCGTATTTAGCTCAATTGTTTCGATGGGAAATAGCAAAAAGACGGGTAAGGTGTTTTTGTTCTCTATCTTAACCTTTGTTGTTATGACTTTGATTAGTGTGTTAATTAGTTTATTTGTAATAAACAAGTTGCAGGTTGGTCATGGTATTAATTTTGACAAAGATACTTTAATTAACAGTGGGTCGGTTTCTCAATTTGCTAGTAAAGCTGTTAGGTTAAGTAGTTTTTCAGATTTTATATTAACAATTGTTCCGTTTAACATGAGCGAGGCGTTTAGGACGGATAATTTTTTACACATAATATTTTTTGCAACAGTAATGGCCTTTGCTGCAACTTCTATTGGTTCTAAAGCTACCCCGTTTGTTAGTTCTATAAATTCATTATCCGAGATTTTATTAAAACTTAGCTCTGCTTTTAGCAAAGTTGCACCGCTTGGCATATTTGGATTTACGTTTTGGATTATCGGAACCCAAGACATTGTATTGTTAAAGTCGTTGATGAAGTTTGTACTAGTTGTATATGGAATTTGCATGTTTTTAATGTTTATTTTATATCCGCTTTTTATATTAATAGTATTTAGCCTGAATCCAATTCCTTTTGTAAAAAAAATGTTTCCATATCAGATTATGGGTTTTTTAATTTCTAGCGGTTCTGCAATTTTACCAAATACCCTTGAACTAACAGAGAAGAAACTTGGCGTCTCTAAGGAAAAAGCACAACTTATTATACCGATTGGCGCTACTTTAAATATGAATGGTGGCGCGGTTTATATAGCCTCTTCTGCAATATTTATTGCCCAGTTATTTGGCATAGACTTAAGTGTTGGTCAGTATGCGTTGTTGGTTTTACTTGCAACTATTGCAGCCGTTGGCACCGCGCCAGTACCTGGTTCTGCAATCTTTTTATTAGCAGGTGTGTTGTTGTCTCTTGACTTACCCGTTGCCGCAATTGGTATTTTACTTGCAGTAGATAGAATGTTAGATATGATTAGAACCGCTACAAACATGACTGGCGATGTGTTTTCGGCGATTGTTATTTCGTCTTTGTATAAAGATTTTGATAAATCTATTTATAATGATAAAAATGCTGGTAAGGTTGTTTAAAAGCGGTTTTTTAACTTTTGCTTTGCGGTATTTTATTTAACGTTTCAACACATTACCACAGCTAGTGTGAGTAATTTATTATAATTGGCATTAATATTATCAGTTATGGCGACAAGCAATAACGTAACGTCCAAAATAGACGTTAAATTGTGCGCTAAAGGTAAAACAAAAGACGCTACAGAGACAAAAGAATCCCTTATAAAGAAGATAAAAACCTACAGAAAGATAGACGCCATTGATGAGAGGTTAAAAACTGCTGAGAAGAAGTCAGAGGTAATATGTCTAAATGTGGTCACTGATAAAGAGTTAATCCGTCAAAAAGCAGAAGAGGTTATTAATAAGGAGCGACCAAAAATAAAACATCAAAAGACAAAAGAATCCATTAATAAGGAGCCAAAAGCCAATAAAAAGAAGTTAGACACTACGTTAGAAGCTGTTAAAAAGGAGTTAGAAGCTACTATTAGTAGGTCAAAATATCAAATTAAATTGTATTCGAAACATTATTATGATTTAAATAGTCCAAAGATTTCTGACGAAAAATATGACCAAGAACTTCTTAAACTGAGTGAGGTTATCAACAAGTTTATCGATCTCGAAAAAAGTACTCAACTTTCTTTACCAACTATATACAATGAATCCGCACATACCGTAGTTAACAGTTCTGCTTTAACGGGGGTTGGTTATATTGGAAAATCTAAACTTTGCAAGGTTGCTCATTTAAGCCGAATGTTGTCTTTAAGTAATATTTTTGATGAGCGTGGTTTGTTGGATTTTTATACTAGAATAGGTAAATTTTTAAACCTTTGCGATTCTAACAAGATAGAAATGGTTTGTGATTATAAAATAGATGGTTTGTCTTTTTCAGCCTTATATAAAAAAGGACAACTTAAAAGTGTTGCCACAAGGGGTGATGGCAGAATTGGTGAAGATGTCACAAAAAATATTTTAACCATACAGGGATTTCCTAGTAAGTTAGCTATAAGCGATGTACCAGATATTGTTGAGGTTAGGGGGGAAGTTTTTATGGATTACAACGATTTTTTGTTGCTGAATAAATCTGAGGATGTAAATTTTGCAAATCCTCGTAATGCCGCTGCTGGCTCTTTAAGGCAGTTAAAAGCCTCTGTGACTGCGGCAAGAAAATTACGTTATTATGCGTACTCAATTGGGGATCCGAGCGACTTTAGTTTACATTCGCAAACACTTTCTATCTTAAGGCAATGGGGTTTTGTTGTAAATGACTGGTTTGTCGTTAATAATCCAAAAGAAGCGCAAAATGTTTATGATAAAATGATTAAGTCTAGACATAAACTTAATTACGATGTTGACGGGATAGTATTAAAGATTAACTCTATAGATTATCAGCGTAGGTTAGGTACTGTTGCAAAAGATCCAAGGTGGGCTACGGCTTATAAGTTTCCTGCCCAGTTAATTAACACAAAGCTAGAAGGTGTTACTTTTCAAGTTGGAAGAACTGGATCGTTAACACCTGTTGCTGTATTGCGCCCAGTTCAGGTTGCTGGTGCTTGTATTTCACGCGCATCTTTGCATAATTTTGCTGAGATCAATAGAAAGGATATTTGCATAAATGACATTGTCACAATAAAAAGGGCGGGTGATGTTATACCGTACATTGTTAACGTTTGCGAAAAAGGTAAAGAAAGGGTTACAATATTACCACCTAAATTATGCCCATTTTGTGATAGCGATATTGTGCATGTAAAAAGTGTAGATGTTGTTTTTAGATGCTCTAACAATAATTGTGCAGAGCGGGTAGTGAGAGGTATAATTTATTTTTGCTCTAAAAGTGGATTAGACATTAAAGGGCTAGGTGAGCAGATGATAAGAAAGTTTTTTAAGTTAGGATATTTAAAAGGTTATGCGGATATATTTCGACTGTGTAACTATAAAGAATCTATAAAGCAGTTAGATGGATTTGGTGCGTTATCTTACAATAATTTATTTGAATCAATTGAGAAAAAAAGAGAAGTTACTTTTAGCAACTTTCTTTCCGCAATTGGGATACGGTATATGGGTAATGTTTCCTCTAATTTGTTATCAGGGCATTTTGTCGATATTAAATATATGATGTCTTTTTTTAATTCTGATAGAACAGTTGAGGACAAGATTATAGCTGTAAAGGAAGACATTTGCGGTCTTGGTAATTCTATTGTTAAAAGTTTTGTCTATTTTTTTTCAGACCCAAGATCTTTTAAGTCTATAGAAGATTTATTATCTGAGGTTACTGTTTTATCGGTTAAAGAAGAGGATACGCAGGTTATATATGGTGATAAAGGTACAATATTATTTACAGGGTCTTTGCTATCAATGACTAGATCGGAAGCAAAAGAGAGGGCGAAAAGGATGGGCTTTAAGTTAGCCTCTTCTGTGTCTAAAAGGTTACAATTGCTAGTTTATGGAAAAAATGCTGGTAGCAAGCTAAATGCGGCGAAATCTATTGGTGTTAAGGTTGTTACAGAAGACGAGTGGTTAAAGTGTTAAATTTACTTGGGCGTGGTTATAAGTTTAAAGTATGCCTAAGTATGGACGTATATACTTTTTACGTTAGTATATTATGTATGTTACGGTTAAACGGTATTATTAGTTAATGTCTTAACTGTTGCAAGGTTTACGGGTTTGTTTTTATTTTCTAATTATATGCAATATAGTTTGCGTGAGATGCGCATTGCTTAGCTTAAAAATTTCACTATCGGAAAATATATTAATACATTTATTTATTTTTTCTTCCATTTCTAATGGGGTTGGGTATTTGGTGTTTAAATATTTTTCAAAGAATTCTATCTCAAAGATAGCTAAATGTTCTTCGTTTATTACATTAGCAGACATTTTAGATATATTGGTAAGAATTCTTTGCGTAAAATGCTGTAATATATGTGGGTAATATGTATTTTTTGCTATACTTAAAAGTAGTTTTTCACAGGTGTTATATTGGTTGCTAATGTCTAAAAGCAATGCTTTGTAAAAACGCACTGCGTCAGATCGAATAATTTCTATTGCCGTTGCAACGTTATATCCCGATATTTGCATAATTAGCTCAATATCGTTTACATCTTTTTTTATATTTAAACTATTTAATATTGTTATACAATTTTGGTAAGTATTTGGTTTACAATGCAAGACAATACACCGTGATATAACCGTTTGTATGGTAGATTTAAGTTTATTGCATGTCATTATAAACTGTACTGTTGCTGGTGGTTCTTCTAAAATTTTAAGCAACGCATTTGCACTGCTGTTGTTTAATGAGTCGATTGGATCTATTATAATATATTTTTTATTTAAGTATGACGGTGTTAGTTGTGCGAATTCTATCATTGCACGGATTTGATCAATCGAAATATCTTTTTTATCTTTTTTTTGCGTAGGTAGATCTTCTAAGATTAAAATGTCCGGATGTGTGCGTGACAACATCATTGCAATAGAATCTTTATTTTGGTTTAATTTTTGGTCGTATTCTTGCAAGCACATTTTTAATGCTGTGTACACTAGGGTTGCCTTTCCTATGCCTTTTTTACCGTTTATAATTATGGCATGATGAGACTTGTTTGCACAGAGAATATTTAACAATTTATGTAATATATTTTTGTGACCAATTAAACTAGACTGTGACGGGTGAGGTGTCTCGAATATGGCGTCTTCGTACTCTTTTTTTTTGGTTGGCATTTTATTATTAATTTAACTTTTTATTTCTTTTGCATTCTTTAATGCCTTACTGTTTGTTTTGTTTATGTTTGTCTTGATATTGCAAATTGCAAGGCTATTTTAGCATTATATTGTATGCTATTGTATAGCTTTTTGTTATATTTTAATTTTTACATATATTAGCAATATAGTTTTTTATGTTAGGCAATTGTGTTTTTAGTTTATAGTTTTTACACATTGGTAGCTAAGTTTGCTATTTTTTAAATTTTATGGTTTTTGTGTTTATAAAATTTAATACAAAATAAAATTTATCATAAAAACAAAAAACCTTGCTATTGCGTTGGTTTGTTATTTTTGCCTTGATTTGTGTTTTACAATTGGTATTGTTTATGTGTCAGGTTGGTTGTTAATATGTTATTTCTTGTGGTTAGTTCTGTTTTAGTTGGCAACAATATAGTAAAGTCTTTTACCTCTGTTGCCGGCAAAAGAAAAGATGTTATTTTAAATAAAGTAAATATCAATATTGCATACGCTGAAACGGTTGCAATTGTTGGTTCCTCTGGCTGTGGCAAAACAACATTATTACAGTTGTTAGGTTTAATTGACATACCAGACTCTGGCAATATTTTATTAGATGGTCAAAATTGCTGTAACCTTACGGAGAGCGAGAGGAGTAAATTGTTGGCCAAAAAAATAGGTTTTGTATATCAGTTTCACCATTTATTACCAGAATTTACCGCTTTAGAGAATGTTGTTATAGGCTGTGTTGCTGCTGACTTTTCTTTTAAAGAGGCAGAGCTTTTGTCTATAGAGGCGTTAACGGTATTGGGTCTGAAGGATAAAATTAACAAAATGCCAAATACACTATCTGGCGGTGAGAGACAAAGGGTTGCTATTGCTAGAGCTATAGCCAAAAAGCCCAAAATATTATTAGCAGATGAACCTACAGGGAATCTTGATCCTAATACTGGTAAAATGGTTTTTGACGCATTGTTAAGATTGGTTAAGTCTTTTGGCTTGTCTTTGCTTTGCGTGACGCATAACGCAGATATAGCCAATAGGATGCAAAGAGTTTTAACGATACAGGACTTGCGGAAACTTTAAGGTTTATTTATTTGCAATATTAGCTAGCGCTAATTGTAGCTTGTTGTGTTTTTTGTTTAACAATTTTTATATATAATTGTTATAAAGTTATAAAAATGCTTAGCTATTATATTTATTGTCTAATTATTAACACTTTCTAAGTCTATATTGGTATATTACATATGCAAAAATTCGCTTCTTTGTTGTGTTAAATAAAATTAATTATTAACTACTTTTAAAAAATATTAATACTAC
>JAERRN010000006.1 GCA_016735445.1 Rickettsiales bacterium | reverse complement strand
ACATTGTAAATTTATATAATAATTTAATATATTTCTTATATTTACACTATACACGCCCAAGCGAAATTGTTTTTTACTGTCTTTACTTAAATTGTTATATTTACAATATACTACTTTAAGTGATAAAACGCAAAACAACCATGCAATGTAAATAAAATAATTTAGTTATTATAGTTTATTAACAGATAGGCATAAGTTAAATAAATAACTAAGTATAATTACAAAAATAAACATATAATCTTTTAAAAATATAGTTACTTGCAAAACTGTGATAAATTTACGTTGACCGATATGGTGTATGGTAAAATCAAGTTGACAATCACAATTTAGCGTTGTTTCTTTTTGAGGTTTACTTTTTATTGTATTTACAATTATCTATCTAAAATTAATGTTACACTCGAGAATAATAAATTCTTTATTTAGTAAAATATGTAACGAGCGTAAAATTTACATTTGCAGTTGTATAACTAATGAGAAAAAACATTGTTCTTTACAAGATGAAAATTCGATTATTGAACACATTAGCTCCTCGCCTCTTGCTTCCTATATACACCACAACTATGGCGCAGAGCCAACAAAATGTATTGAAAATCTTTATAATATTTTACTTGGTGGACCTGTTAACGTTAAAAAGCCAAGAATTATTATTTTACCTGTAGATCAGGGTTTTGAGCATGGCCCACATCGTAGTTTTGAAAAAAATAAAAAAGGTTTCGACCCTTTATATTTATACAAACTTGCAAGCTATAATCATCTCAGCGCTTTTGCTGCCCCGTTAGGTATGTTACAGCTGTTAAGGTCAAATCTTTTATCACACGATAACCTCAATCCTAACGATGCTCCGCTCGGGTTTCGTGTTCCGTTAGTTTTAAAAATAAACAGCAATGACTATTTTACAGCTTGCGATGTGGATACAGACCCAAGCCAAGCAATTATTGCCACTGTTGACGACGCTGTTACTCTTGGGTGTGCTGGTATTGGTGTAACTATTTATCCTGGCTCAAAGAATTTTCAACATATGCTTGAAAAGCTAACGCCAATTATAAAAGAAGCGAAAGAAAAGGGGCTTGTTGTTATTGTGTGGGCGTATCCTAGGGGATCTTGTTTAAATAGAAGTAATAACGAAATGCAAAAGTCAGCTGCTCCAAATGCGTTAGATGTTGTTTCGTACGCTGCTCATATTGCCTGCCTAATTGGCGCACATATAGTAAAAGTTAAAATACCAAGCGAGAAAAAAACTTATTGGAATGACGTAATGTTATCTAACGAACTAAAAGAACTTTCTCACTCAGAAAGATCTGACCGGAATAAATTTTGTATTAGAGAAATTAAAAAATCTTGCTTTGACGGCCGTAGGATTGTTATTTTCTCTGGTGGAACATACGTTAAGTCAAACAATGAAATATTAGACTCCGTGAGAGATGTTAACCATGAAGACGGTAATGGTTCTATAATAGGAAGGAATGTGTTTCAAAGAGAGTGGAAAGAAGCTTGCGGATTGACTCGAGAAATTATAGAATTATACAGCAAATAAGTTGCTAATATTTTATATGTATCATGCTAAATATTGGTACAAATTGTATATATTTACATTATGTTAGCATATATTGTAACAAACGCGCTGTATAAATAGTTAACCATATTAACAGTTTGTATGGTTTATATACATTGGTTTATAAAAGTTTATAAAACTAATGGATAGTTAATATTGCAACTATATTTTGCAAAGTAATGCTATGTAAAATTATTATATTTATTCTAATTATGGCAGATTTTTTATTTAATTAGACTCTGCTAACAATAAATATAAACATATTTGCTAATCTATATTTATATTTTACACTGTACCACCAATAAAGACGCTAGGACGGCGTTAAACTGTTAAACCCCCTTCTTACCTTTTATATAATATATGTAAAGGGTAAACAGCTCTTTATAGCGTCTAATATCACAATGTGTAAGTAACAATTGTTAATATAGTTTACAAAGATACAGCAAAAAAAGCTATATATATTTAGCAACAATACTATAGCGGGATTTGCTGGTTATAATGTGGATAGCTTGGTTTTTTTTGTTAGTAGGTTAGAAATAAGTTAAAGCGACTTTATGGGGTTTAGTTTGTAGCGTAATATACGCTTTTTTAAAGATTAATATAGCGATGAAAAGTTAACAAAGTATTAACACAAAGCTATAGTAAGTAATTAAAAAATAAAGATATGTTACCGCTAAAAATAAAATTCCACGCTACTGTCTCTTTTTAAAAACTTTTAATAAGGCTTTTTTTACTGTGTTTGCGTGTCAATTTACAGATTACAAGTTTTTAGACTCATTAAATCAAACATAGAAGCTTTAAAGAATAGAGATAAAAACGCTTTTGCTTTTCGAGCGGGTAAGGACTAAATATTTTTTTTGCGCATTTGTTACTTTGTTAATCGTCCTTTTTATTTAGTTTTATTGCTTAAACAAAGAGATGTGACGATAAAGTTTTATATTTACACTTAACCTTAACAAGTACTATGCGATGTTTAGATTTTAGTGAAAGAGTTATACGGTCTTTGATACGCTATAGTTACCTACGTCTAACTATGTGTCTTAATTTAATTAAGAAGATTAGTAAGGTTTTGTAAAAATATATTAACACTATAAGACTGTTTGTAAAAACTGAATATCTTTATAACCGCTTAAGGTAACTAATGCGATGTACGGTAACTAAGAAAAACACAAATCTAATTTACTCGTTGTAGTTTACAAGTCTACAGTTTCAAAAGAGAGATTGTTATTTGTGTAAACGCACAATTTTGAAGCTATCCCCATTGATTTTTTTACAATATCATATGCTTCTATATCTGTATCTATTAAAGCATATGCGGCAGCCAAAGCAAATTTACTACCACTTCCGACAGAAGCAATATTGCTATCAACCTCTAACGCTTCTCCGTTTCCGCCTAGCGACATTATGCAGTCCTTATCTGCAACTAGCAAGCTAGTCTCTAGATTTCTTAGGTATTTATCGCTACGCCAATCTTTAGAAAGTTCTATTACGCTACGAACTAAATCCCCAGAGTACTGCTCGAGCTTGCTTTCTAACCTACTAATAAAAGCTAAGCTATCTGCAACAGATCCAGCAAACCCCGCTATGGTATTGTTGTTAAATATAGAGCGAACTTTTTTTGCTGTATCCTTACAAACCATATCGCCCATTGTTACTTGTCCATCGGATGCTATGACAAGTTGTTTGCCTTTTTTTACGCATAAGATCGTCGTACCGTGCATGTTATTCATTTTTAAATACTAATAAATCTTGTAAACATGCTAAAAGTGGAATTATTAAGCTTTTTTACTTTTTTTACTCTTATTACTCTTAACAAAACGTTCTTTAATTTTAATAGCACCTTTAATATTACGAAGATAATAAAGAACAGCTCTTCTAACTCTGCCCCTTTTTTCGACTTTTATCTTAACAACTAACGGTGAGTATGGTAATATTGTTTTTTCAATACCAATACCTTTTGTTATTTTTCTAAGTATAAAATTAGAAAGATGACCTTTGTTGTTTCTTTTTATGCAAACACCCCTAAATGTTGCAACCCTTTCAGAAACACCTTCTTTTATTTTATAATCGACGGCAAGAGAGTCACCAGCTCTAAAATTCATATGTTTTAAATCTGTTTTAGATTCATCAACTATTTTTTTGCTAAGTAAAAACGCCTTTTGTGAAACAGACATAAGAAAATTATAAATTATATTTAATTAAACACTAACAAACTAACAAAAAACTTAAATAGTCAATCTAATTTAGAAATTATAGTTTCGCCACCAATCATTGTCTGCCCTATCTTGACTAAAGACTTACACTCTTTTGGTAAAAACAAATCTACTCTACTACCAAATTTAATAATTCCATAACTTTCACCTGTTGTGCAAAAGTCGTCTTCGTTAATGTTGCAAATAATCCTTCTTGCAACAAAGCCCGCTATTTGTACCACAGACATTTTTTTTCCTGACTTTGTTTCTATTGCAACTATATTATGCTCATTATGGTCTGTTGCCTTTGGTTTACCTGCGTGCTCAAATTTACCTTTAGTATAAACAACTTTTAAAACCTTACCATCAATTGGAATTCTGTTTATATGAACATTAAATACTGATAAAAATATTGTTACTTTTAGCATTTTTTCGTCACCCAACCCCATTGTTGGTAACGGACTTGTTATGTCTATTGCTGTAACAATACCATCTGCAGGACTAACAACAAGACCCTCTTCTTCTGGGGTTACTCTACATGGGTTTCTAAAAAAACCACATAAGCACAAAGTTATAGACGTTGCAAGAAGAGTGGTAAAAGATAACCCCGTTATTGCTAATAATAAAATGGATACCCCAGCACCGGACCAAATATATACTTCCCCCTCACTGTGAATTGGCATTTCCCATCCGAAACCTTTTAAAATCATATATAAAAAAATATTACAACAGTAACTAGACATCTTTTATAACGCCGATGAGTTAACTTAAAACCGCTTTAAATACAAAGCATATAAAATATGCTATAACAAACTCCATCAAACATCATTAAGAATATGCTTTTCTTTTAAAAATCAATAGAAAATATTGACACTTACAGTTAAGCTATAAATTACTATTATAAAGCTGTTTGTTGTTTATTCTTGATAACGCTTAAGATTTTGCTAGAGGTATTATTTATGAATAGCAATAAAGATTTAATGGTTATACTAATTACTGGCCCTACAGCATCTGGGAAATCTGATTTCGGGCTAAAACTTGCAAAGGAAATTGGTGGAGAGATAGTAAATTCTGATTCAGTCCAGATTTATAAAAATATACCAATTCTAAGCTTTTCTCCTACAGATTTAACATCCATTCCTCATCATTTATATCAATTTATTGATGAAAAGGCTAATTTTTCTATCTCAGATTTTCTTACAGAGGTAGATAAAACTATACAAGGAATTGTTCAACGCAAGAAAGTGCCAATCATAATAGGCGGAACCCCTATGTATCAAAGACTTTTAATTGATGGTTTGTCTAAAATACCAACAATTTCAAAAGAACTCTCTATTAAAGTAAGGCAAGAATTAACATCTATTGGTAAAGAGCAATTTTTCCAGATATTAGCTCGTAAAGATCCTTCTATTATTGGAGTAATTAGCCCAAATGATAAATATAGAATGATAAAGGCTTTTGAGTTTTTTGAAACACAGAAAAAATCAATCACATCTATGCAAAGTTTGCCAAAAATTAAAATACTAAAACCGTATAAGGTAATTAAAATATGCTTTTTACCCTCTAAAGAAGTTGTAAAATCAAATTGTAGGGAAAGAATAAATTTACTGGACCGACATGCTGCAATTGAGGAAGCGAAAAAAATTATGTTACTTAACCTACCTATAACGTCACCTGTTCCAAAAGTAATAGGCGTTAAAGAATTGATTTATTTTTTAAAAGGAGACATAGGACAGGATGACGCTTTTGAGAAAACTACAATCCGGACTATCCAATATATAAAAAAACAATATACTTGGTTTAGAAATAAATTTACAGATTTTCATATACTTACAGAACCCTCTCTAGATAACGTTTTAAAACTTATGCAGTAATATATTGTGCAAAAATATAGTTGTTTTTGTACACACTTTATTTTTGCCAGTATTTTATTAAATATAACAAATTGTTAAACTTTTATTTATCTTTTCCCTCTCTAGTTTATGCGTTTTAAATGCATTTTATGTTTCTATCGGTTTTTTTAGTTTATTAAACAATAAAGAGTAAATAGTGTTATTGTTTATACTTGCCCTAATTTCTCTATTTGTTTTTTTGTATTTTCTTTTCTCTAAACTTTGTTGCACCGTTTTTGAGTAATATATTTACCGCCTGTGGTATTACTAAAGTGTTGTCAGAAATATCCTCTTTGTTAAGTAAAGATTTAGCGCCCACTATTGCTCCAGCACCTATTTTTAATGGTGCAATAATTGTAGTTTGAGAACCAATAAAAGAATTATCTTGTATTTCTGTTTTATGCTTAGCAAAGCCATCGTAATTACATGTAACGCAACCTGCGCCAATGTTTACATTCTTACCAATAATAGAATCCCCAATATAAGATAGGTGGTTTATTTTTGTATTTGCTCCGATACTGGAAGATTTAGTTTCAACAAAATTGCCAATTTTAACTTTTTCTTGTAGGGTTGTGTTTGGTCTTATATGAGCAAATGGACCAATTGTGCATTTGTCTTTTATAACACATTCACTAATAGACGAAAACTCATAAATAGTAACATTTTGCCCTATTTTTGCACCTTGCTTAATTGCGGTATGGTCGCCAATAAAAGAATTGTCACCTACTAAACAACCGGTTAATGTGGAAAAAGAGTTTATTGTGCAATTTGACCCAACAACAACACCTTTTCCAAAGTTAACATTTGTTGCTATTTTTGTACCTTTGTTAATTTTTGTATCATATGAAAAATATACCGTTTTAGGGTCTACAACGTTAACTCCGTTTGCAATATGTTGCTCTCTTAATAAATCTTGCAAATGGCTATTTGCGTTAATTAAATGATTTATAGAATTAATACCAATCGCTTCTTCTTCTTTTACTACAATACAAGTTGCGGTAAAATTGTTTACCTTATATAATTGCGGTAAATCGGTAAGGTATAGTTCTTTTTTTATGCCTTTTTCTTGAAGCTGTGGTAAACATTTTGCTAATACCTCTTTTGTTACAGCCATAAATCCTGCGTTACACAAAGAATTTTGTACTCTTTCAGATCCATTATTGGTTTTATCGGGTAACAGCTCACCTTGATGCTCTTCTATTTTTAATACCTTTAAAAGGTCTTTCTCTTTATTTGTTTTTTCGGTTATTATTTTTCCGTATTCATTTTTTTTATCGGTATAAAACCCAGTTACAACAAGATCGGCTTTTTTGCTCTGTATTATTTTTATTGCTTTTTTTATGGTGTTTTTTTCAATAAATGGGGTATCACCATAAATTATTATTATTATTTGAGATGACTTTTCTAGATGACCAAGTGCTACCTTAACAGCGTGTCCAGTTCCTTTTCTTTCCGTTTGGATTGCAATTTTAACCTTATTGTCGCTTTTTAAACTATTAAGCTTTAAATCGTTTGGGTATTTTTCTACCATACTTTGTGAAACCACTATTGTTTTATATGGAACTTCTACAATTTTTTGCCCAACTAAATCTAACAACTTCACACCACAAACCTCGTGAAGAACTTTTGGCAATTCACTTTTCATTCTTGTTCCCTTACCTGCTGCAAGTAAAATTGCCTCATCTGCAATTCCGCTAAATTTCTCTTTCATCAACTGGTTTAATAAAATAAAGAAAATTATTTTTTACGATTTCAAATCCTTGCTCGGCAAATATGGTCTCTATTTCCTGTATATTTTTATCAAATACTTTAAAATCTATATAAAATGGAGCCAATAGTGAGATTTTTATGTTTACATTGTTTTTTAACAGCATTTCCCTTATAATTAGCCATTGTTTTACTCCAGACATTATACTAACCCTAAAAGATAACCATTCTCTTTTTTCGTTTTTGTCAATCTGGGACGTAATAAGTAACGATTCTATTGCGTCCCTGTCAAATACAATCTCAAAATAACCAACATATCCATTTTTTACAGCAAAAATATTTATTGGTGTAAATTCTATCATAAGAGAGTCAATATCTACATCATCGGTTTCGAGATGAGATTTGTTTAGATATAACTTTACAAAAGAAAGAGCCTTTTGTTTCGCCATTGAGAATAACTCTCTCTCTGCAATAGATCTGTCGCTCTCAATCGACAGAATTTCTATATCTGACACTATATAAGATGACGGAGTAACCCTTGTGTTTGCAAGTATATTATAGCAAGGTTTAAGCAAGAAAAGGCAAACTAGCGGAAAAAAGAAACGCATGCGAATACAGGTTAAAACTTACTAAGTAACCTAAATTACGAACTTGGAAAAGTCTACTTAAGTCTATCCATAAAACCAAAAAAGAAATTTATTTCTTTCTCAGCACTTTTGTTAGAATCGGAACCGTGTATTGAATTTTGACATATTGAAAGACCAAAATTCTTCCTTATTGTCCCTTCTTTTGCTTCTGATGGATTAGTTGCGCCCATTAGTAATCTATGCTCTTCCACAGCGTTGTCTTTTTGTAGCAGTAATGCGACAATGTCACCAGATGTAATATATTCAACTAACTCATCAAAAAAAACTCTTTCTCTGTGTGCTCCATAAAAATGCTCTGCTTGTTGTTTTGAAAGATTTAGTTTTTTTTCTCTTAAAACATCAAACCCCTCGTCTTTTAAAATCTTAACAATATCGCTTTCTATTTTCCTTTCTGTTATGTCCGGCTTAAGCATTGATAACGTGTAAATCATTTGTTATATATATTATGTTAACGGTATTTTTACTGTATTGCAACGCATAACGTAACACAATACACACTATAATTTTATCTGTAAGATAAAACTTATTTAAGTCAACTAGTTGCGTTATTTTTAAAGTAATTTTTATTACCCTTTAAGACTTTATTGCTTTCTCAAGGTCTTCTTTTGAGCATAAACCCAAAATAACAGGATTTTTTGGAACTAACTTTTCAATACCTTTAAAAATACCTTTTCTAATTTTGTCAACTGTTTTACTTGTACTTTTAACAAGTTTAGCAATTGTTGATGTTGATATATTTGGATAAAACAAACCCATCCACATTGCCGCATCGAGTCTGTTTCTCTTTCTTGCCTTGGAAACGTATTTTTTTTCCTTCGGTTTTATTATCTTCATTTCTTCCGCTGGGGTAATGATTTTTTTCAACGTTGCGTTTCTATCAGATTCGCAGCGTTTAATCTCCTCTTCCGAAAGATATATACCAATTGGACTTTTTGGCATAACAGACATTTTTGAGTCTTTACCGTTAATATTGTGTATTATAGCAACATGTATACCACAAAAATCTGCTATTTGGTCAAAAGTTAAGGCCGTTTCGCTAATTAACCAATTGGCAACTGCACCTGGTATAGCGATGGTTGATTTTTTGTTCTCGTTTTCTTTTTTCTGTCTTTTTTCTTTCATTCTGTAGTATTTAATTAACTTTTTTAAAGATATTTTAAACTGTAACTGAATAGATATTTTTTATACCTTAAACAATGATAACAATATTTAACCAAATAACAAACTGTGCTTTTATTTTCAAGATATTATTTTTCTATTTATTCTTGATTTTTTTGATTGTCAAACTTTTTTTATATTTCTTTTACGCTAGTTATAGACGGAAAAAAACTCATTAACATCCTTTCAATACCGTCTTTTAATGTTACAATCGAGCTAGAACACCCGATACATGCACCCATTAGCTTTACTTTAACAACGTTATTTTCTATACCAAAAAACTTTACATCACCACCGTGGCTTTGTATTGCTGGCCTAACTCTTTGATTAATCGCAGATAAAACCTCTTTTTCTAGCTGATTTACTGGTTCGTAATCGTTTTGTTCTGTTTCGTTACTTTCTTCTTTAAAGTTTATTATGTCTAATATATCTACTATAATAGATAATATTTTTGGTTTCATTTCCCCCCAAGGGGTGTCTTTTATTTTTGAAACTGATATAAAATTTTTACATATTAATATTGACTGTACGCCGTTTATGCTTAAAATTTCTCTAGGTAGTTTATCGTTTATATTATTACTGAAGATACTGTTTTGACTAAATTCACCTTCGATTAAAAAATTCTGTCCAATCGAAAACTTTAAAACATTCTCATTTGGTGTTTTATCGACCTTGATATACATTAAGAATAAAGATTAATAATATTTTTTTTATTTTCTTTCTTGTAAATTGTTGTAACTTAATAATCAACTATTCTTCTTTTTCCTTGTTTTTATCTTTTATATATCTATGAAAGAATTTTTGTTTAGTAGTAAGAGTTTTATAATTCTATTGGCTATTTTTTTTATCTTACTTATTTTCTTTCTTTTTTGGTATTTTTTTACATATAAATTTCTACCTCGTTTTCGTTTTGCTATGGAAGTTACGCTTGAGGATATTTTTACAAAAAACAAAGATAACGTTAACAAAACGAAATACAACAAGGAAGATTCTATAGAGCGTAACAAAGTAAAGGAGAAAAAGAAAGAACTAGATAAAGAACTTGAGCTTGATATTTTGTCGAAGACTTTACAACAAAACAAGAGACCAAAAATAGTTGGTTTTAATCTTAAAGTTTTTGGGAAATTCACCAAGAAATTTGTTGAAAATTTTTTAATGAATACAAGAAATTTAGATATATCCGATCTTAATGATAAAGGTTTTTATCAAGCGCAAGAATTAGCTAGAAGAAGCAAAACGCAACAGACAAGAGGCTCTTCTAAGCAATTATAATTTAACTTCTCTTATCATTTTTACTTTTACAATAAGAGTAGTGTTAATTTTGCAAAGAACATTTATTATATTGCGATTTTTTACACTAAAAAACATTAACTTTGTTTTTTTATTATTTGATAGCTACTTAGTTGGTACTTAAGTTTTTTACTTTTGTTTGTAAATATTATTAATCGTTTATTTATGGAATATGATGTTATTGTAATTGGCGGAGGTCATGCTGGTGTGGAGGCTGCCTGTGCGGCTGTGCGAATGGGTTGTAATGTTGCCTTAGTTACAATGAGTAAAAACGACATAGGGGCAATGTCTTGTAATCCTTCCGTTGGCGGAATAGGTAAAGGCACTTTAGTACGTGAAGTTGATGCTTTAGGTGGTTTAATGGGTAGAGTTACAGATATTAGTGCAACATCTTTTAAAATCTTAAACTCTTCTAAAGGTCCTGCCGTATGGGGGTGGCGCGCCCAAATTGATAGGGAAAAGTATAAAGAAAATTTAAATAAGTTATTATCTGTAGAGTACTCAAAATTAAATATTATATATAATGAGGTAAAGGGTATTATGTATGAAAAAAAGAATTGCGCTAGTGGTGCTTTAAATAAAGTTGTTGGTGTTACGTTAATAAATAATAAAATTTTACTTTGTAAGGTTTGCATTGTTGCTGTTGGTACTTTTTTAGGGGCAGAAATGAATGTTGGATTTGATGTATTAATTGGCGGTAGGGCAGGGTCTAACTCTTCTTTTCCATTGTTAGATTCTTTACGTAGTTTAGGTTTTGAATTAAAAAAATTTAAAACAGGCACTCCTCCTAGATTGCGTCGCGATAGTATTGATACTAGCAAATTGGCGGTGCAGCAACACGACAAAAAACAAAAATTCTTTTCTATTTTAACAGATAAAAGCATAGAGCAACAAGAACCATGTTATGTGTTAAAGACAAATTTAGATTCTCATCAAATTTTACTTGATAATGTAGATAAATCACCTATTTTTAGCAAAGAAATTAACATTCCCGGCCCTCGTTATTGCCCATCTATTGAAGATAAAGTTACTAGATTTCTTGACAAGGATAGCCATACATTTTTTTTAGAACCAGAAGGTTTTAATAGTGATTTGTTTTATCCTTCTGGTTTAGCAACATCTATGCCACCAGATGTACAACTTAATTTTTTTCGTGCGATAAATGGTTTGGAAAAGGTTAAGATTCAAAATTTTGGTTATGTTGTTCAGTATTACTATATTAACCCAATCATTGTTCGTCATACGTTAGAAACTAAATTAGTTGATGGATTGTTTTTTTCGGGTCAAATTAACGGTACAACCGGTTACGAAGAAGCTGCAGGGCAGGGTATAATAGCTGGTATAAATGCAGCATTGCAGGTGTTTAATAAAAGTGAGTTAACCTTGTCAAGGTTTGATTCTTTTATTGGCGTTATGATTGATGATATAGTTTCTTTAGGAGTTGGTAATAGCCCTTATAGAGTATTTACCTCAAGAGCGGAAAATAGACTTTCTATTCGTGGCGATAATGCGCATTATAGGTTAACGCCCTTAGGTTTACAAGTTGGCTGTTTAGGTAAAAACCTTGAGTCAACATTTGAAAAGTTAAAGAAAGACGCTAAAATAGCAAAAGAAGTACTTTTAGATAACTTTATTTCTGCAAAATTCGTCTCTAAAGTTGGTTTATCTTCTGATTCTGTTGGAAAAGGAAAGTCGGCTTATAAATTACTATCAATGGGATGTGATATTGATGATATTTTTCAAATAAACCCTTCTTTAGAGGAGTCATTAAAAGAATTAAACGAAGATTCTGTTTTTACCGTAACGACAGATGCTTTTTATAGTCCCCATATTGACAGACAACGCGTAGATATTGCAAATTTACAAAAAGCAAACTCTTGTAAGCTAAGAACAGACTTTGACTATTCAGTTATAGGCTCTCTTTCTGCGGAGGTAATTGAAAAACTAAACAAACATAAACCAGAAACTCTTGCAGACGCAATAAAAATTCCCGGTATTACTTCTGCTGCCGCAGTTGCTATTATGTATTATTTTTCAAACAACTAGTTGTTTTATACACATGCGTATGTTCCATATGGAACAAAATACATTTGTAGTTTTGTATAATGTTGCAAAAAACAGTTGTTATTTTATAGACGGAAATAAACTTTGAAGCATTAAGCTCATCCGTAACATTGCTTGTTTTCTTTTGATTGTTGTATAAATGCAATTTGGGTTATTTATCATATTATTCTGTAGAAAAGAGCTTAAACGGTCTTTTACTTGTGATAAATTTGCTTTATATTCGGTAGTTAAATTTTTAATTTGAATCTTTATATTGCTTGAAGAGGTTAAAACAGAATACTTTTGCTTAGTTAGGTTATGCAGTAACTGCTCTAAGTCGGTTATTTCTTGTGTTACCGCTTGTAGTGATTTTTTGCTTAAAATGGTATTTTGTATTATTGTGTTATAAATTAAATCTAATGTTTTTGAGTTTAAAGGAGTAGATTTAATTTGTTCATCCTGCTTTGTTAAAGGTTGTTGTGTTTGTTGATTTATATAGAGTTTATTAGATAAGTACTTTTCTTGAATTAGTAATTGTAGTTTTGGATATTGCTCTAATAACTTGTTTAGTTGCTTAATGTTAAACTCAGACAGTCCAGAAGTACGGTTATATAATTCTTCTGCAATTTCATAATTTTCTTTTTGATGAAATGTTATATAATTTATAACAGCTTCTTTCCATATTTCTTGTAAACTATTATTATATATATTGATATTTTTTGACAAAATAAAATCTGGAGATATGTTTTTTAAAGTTTTGTCTAGAGCCTTAGTTAATAAACTTGATAGCTGTTCGGTAAAATGCTTATACTGTAAAGGTAAAAAGAGATTATTTGTAGATAAAGAAAAATTGAGAATATCATTAGATTCTAAAAATATGTCCATAGTGGTGTTATTTTTCACATGTTTGGTAAAAACATTATCACCAATAGCGATAGAAAATATCCTCATTGCCGATTTGTTGATTCCAAACGGATCTGCTGAGGATGAAAATTTACGACCTTGTGCAATGTTGAATAGTATATTTTCTATATTATTGGCAATTGCGTAATAGCGTGTTAATTTATTGTTGTTTTTAAGTATACCGTCATATTGGAAAGTAAATATTTCCTTGAAAAGATTTTTTGTATTTGTGTCTAAATCCTTGCCCCACCATTTGCTCCAGTAATCTCCTCCTATTTTCCCCTGTAGATCGCTTAAGTTGTTTACAGCTCTTGTTCTTAAATCTAGTTTTGAAAACAAAAGATAGTTAAGAACGTTTGTTTTGTTAGTTATAGCGGTGTAGCTGTTTGTTTCTGTAATATTTAAAAATATTTGTGCTATGTCATCAGATCTTGTTTTCATACTTGGAGAGTGTAAGCTTCCTGTAAGCATTAACTCTAATTCCTCTTTTACTTTTTGAATGTCGCTTGATTTATTAACCCTTAGTTGTCCAAACTTTTTTAAATCTTCGTTTAAAAAGTATTGTGCATCTTGTAACCTTGCTGATAGAACATTTTGATTGCCAAGGATTATGTTTTTTACTAAAGTGTTATTCATATCGTCTTTTAAAGAGCCTTTCATCTCAAAAATAAATGCAAAATTAGATATTTTCCCCTGACATGACATTGGTATGTAATTTTGATATTGTATCATTGTTTGCTCTAATATCATTTCTGGTAGAGAAAGGAAATTTTCTCCAATTTGACCAATTGCAACAAATGGTATTTCGCACATATTTGCATTTTTTTGTATTAAATTGGCATATTGGTCAGATTGCTTCTTAATGCTAATTTGTAACCCTAAATCCTTGCAAATTTTATCTAATTGGTTCTTAACGGATGTTTCTCTTTCGCTTTGTGACATTAATATATTTTGCCTTTGCATTATTGAAAGATATTCGCTTGCAGAGTTGATTGATATTTTGCCGTCTCCGCCGTTGCTGTGCATGGTGTGTAAAATTTTTCTTCTAGAAGAGTATGTTGTATTTGATGATTGTACCCCTGCAAAGTTAAGATTTAACACCTTATTGTTTAACATAAATATAATAGAATGTATTGGACGAACCCATTTTGTTTTTTCCTTTGTCCATATCATTTGTTTATCCCAAATTTTTGCACTCTTGCTTAAAATATTGTAAAATGCATTTGATAGGATTTTTTCGATATCACTCTTTTTTAATTCTAATTGGTAACAATAATGATTATCTTTAACGCTTAGAAGCTTTTTGCTTTCTATATTATGTTTTTTCATAAAACCTTGTAACGCAGTTAAGTTGGCGTTTAGCTTTGGCCCTTTTACAGTTATGGTGTTTAAAAATGAGCCATTTAAATGGCATATAAGAGCCATCCTTAAGGGAGTGATGTATGATTTTATGTTTTGAGTTGTTACATTAATATTTTTTGCCTTTAAATCGGTTACAGCTGTATCGATAATTTCTTTAGCAAACTTATTTTGCATTCCAGGCGGTATGTCGTCGCTAAAAATTTCTAGCAGTATAATGTTTGGTTTTTTTTTAGCTTCTTCTGCTTCCATATATTTGATTTATGATTTAATAGCATATTCATTGATGTAATATAAAAAAATTAAATCAACTATTTTTTATAAGATGAAAAATATTAGATCTTGGATTGGTGTGCAGTTTAGATATAGGGGTTATACAAAAAGCGGTTGCGATTGTGCAGGTTTAATATTGGGTATTTTACAAGAAAACAATATTTGTGATAAAGATTTAATTAAAAAATATTTAAATCACAGTGTTCGTAACTCAGAATATATTGATGAAGAAAAAATACTTAATTCTTTAGATAAAGTTTTTAAAAGAGGCGTTGTTGATGATGTAAGGTTGAGTGATATACTTGTTATGAAGAGTAGCTGTAATAATATTGTGCATTTAGGAATTGTTTCTAGAATTAATCCGTTATACATGTTGCATGCGCATGGCAAAATTGGCTGTGTTGTAGAGTCAATAGTGGATAAACCAATTCTAGATAAAGTTTTTCTTGTTTATCATTGTAATTTGCTAGCGTTAAATTAGCTCATATATTATTAAATTTATAACATATATTGTTTTTTGTAAGATAATGAATATTATATTAATATGCGTTACAGATTTTTTGAGTCTAAAGTGCTTTTTGCACTTGGGTTTACTTATGTTGTTACAAGTTTGGTTCAGTTTTTTGCCTTATTCGACTTGATTGGTATGTATGGTCTGTCAAGAATAGCAAGATTTTGCTTGGCAACAGTTATTGGTTATACACCAATTGTTGGTACTTTTGCAGGTTTATTTGCAGTTTTACAGGTTTGGCATTTTAGTTTGTTAAAAACGATTCTTATTTTTGCCCCAATAGGGTTTTGTGGGTTATTTGTTACTGTTATTTTTACTTGGTACTGGGTTAAGGTTGTTTTAAAAAATAAATCAAAACATACAAACAAAACAGCTTAGTTGCTTTATTTATACAGCAACGTTGTACCTGTTGCTACTTTAGCGAATTTTAAGATGAAAAGAGATTTACATTTTTATATGGAAAAAGCTTTTCAAGAATCTGTTAAGGCTTTTAACAAAGACGAAATTCCCGTTGGATGCGTAATAGTTTTTAATGATAAAATTATCACATCTAACCATAATATTACTGGTGAAAAATGCCTACAAACAGCGCATGCGGAAATGCTTGCAATTGAAAATGCCTGCAAAGCTCTTTCGACTTCTTTTTTAACAAAGTGCGATTTATACGTTACAATGGAGCCATGTCCTATGTGTGGGTACGCAATTAAGTTATCAAGAATTAGAAGGGTTTATTTTGGTTGTTATAACTATAAAAATGGTGCATTTGGTGGCAATTTAAACCTTGTAAATTTTGGTCTTGGCTATAATGTAGATATTTATGGCGGTATACAAGAAAGCAAACATAGTTCCTTATTAAAAGAGTTTTTTAGCTCCAAAAGGAAAAATTTTTATTAGTAATATGTAATTTTATTAATATTTTTATTTTTATTATGTCTATTTATTTATTATTGCGCAGCAGTACAATTAACAAATTTTTGCTTTTTTAATATTAGCTAATTTTTTTATAAAGATGTTGCTATGTTATTGTAAATAATAAGTTTACCAAATGATTATTGAAAAAGGTGGAAAAAAATACGAAATCGTTATTGGTGTAGAAATCCACACACAATTGTCTACAAAGTCAAAATTGTTTTCTCCTGCTAAAAATTCTTTTGCAGATCAACAAAATACAAATGTTGACAACCTAGACTTAGGTATACCCGGAATGTTACCAGTTTTAAATAAAGAAGTTGGCAGGTTAGCAGCAATGGTTGGTTTTGGTGTTGGCGGTGATGTGCAAATGGTATCACGGTTTGACAGAAAACATTATTTTTATCCCGATCTTCCGCAAGGTTACCAAATAAGCCAGTTTTACCACCCAATTGTTTTTGGTGGTTGTGTAGATATTTGGGACAATGATGGTAATGTTAAAAAAATTAGTATAGAACGCATTCATATTGAACAAGATGCTGGAAGGTTAATACACGATAAATCTTTATCGGAAACCTTTATTGACTACAACAGGGCGGGCGTTCCTTTGTTAGAGATTGTTTCTAACCCTGATATGCGTAGCCCCGAGGAAGTTGTGTGTTTTTTAAAGGAGATTAGGATGGTATTAAGGTCCACTGGCGCTTCTGATGCGGATATGGAGAAAGGTTCTTTTCGTTGCGATGCTAATGTTTCGGTGAGAGAAGTTGGAACTAAAAAGCTTGGTACTCGTTGTGAAATAAAAAACTTAAACTCTTTTAGATTTGTTAGTAAGGCGATAGAATATGAGGCAAATAGACAAGTGGATGTTATTTGTGATGGTGAGATAATTTGCCAGCAAACTCGTTTGTTTAATGTAGAAACAGGTAAAACCTTTGCAATGAGAGATAAAGAAACTAGCAATGACTACAGGTATTTTCCAGATCCAGATTTGCTAGAACTAGTTTTTAGCGAAGATGAACTCTTTGAGATTAAAAAAAATATGCCAACTATGCCTTGCGTGATAAGAGAGAATTACGTTAGTACTTTAGAGTTAAACCGAAGAGACGCAACCAATTTAATGTCTGAAGGTAAATATATGGAGTTTTTTGAATATTTAATTAAAAAACACGAGCCTAAATTTGCTTTAGGGTGGGTTATGAACGAATTAGTTGGTCTACTAAAAAAACTTAAACAAGATATCAACAATTGCTTACTTACAAAAGAAGATCTACGCATATTGCTGGACTTAATTAAAGATGGTTTAATTTCTGGTAAAATAGGAAAAGAAATATTATTTTTTATGCTAGAAAGCGGCAAAAGCGCCAAAGATATTATAGAAGAAAAAAATTTACAACAAGTTAATGACTCTAATGAATTAGAAAAATTTGTGTTAGATATTATCACAAATAACCCTAAAGAAGTCTCACAGTATAAGGTTGGCAATAGTAGGGTAATGTCATTTTTTGTTGGCCAAGTTATGAAGGTAACTAAGGGTCAGGCAAATCCTGTTAAAGTTAATGAATTATTAAAAAAACATTTGTCTTGATAACGGCAATGCGTTTTTTACAAAGCGCTGTATTGTTTGATATTGTTTTAGTTTATGAAGTTAACATTTAGTAAAATTAACTTACTTAAAAGGCGGTTTTTTGCCTATATGTTTGGCACTTATTTTGCACGTATTAGATTGTTTATATTTCTGATATTGCTACTTTTTATTATTTTGTATATTAGGTTATTTTTTATATTTACCTCCAAGCGTACATATAATGCTAATATGTATAACACAATGGACGACTTTAGAAGGGTTGATATTTTAGATAGAAAAAATGTTGTTTTAGCTCGAAACATGATTATGTCTAATGTTTATCTAAATGCTAATAATACATTTGATACCGCCAATGATTTAGTTAAGTTATCTCATATTTTTCCAAATATAACTGAAAGGTTAAATAAAATAGAAAGTAATATTTTGTCTAAAAAACAAACTGGAAAAACAAATTTAGTTCTTATAGAAAAAAATATTTTACCTAGTCAAAAAGATTTAATTATGAAATATGGTATTTCTGGTGTTGAATTTGAAAATTCTAAAAAAAGAATTTACCCTTGCAAAGTTGCCTCTCATATTTTAGGTTTTACGTCAGATAATCATGGTATATCTGGTGTGGAAATGTATTTTGATGACTATCTTACTGATCCAGTAAATGCTAAAAAGCCATTACATCTTTCTATCGATATAGATATTCAATATATTGTTAGAGAGGCAATTGCTAAATTGATTAAAAAACACGATGCAAAAGGTGGGTTTGGTTTAATTTTAAACATCAAAACAGGAGAGGTTATCTCGGCTGTTAGTTTGCCAGATTTTAACCCAAACACTCGCAAAGGTTACTCTAAAGATGACATGATGAATAAATTTTCTGTTGGCGTTTACGAGCTTGGTTCTGTTTTTAAGGTATTTTTAGGTGGCATAGTTATTAAGAAGAATTTATCTTTACATAAAAAATACAGTATAAAGAACTCATTAGATGTTGATGGATTTGTGATTAAGAATTTTCGGTTTTCTCTCAATAGAAGCGATCTTACGATACCAGAAATGATAAAATACTCATCTAATATTGGCTGTGCGATGATTGCTGTTGATATAGATTCAGAATCTTATCGTGATTTTTTTGTAAAACTTGGTTTTGACGATAAAATAAACATCCAATTACCAGAAAGATCTAAACCTATATTTCCTCATAATTGGTCTAAGGCGACTATGGCAACAATTTCGTACGGACACGGTATAGCGATTACACCTTTACATTTTGTTATTGGTTTAGCAGGTATGCTTAATAATGGCATTGTGCCTGACCCAACGTTGCTCAGAGTAGACAATGGTAGCCAAATTAAGACTAGAGGGTTAATTTTTACTAAACAGCAGTCTGAAAGCTTGAGAGAGATGCTGCGCAATATTGAATTAGGCAATAGAACTACATCTTCTATAAAAGAATATGATGTTTTTAGCAAAAGTGGGACGGCTATTTTAACTAGTAATGATGGTAGCTACGATAGGGATAAGATGATGTTATCATTTTTTATTGCAGGACCTTTATTTGATCCTCAGTATGTATTTTACTTTGGCATTAACGAACCTAACTTAGATAAAACAGGCGGCTCTAGATTTGCTACCGGTGGTCATGTTATTGGACATGTTGCCGCAAATGTTGTAAAAGTTGTTGGACCAATGCTTGGTATGGGAGTTTGTAACAAGCAAAAAACAACCAACACTTATGCGCAATAATAAAATTACAGTATATTGTGACTTTAAGGTGTTTAAAATAAAGTAAGTAAGAAAAATATAATTTTTGATTTGTTGGATAGTTTATTAAGTTTATTTTTACCTAAAACTACAATGATGACAAGTTAAGACTAAAAAATAAAATCTCTTTTAACGCTATCATGTTGTCGATGACCTTTTTAATGCGTTGTAAGGTGGTTTTTAACAATTATTCTTACTATTGTACTTAAATGGTTAGAGCTTCTTTTTCTACCTTCTATAGCGCTATGGCGCTTTACATGTGTTGGATATCTTTTTGTTGTATTTATGCCTTTATGTAGAGATGGTATGTTTATAGTTGGTGCAAAATTACACAATCAACGCACTGTTGAACGTTTTTGGGTTGTGTAATTTTGCGTATTAAGCTTAGTTAAACTTAAGTATTTTATATTGTTATTGCTAAATTACAAAGCTGCTGGATCGTATTTTAACATTGCACCTGTTTGCTGTTTTTTGTCGTTTTTCTCTTCCAATCCAATTTCAGCTCCAAAATACCTCATAAAGCTGTTAATTACCATATTAACTGCACCACGTGAAGCTGAGCTATAACCATTTTGTTTTTTTGGCTTAAGCGATATGTTTATCACTTTCATTTTACGAGCTAAGAAACCATTTTTAACTAATAAATCTATTACTTGTTCTTCATCAGCTATTCCGTCAATCAATTTTTTACTCACAGCTTCTTTACCGTAATACGTTGCACCATTGGCAACGGCATCTATTTCTTTGTTGGTTAATTTTCTTCTTTCTTGCACAATTTCTTTAAACAAACTCATTACACTGTTGATATGTGACATTTGCTCTTTGTTAATTGCTTCATTTGTGTCTTCAATTGGGTTTGGCGCTGCTTTTAAAATAGAACTTTTATAAATAAAATTCCTAACACCGACTTTGTCAAGTAGGTTTTTATAATTCATTATTGCGTATATAACACCTATAGAACCAACCAAGCTACTCTCTGATCCAAAGATTTTATCGCACGCTGTTGCAATCATGTAACCACCCGATGCCGCAACACCGTTTACCAGCGCAACGGTTGGTTTATTTTGCGCAACCTTTCTAATTTCTCTATATAGTTTGTGACTATGGTACACAGTGCCACCCGGTGAGTCTATTTCAACAATAACAGCGGATATCCTTTTTTCCTTTTCAGCTTTTGAAATAACTTTTTTAAATAATTCACTATTTACAGATTGCTCTTTTAATTCTTCATTGATAACTATTTTAGCTATATAAGAGCCGCCAAAATAGTATGATATTTTTGTACTATAGTTATACCCAAAAACAAATAAACTTACTATAATAAGGGTAATTATTAAAGACTTCTGGGCAGAATTTTCACTATGCATTTTGGCCATATAAGGTACAACTTCTTTTTGGGAAATAACTAATGGCTTGACTAGGTTAGGTTTAAATACAAACTTTATAAGTGTAAAAGGGTATTTAATAGCTGCCCCTAAAAACGGTATATTAGCTATAAAATTAATAAAATGTTTAGCTTTATTAAAAACTAATTTACGAACTGGTAAGTAACAACTGTGAAGATTTTGTAATTGTGTCATACAATACGAAAGAGCTTTTTTAATGTATCTAAAACGATAAATTTTGTTTTTTATCATGAGTATAAAGCCAAAAATGAATTAACAAGACAAATAAATATTGCCTAGTAACTTAAACGGATTCAGTTTGTACTACATATTTTTCTTCTTGTAAAGAAATAAAATAAATCATATTGTTATTTATGATAAAATAATTAAATAATTATTTAGTAATCGATAAAATTAAGATGCTAAAACTAACACAGGGCATGTTGAAAGTTATAATAAATAACTAAAATTTAACTTTTGAATCGGTTTATTTTATCGATTACTAAATAATTATTTAATTATTTTATCATAAATAACAATATGATTTATT
>JAERRN010000052.1 GCA_016735445.1 Rickettsiales bacterium | reverse complement strand
GGGTAGATTTTAATTTGTATATAGAGAATAAAAATTTATTTGCTATAATAATAGTATACATTAATTTATATTATATTTTTTATGGAAAAACAAACAATAGGGCTAACTTTTAATTTTATACTAGGAGCTGAAAATATAAAGCAAAACCCAATGTTGTCATCGATACAGGGAGGGCAATTATTTAAAATGCATAAATTTGTTGCGCCAAGTTTGGCTTTTCAAACTAGCGAAGGTTATCTTGAGGATAGATGGGCTAAAAGAGGACCAGCGGTATCTGGAGAATATTTTGTAGCTTATTTGAGTAAAGATGGAGAGGTGAAATCTATTGTTAGCGGAATAAAAAAAGAGAAAGATCTGCATATTATGAACACAGCAACTTTGCCAGAGCTAAGGCAAAAAGGTTATTTAAAAGCGGTGTTGTATAATTTAGTTTTATCTCTTTCTAAAAATTATCCTAAGGTAGAAAATATTCACGGTCTTTTAAGTAGTGGAGTGCCAACAGGTAAGCATCCAGAAATTACGTTAGAAGCACTTCAAGAGATTAACGAACGATCGAATAAGATACGGTTTATACAAGATAAAAAAGCTAAAAATTATGGGGAGACTATCGGCAAAACAGTACAAGCTTTAAAAGAAAATAAAGAAGGTCAAAAAATACATGAAGATATTATTGATAACCCTGGATATAATTTTAAAATCGCAGAGAAAGCTTTAGCTGAAACTTCGAAGGTAACAGAAGCTTACGCAGGTATGACTAAGGGGACAAATTTTAATTTTACACCTTATATTAAATCTAATTCAAATTTAACCGAACATTCGTTAAAAGAAGTTGAGCAGTTTGATAAAAAGAGAAGGTTATCTTTTGAAGAAAAATTACAACAGAAGAAAAGCGATAAAAGCGGTGACCGTAGTGAAGGAAGAGGTCAGGTATCTTAAAGAGACCACTATAACGTTAAAACTTTTTTGTTAAGTAGTTTTAAAATTGTATAGTTTAATCGATTGTTGTGACAATCTTAAACACTAAAAACTAAAAACTAAAATTTAGTACCGCTACTGTATTAATGGTAGCGGTAAGGTTTTCTTTACGGCGTAACTGTGCGGTTTAATTTGTTATAGATATAGGGCGTAGAGGGGCAGTTTGTGAATAGAAAGAATTTTAAGTCTGCTTTGTTACCGTTTGGAGAGTTATTTAAAAGACAAAAGTGTTTCTAAAAATATCTCTCCATACTTTTTAAGTTTGGCATTACCAACGCCTGAGATTTGAGACATTTCTTCTAAAGTTTTTGGTTTATCTTTTACCATGTGAATAAGGGCGGCGTTGTGAAATATAATATACGGTGGTATGTTGTGTTTTTTTGCCAATTCTAGTCTTTTTTCTTTAAGTTTTGTTAGGAGTTGCGTTTCTTCTGCTGTTTGCATTTTTGCTTTTTCTTTTGCAATTTTTTCTACATAGTTACCTTTTGTGCATTTGGTTGCTGAATTACCAGCTACTTTATTTATTTTTTTATGATCTGCGTCATATCTTAAATAAATTTTTTGTTTTAGATATTGTTTATAGTTGTTGGACAATTTAACGCTTCCGTATTTCTCCATGTCTACCGTTAGTATTTTCATTGCTACCAACTGTCTAAAAACAGATCTCCATTGTTTTATTGTTAAGTCTTCTTTGCCAATTCCAAAAGTACTTACTTTATGATGATTGAACTGTGTCATTTTTGGGGTTTGTTTTCCTAGAAGATTACTAATAACATGCTCGGCACCAAATATTTGACCAGTTCTATAAACTGCAGAGATGGCTTTTTGAGTAACAGTTGTTCCGTCAAAATTTATTATCGGATTTAAACATGTGTCACAATTTCCGCATTTTTTTTTATTTTCCTGAACTTCTTCTCCAAAATATTCTAGCATTACTTTTCTTCTACAATCTACCGTCTCGCACAGACCTAACAGAGCTGACACTTTTTTACTTTCCAATTTTTTATGCTGTTCTAGGGCTTCTGAATTCACAACCATACTCCATAGTATAGCCATATCACGCATTCCGTATAACATTAGCGTTTCCGATTCTAATCCATCTCTTCCCGCTCTGCCTGTTTCTTGGTAGTAGCTCTCAATTGTTTTTGACATGTCAAGGTGAACAACAAACCTTACGTCAGGTTTATCAATTCCCATTCCAAAAGCTATTGTTGCAACAATTATTACAGCATCTTCTTTAATAAATGTGTCTTGATTTTTTGTTCTAACGGACTTATCTAATCCAGCATGGTAAGGTAAGGCCTTCAAGCCTTGCTCTTTTAACGCTTCTGCGGTTTTTTCTGTTTTGTTGCGAGATAGACAGTATATTATACCTGACTCTCCCTGATGTTTACTTAAAAAATCTTTTAATTGCTTTGATGGGTTATCTTTTGGAGAAATATGGTACTTAATATTTGCTCTATCAAAACTTGATAGAAATATTCTGCTATTTTGTAACCCTAGTTTTGTTATAATTTCGTTTCTTGTTGGAATATCTGCAGTCGCTGTTAAAGCTAACCTTTGTACACTTGGAAATAGTTTAACTAACTTACTTAATGCCAAGTACTCGGGTCGAAAATCATGCCCCCATGAAGATATACAATGAGCCTCATCTATTGCAAACATTGATATTTTTACATCTGATAAAAAATTTAAAAAACTCTCTGTCATTAATTTTTCAGGTGCGACATATAGTAATTTTAACTCACCTGATTTTATCTTACTTTGTGTTTTTAAAATACTTTTATAATTTAAACTAGAGTTTAAACTCTCCGCTTTGACACCACACTCTTTTAATGCGGTAATCTGGTCTTGCATTAAGGCTATTAAAGGAGACACAACAATACATAGTCCGTCCATACATAATGCTGGAATTTGATAACATAACGACTTTCCTCCGCCTGTTGGCATTAAAACCAATGCATTATGACCTAATAGTATATGATTGATAATTTCTTCTTGCTTTCCTTTAAAGCTGTAAAATCCGAAAGTTGATTTTAGGATATCTTTTGGATTTTGAGTCATATCTTGTTTTTAAATTGTATATTTTTTACGATGATCGCATCATTAAACTATTCTT
>JAERRN010000059.1 GCA_016735445.1 Rickettsiales bacterium | reverse complement strand
TTGCTGAATTAAACACGTACAATAGTTGCTCTCCGGAATCGATTGATGAGACTTTAGCAATTTTTGAGGATTTAGGTATTGATGTTATTGGTGACGCAGAAGCTGCAGAAAAAAATATAAAATATGACTCTACTAAATCTGATAATTTGGCGACCAATACCTTTGTTGATGACCCAATCAAGGTTTATATGCGCGATATTGGCAAGGTAAACCTACTAACAAGAGATGATGAAATAGAAATTGCCAAAAGAATAGAAAAAGGAAATGAGATGATGTTGCGCGCTTTACTAAATACCCCCGTAGCAATGAATTACATGATGCAAATGTATGATAACTTTATTAGTGACAACATACTTTTACGTGAGATTATTGATATTGATGCAATGTATTCTTCGGAACACACTGCTGATGAAGTTAGCAAAGATAATGAAAGACAAGAACAAGTAGATAAAAAACAAATAAATAAACAAAGTTATCAATCTGTTTTACAATCTCGTATTGATGAAGTGAGAAACGGAAACGGTGATGAGGAATTTGATGATGGAGAACTATACGAAGAACTAATGGATTTTGAGGAAGAAAATTCTGTTTCTTTTGCGACAATGGAAAGAACATTAACGCCAAAGATGACTATTATTTTACAACAAATTAGTAATATTTCTTTAAAAATATTAAAAGTTCACAAGGATAGACTAAACAATGTAACCTCTGAGAGTTCACAGGAAAAATACGACCAGTTACACCAACAACTAATAGAGGAAATTGAGAAAATAAAGATCCACCAAAACATTGTAACCGAAATATTAGCAAACCTTGACAAACTACATAATAATTTAGTTGAGAAGGAGTCGAATTTACTTAAATTAGCTGATTCTTGTAAAATACCAAGAGTGGAATTTTTGCAACAATACGAAAATTCCGAACTTCAGGAAGATTGGTTTGATAAGTTAACAAAATATGCTGAATCATCTAAAAATACAGGTTGGCATAAACTAGTTAATGATGGTAAAGATGATTTACTAACACTAAAAAAGGAAATTAACACCTTAGTGCGTAAGCAAATACTTATGAACTTAAGCGAATTTAAGCAATTGGTTAAAACTGTTCAAGAAGGTGACAGAATGACAATCAAGGCAAAGGAGCAAATGGTGGAGGCTAATCTACGACTAGTTGTTTCTGTCGCAAAAAGATATGTTAACCGTGGTTTACAATTTAGCGATTTAATCCAAGAAGGTAATATTGGTCTGATTAAAGCTGTGGATAAATTTGAGTATCGTCGTGGCTATAAATTCTCTACATATGCAATGTGGTGGATTAGACAGGGTGTAAGCAGGGCAATAGCTGACTACGGAAGAACTATTAGAGTTCCTGTTCATATGTTGGAAACAATTAATAAAATTATGAAAACCGCTAGAGGTATGCGTAAAACCCTTGGTAGAGAACCAACAATTAAAGAACTTGCTAATAAGTTAAATATGTCTGAGGACAAAGTTGGTAAAGTGCTTAAAATAGCTAAAGAGCCGCAGAGTTTTGACGCACCCGTTGGTAACGAAAGTGATGGCGCAACAATTGGGGAAAGCGTACATGACACAGGTGTTACATCTCCTATAGACAACGTTATGTACTCTAACTTAAAAGAGATTGTTTCAAACTTACTGTCGTCTATCCCAACAAGATTTGACAGAGTATTAAGAATGCGTTTTGGTATTGGTTTGTCAACGGACCACACGCTTGAGGAAGTCGGGTTAAAGTTTACTGTTACACGAGAGAGGATTAGACAAATTGAAGGAAAAGCGTTGCGTATGTTGCGTCACCCAACTCGTTCAAAGTCCCTTAAAGCATACTTAAACAACACAGATGAAACCGATAATTAATACATATTAATATAATAATGTCGCAATACTGATATGTGTCGCAGATTACTATCTGTTGTAGTTATTTACTGCTTTACTCGACACTTTTTTGGAAGAAAATTTGTAGATTTGATAAGAATGTTAGCATTGTGTTGTCGTCTGGCTTATACAGTAATAATAACTTTGCTAATATTTTTTGCTCGTCTTGCTCCTTGTTTTTATCATGCATTTTGTTGTCTGTCGTTTCTTTACGGTAGCTATGAAGAACCTCTCTGCACCGATAATCTAAACCAATGTAGTCAAAAAATCTATCTACAAAATTTGGCATAACAAACCGCAATAACTGCATAACTAAAACTATTTGTAAATACAATACCTGCATTATAGATGTTAATCTTTTGTTATTTGTCTTTGCTACTTTCCAAGGTGCAACGGCTTCAATATAGCTATTACAGCGATCTGCTATTTGAATAGCTACTTTTATAATCTCAAATATTTTATAATTTTGTACCATATCGTTGTATTCAAGAAACAAGTTTTTTATTGTGCCATTGCTTAAATTAAGGTGCGTTTGTAATAAAAACTCCCTCTCTTCCGCTTCTAACGAAGAGACTGAGTTAAAAAAGGTACTTAAATCACAATTCTTCTTTAAAATAGAAAAAGTTCTATTTATTAAATTACCTATATTGCCACATAAAACCGAATCTATAGTCTTCCAGCATTGCTTTCTATTATAGTCTCCGTCATTACCAAGTGGCATAAATTGTAATAATGAAAACCTTAAATAATCAGTTGCAAACCTTTCTTCTATATTGTAATTTTTCATTATATGCTCAATTTCTTCTTTTGGGCTAATTGTGTTACCGAGAGATTTTGATATTTTTTCGCCTTTGTTAGTCCACCAACCATGTGCAAATATCTCTTTTGGTAACAATTGTGAACAACGAGATATAAATTCACTTTTATCTTGCTGTGTTACTTCTGATGATCTATATTTTGTATCAAATTCGTTAACTGTAATTGCTTCCGCAATTAGTAGAGCTGGCCAATATACGCAGTGAAAACGTATAATATCTTTACCAATAACATGAACAGTCTTTGACTTTGACCAAAACTCTTTTGTAAAATTAGATGGATAATGAATTGCGGATAGGTAATTTACTAACGCATCTATCCAAACATAAATTACATGATCTTTGTCGTTTGGTACTGGTATTCCCCACTGCATATTTATACGAGAAACGCATAAATCTTGCAAGTGTCCCTTTTTTACATCACCCTTTAAACCAGCGGTAAAACTTATACCACTTAGAAAAGATATAACTTCTGTAAACCTATTGTGGGGTTTAATTATATTATTGTTTCTATATATATCTAAAAGTAGTATCTGAAATTTTGACAGAGAGAAAAAATATGCTTCCTCGGATTTCTGTGTTACATCCGCACCTGTTGGTGCTTTACCGTCAACCAATTCACTCTCCGAGTAAAACGCTTCGTCCCTTACAGAATACCAGCCAGTATAGTTTCCTTTGTAAATCCAACCATTTTCCACTAGTTTGTTCCAAATATGTATTACTGCTTTTACATGCCTACCGTTTGCTAGGCTTTTTTTGCTAATTTCACCAGTTTGGCATTCTCTGCCTTCTGTTGTTCTTATAAAGTTTTGACCATTTCCAAATAATTGAGAATCTGTAAAAGTTTCTCTCGTTTTATCAAAAAATACTGTTTCTTCTTTGTTTACTTCCCCTCCTTGGACACTTTGTTTGTTTTTTTGGATATTTAAAAGTGCTTTTGTTAAAACTGGTATATTAAAGTACTCTGCAGTGTTAAACTTTGGATATGAACAAAAACAATTCATATCTACAGCTAACTGATAGAATTGTTCAGAGATTTTATTGCAAAATATCATTGGGTTTTCTCCTTTTTTTTCTGCGCTTTTTAATACCTTTTGCCCATGTTCGTCTGTTCCTGTCTGCATTCGCGCCTCCCACCCTTGTAGAGCGTGTAGCCTGCCAATACAATCAGCTATTACATTTGTATACGCATGCCCTATATGAGGTTTATCGTTTACATAAAATATTGGGGTTGTAATGTACAGTGTATTACTTTGGTTTTGTGTTATTTTCGGCATAATTTTATATTAGAATTATTAATTTATTAACAACGAATAAACAAGGCCGGCTTGAATCTTACTATAAGTTTGATTATAATGTTTTTACTTTTTATTATGCAATATGTATGTTATTATGAGTAAGTTAGAAGATTTTACAAAAACATTAGGTTATAGTTTTCAAAACAAACAATTACTTATTAGCGCCTTAACTCATCCAAGCATTGCCAACCCTTCAAACTCTATGTTTCATTACGAAAGGTTGGAATTACTTGGCGATGCTATACTTGGCTTTGTAATGAAGGAAATTTTATTTTATAAACATCCTAATTATAAAGAAGGGGCGTTGTCGCAAAAAGTTTCTCTTCTAATATCGCGCGAATACTGTTATAAAGTTGGTATTTTACTTGATATCCCGTCCGTTTTGTGCGTATCTAAAGGTGAAGAGAAGAACAATGGTCGCAATTTAAAAAACAATATAGCAAATACGGTTGAATCCGTTTTAGCCGCTGTTTACTTAGACGCTGACAGTTTAGAACCATGTAAGCAAATTATTAGCACACATTGGAAAGAATTCTTAGATTTAAAAGATTATTTAGACCCCAAAACCATATTACAAGAGTGGTCGCAAAGCTATTTACGGTCTTTACCACGTTACGATGTTATTAGCTCTACTGGTCCAGACCATAAACCAAAATTTATTGTTAGCCTTACTTTAGATAACGGAATAAACGTTATAGGAGAAGGTTCATCTAAAAAAATAGCAGAAAAAGAAGCTGCGCATAAAGTAATGCAAATAGTTGGTAAATAAATTACCTCCAGAATGGTTAATAAGACCCGTTAAGTGCAATTTATATTTGAGTTGTCACGCTTTATAAGGCTTTTAAATGTTAAAACTGTTACCGATTGCCGTTTATGGGTCTATCTTACTGTTCTTCTTTTTCCCGCATAGCAGTTTTAAATTCTTCAGAGTTGACCAAGACCTCAAAC
The DNA here is from genome assembly GCA_016735445.1 of Rickettsiales bacterium. GTDB lineage: Bacteria > Pseudomonadota > Alphaproteobacteria > Rickettsiales > Deianiraeaceae > JAERRN01. The sequence continues at coordinate 2,600 of JAERRN010000059.1, read as the reverse complement.
TCTGATATTAAACCCTCAATTGCTCCCATGCTTTTAGACCAAAACTCTGGTGATTCTGGGTCTAAACCAAATGGTTGTAGTAATTCTTTATATCCAACCGAACCCCCTTTTGACAGTAAATCGATATATTTTGTTTCAAAGTCTGGAACTGTTTCGTTTTTATATACAGAGTATAATTGATCCACTGATAACTCTGCAAACGCATAAGAATAAACATAAAATGGTGCATGAAAAAAATGGGTTATATACGACCAAAAGTTTGCATACTCTGAACCAACATCAAACGCACCACCAAGAGACTCTTGTTGCGTCTCAAGCCATATATTGCTAATATCTGTAACGCTTAAATCCTGCTGTGCAGACTTTGCGTGTACTTTTATTTCAAAGTTTGCAAATGCAACTTGCCTTACTACAACATCAAGTGCGTCTTCTATTCTGCCAGATAATAGCTGTGCTTTTTCTAGCACATTTGTTGTTGTTAGCATAATATTTTCTAACAATAACCTTTCTCCAAAAATAGATGCTATCTCTGACATTGTTATTGGAGTAGAGTAATTCATTTCTGTTTGACCACTTGACAACACACCGTGAATACCATGACCCAACTCATGTGCTAATGTAAATACATCTCTCATAGTTCCAAGGTAATTCATCATGATATATGGTTTTACAGATGGACCAGAGCTTATACAGTAAGCTCCATTATCTTTATTAGGTAAAGCCTTTGCGTGTATTCTACCTTCGGTAAAAAAATTACTTGCTATATCTTGCATTTTTGGAGAAAATGAAGCATACGCATTTAATACCATTGTTTTTGCTTCGTCAAAGCTATATACTTTGCGTTTTACAAAATCTAGCGGTACAGATCTGTCGTAAAACTTCATTTTTTCTAAACTAAGCAAACCAGCCTTTATTTTATAGTATCTATGGGAAGTAGATACGTATGAATCTCTAACTGATTTTAATAAGTTATTTACTACGTTATCGCTAATATCGTTTCTCGAGTTTCTCATCCCAATTGAAGAAGTGTATTTTCTTTCCTCCTGTTCTATTAAGGTATTTTTTACTATCGCATTGTATATGTTTGCAACGATATTGCTATTTGTATTTAAAAACCGCGCCATAGCGGCAGCGCTCTTTTCTCTAATATCTCTATTTTTATTAGACATCATGTTAATTAACGCGGCAATGTTATGTTTTCCCTCCATATTGTCTACATCAACTTTAGCATTTGACAAAATCAAATCATAAATTTTAACCCATGCCTCAGATGCGACCAAGTTTTTTCTTGCAGAGTATTTTTCAACCTCAACTGACAACATATGTTTTTGTTGTTTGGATATATAATCAAGTTTATATTTATAGTCTAACAATGCAGGCTCTTCCTGTATAAATTGCTCTATCTGTTCTGTTGTAAATTTTGATAATTTAACGTCAAAAAATGTTGTTTCAGCGTCTACTCTAGAAGATAAATCGTCTACTTTTGAACCAAACTTAGCGGCATCCTGATCTGCCCTATCTTTTGATCTTTTTAAATAGAAATAAGTAGATAATTTACCTAAAATACCGCTCAAATGATTTTTATCATCAATTGCTTGCTTTAGTGTTTGACCGTCCCATTCTGTATCTGTGTATTTAGCGGCAAAAGCTTGAGATTCTGCTGTGATAGAGTCAATATCTAACTGTATAGCGGGATCTGAAATATTAGCGTATATCTCTAAACCAAAACTAGGAACTAATGCTATTTGTTCGTTTGTTAGTTTTTCTTTTCCAATTTCCATATTATCTAATGTATTATTATTTTTATTTTTACCTCCAAAACCAAACAGACCATCTTTTACCAATTCCTCTGTGAAGTTGTCAAGACCAACCACGCCACTTACTTTCACAATTAACAACTTAGCTGCAATACCAAAAGATATAGTAACAGAAAGAATAACAACTAAAACAAACCAGAATTTTTTATAACTCTGTTTTACAGGAGCTGGGCCATCTTCTAAATCGGTAAAGAAATTTTCGGCATTATTAGTCGAGTCCTCTTCTTTATGCATAAATATATCTATAAAACAAGGTTAAAGAAATTTTTGTGTTAATATAGTAAACTTGTATTGTTTATGTAGTTTGCTTACGCAAAATTGCACGTTTAATACCGCGACAACCTAACGAGATATTAATTATAAATAAAACAATAAAAAGAAACATAAAATTTACCAAAAAACTTTTACGCTAATTATATTTAGGTTGCAGTTAATTGTAAAAAAACCTTATTATAAAACAATAAAAATATAGCAAGCGTTAACTCCTAACTTTCTTTTTTGTTTTTGTGTATTGCTTTAAGATGGTATTTATATATATAATTATAAAATATATGTATATTTTGTTTGCGCTATATTACAGCACTATTTACAGTGTTTACAACGACAAGCTGGTAATTTTTGCAATAACTAATTGTTAATATTGCTCTTGTTCTTATGTTAATACTCTTATTAAAATAATGGCTTTTGTAAGGTGTTTTTGTTAATTAGATGTTTTTTAAATTTAATATTCTCAAAAATATTCTTTAGTATTGAGTAAATTTTAATTTAATTTATACTTCCGAA
>JAERRN010000027.1 GCA_016735445.1 Rickettsiales bacterium | reverse complement strand
CAAAAAACACTGCATAACAATAAAACAAGTTAGCAAAGTAGGTATCAAACTGACTTTATAAATATTTAGCTTTATTAAAGTTTTATATTGTACAGTTTTAAACTGTAGTTGATATGTGTATTTTTTACTGCAGTAGATTGACATAATAATGTTTATTGCAAGGCCTTAAAAAATATAAACCATATAAGGTATAAGTTTTGTAGTTAACGGTTAATTATTGCAATAAACGGCATGTCTGGTTAACTGTTAGACAACTGTAGCTATGTTAGCGTTACCTATAAATACTGGTTTGTGTATTTTACTTGTGGTTTAACTTTAGTATTGTTTTTATTTTGCTATATTGACATTATAAATATTAGTTTGTAGTTAGTAAAATAGCTATTATGTTAATTATGCTCACTTGTTTTTCTTTTCTTGTAAGTATTATCTTATCTTTTCATTTTTATGGCAAAAATAGCTAAAACCGCTTCCAAAAACTCTCCCGCTCATCGTGGTAAAGTTGTGTCGTCTATGTACAATGGTAAACCAGTTGTTAAAGTTGCGCTTCATTCTCGCAATGATGGTCGTAAAAACGTTTCTAGCGCTGTTGCGTTCAAGGAGTCCGCTGCTTCAATGGCTACAAATTTGTTAATAAAAAAAAGTGACGGAGGTTACTTATTTTGGAACGAATTATCTGATTCTGGTAATTAGTAAACGCTTGTTTGCTTAGTTTATATATTTTTGTTTAGCTTCTCTTTATGAATAACAGTAGGTTTCGTCGTGGCATTGTTAGTATGGTTCTTTGGGTTGTTATGCCATTGTTAATATACGCATTTGGCAGTGTTTCTGCAAAAAAAGACAACAAAGAGGTTCGTATTGCTCCAATCTCTGAGTTTGTTACAATGAACAATCATAAAGAGATAACGTCCGTTAAAATGAGTCAGGACTCATTAACCGCTGATGCAAAAGATGGGCAAAAACTATCCGTTTCTTATCCAATGTTTTACTCTCCTCGTTTAATAGACGATTTAATAAAAAACAATGTTCCAGTTACTTTTGTTGGTGAGGGTGGTCGTAGCAACGGGATGAAAATCCTTATGATTTTTGGCCAGGTGTTGTCTTGGTTACCAATTGCATTAATGTTATGGTTGGCTTACGGTATTTTTAAAGGTATGAATGGCGGCGGGAGTCAGGGCGGTAAAGGTTCTAGCGGTGGCAATGGTGGTGGTTTTTTTGGCTCTGGTGCGTTTGGTTTTGGTAAAAGTAAAGCAAAAGTAGTAGACGGTAAAAACTTAAAAGTTACTTTTGCAGACGTTGCTGGTATAGATGAGGCAAAAAAAGATATTTCTGAGATTGTTGATTTCTTAAAAGATCCACATAGATATGCTAAAATTGGCGGTATTATACCAAAAGGTTGCCTGCTTATTGGTCATCCTGGTACCGGTAAGACGTTGCTAGCAAAAGCTATCGCTTCAGAGGCTGACGTGCCGTTCTTTTTTATGTCAGGTTCTGATTTTGTTGAAATGTTTGTTGGCGTTGGCGCTAGTAGGGTAAGAGATTTATTTGCACAGGCAAAAAGAAAGACCCCTTGCATAGTGTTTATAGACGAAATTGACGCTGTTGGTCGCAACAGAGGCGTTGGTGTTGGTGGAGGTAATGACGAAAGAGAACAGACTTTAAACCAATTATTGGTTGAAATGGATGGATTTGAGGAGAACAACGGCGTTATTATTATCGCCGCAACCAACAGACCAGATGTGCTTGATCCAGCTTTGTTAAGACCAGGTCGTTTTGACAGGCAAATTACAATTTCTTTACCTGATATAAAAGGCAGAAAAAATATTCTTGATGTTCATATGAAAAAAATCAAACATATTCCTGCTATAGATAATACGGTTATTGCTCGTGGTACTCCTGGTTTTTCTGGCGCAGATTTAGCTAACCTTGTTAATGAGGCCGCTTTGCTTGCCGCAAGGAAGAAGAAAGAGATTGTAACAATGGACGATGTGGAGTTTGCAAAAGATAAAATATTAATGGGAAGTGCAAGAAATACTATTATGAAAAAATCTGAAAAAGAACTAACAGCTTATCATGAAGGTGGTCACGCGTTGCTAGCTTATGAGTTGCGTGATATTTCAGATCCGATTCATAAAATTACTATTATCCCAAGAGGAATGGCTCTTGGAATGGTTGTTAGGTTACCTAAAGATGATCAATTCTCTGTTAGTTTTGAAAAAATGACAACTGATATTGTTATTGCTTTAGGTGGTAGGGTTGCAGAGGAATTAGTTTTTGGATCAAACAAGGTTACCAGCGGTGCGTCTTCTGACATACAACAGGTAACAAGGGTAGCGCGCTCTATGGTTGTAAAATGGGGTTTAAGTAAAAAAGTTGGATTAATAGATTATCATTCTGGATCCGCAAGAGACGTGTATTCTTCAAAATTAGGTGGTGACGTTCCTTATAACTGTTCGCAAGAAACTGCAAAATTAATTGATATAGAGGTTAAGCGTATTATTGATGAATGTTACGATATCGCTAGAAAGATTATTAAAAAAAGAAAAAAAGACCTAGATTTAATTGCTGTAACATTGCTTGAGGTAGAAACTTTAACAGGTGAGGAATTTGATCAGTTAATAAAAAGTGGTAAAAAACCTACTAAAAGTAATACAAAAACTATTACAAAATCATTACTAAACAATATAATGTCTGGTAATGGTTTGTTATCCTCTTTTGTTACTGATTTGGGAAACAATGATGAGTCTAAAGATAAATCTAGTGGCAAATCTAAAAATATCAATTTGGACAATAAATTAAATAATAAAGATACTAAACTAGAAAAAAACAACATACCTGACAAACGTCAAAAAACCTCTTCGAAGAAGAAATGATAACCAATTGTGTATGATGTCTAATAATTTGTAGTTTTATTATAAAAAAATAAAAGATATAAAATATAATAACAATGCTAAATAATAACGCTAAACTTCCAAATTTACACTTGAATAGCTGTAACAGCAGTACGGTTGTTAAAACAAACGATACGCTTTCTGTGACTGATGCGAATTGCGAAGGATCAAAATTAACTGACAGTGTCACACTTATTGTTCCGGCAAGTTCTTCTCAAGATGCTTTTTTGAAGTCTTATATAAAATTTGTTGGCAGTGTACCTTATTTAGCAGAAAAGGAAGAACGTGACCTTATTAACCGATTACAACAAGGTGATGAATTAGCTGCCGAATTGCTAGTTAAGTCCCATTTACGATTGGTTGTTAAGATGGCTTTTGGTTATTATAGGTATGGCTTGCCGATGATGGACTTGATATCTGAGGGTAATTTAGGTTTAATAACGGCTGTTCGAAAATTTAACCCAGTTAAAAGTAACAGGTTGTCCACATATGCAATGTGGTGGATAAAGGCAATGATGCAGAATTTTATTCTAAAATCTTGGTCCATTGTTAAGATAGCGTCAACTTCGTCTGAGAGGTCTTTGTTTTTTAATTTACAAAAAATAAGAAAAAGATTAAATATAGATAAGAATTCGAATATAGCAGAAAGAGAACTTGATGAAGTTGCTAGGCTTATAAATATCAACCGTAATATTGTGAAGCGTATGGATATTAGGCTTTCAAATGGTGATTGCTCTATGGACGCGGCGTTGTTTAGTAACGATAATGGCAGTGTTTCTTTAAGCGATACTTTAGTATCTAGCGAAAATAGTCCGGAGGAAGAGTTTTTGAAGACTAGCAAAAGAAATAATATTGTAAGTGCTTTTCAGAATTCATTGTCGAAGTTGTCCACAAGAGAGCGTGCAATAGTTACATGTCGTTTAAGCAAGGAGTTAAAAACTAACCCTACTAACAAGTGCACGCTTGAGGCTATAGGTTCACGTTTTGGTATTTCTAGCGAAAGAGTAAGACAAATTGCTAATAAAGCTATGGAGAAGTTACGTTTTAACATGAAAGAGTGTGAAAGTGAAAACCGTTTATTATTTTGGGAATAATAATTGTTTATGGTGAATTTTTTTAGGTTATTATTACTGTTTTGTGCGGGGTTTACTTTGCTGTCGCACGAAGTGCTTGCGCATACTACGACCGCTGGTAACAGGTACTATGGCTACGTTGGCATGGGTACGGGTTTTGGTGGTTTTTATGGAAGACCTAGTTTGGGTTACAATTACCGCGCTGAGGGTGACAAAGTTGTAGATCTTGAAATATCTAACGGTTTATCTGCTGGCGGTTTTACAGGCTTGCTGCATCTACAAACCGGTATGGAGTGGCGTTTTGTAAATCATTTATATATTGCTGCTGAAGTAAATGGTAATGTTGCTTTTAATGGGCAGACTCAATACGCAACTACTGGGTATATGGAGTCAGTTAGCACCGACAATGAATTTAAAATTACTATTGAATCTACTCAAGATGTTGGATCTAATGCTTTTGCTGGTACGTATTTGGCAACAAAAATTGGTTGGACAGATAGCCTCGATTCTTTTGCGGGATATTTTATACTAGGTGTTGGTTATTCGTATATGCCAAATACTGTTACGTCTACTGACAAGATATACCATACTGACACTAATGGGGATCTTGTATCTGATTCTGATATTTACAGTACATATAATTTAGCATTAGGTGGCGCTAGAGTACAATATGGTGTTGGATGTAACTACTTTTTTAACGATAATTTTGGTATTTATTTAAATTTTATCATGGCCTCTCCTTTGTCTAGTGCTACATTAAGCTATAACACTACATGGGTTAACAATAACGGCAATATTACCGTTACAGATAAAGACCCTGTGGATGTTAGTTTACGTAATGGGTTTACATTGTATTCATATTTTGTAACCGTTGGTCTAATGGTTCGTTTTTAATCGTAGTAGGTTTAAGTTTGCTAGTTTAACAACAATGTTGGCATTTTGGGTTTTATTTATTTTAGCAATTTTTGCTGTAGTTAAGCTGTAGTTACAGTGGTGTTTTTAGCACCCTTTTTAAGGTAATGACTTATAAATATAATAATAACCGCTGCTATACCGTACAGCATTGTTATTGTGGACGCAGGGTGTGTATTAAATTTTATACCCACTAATAACCCTAACTCACAAATAATAAATGATAAAAATGAAGTGTTTACAACCATTTCAAAAGGTGATTTGCTTATCATTTTAATTAAAATTGCTGGTGCTATTAACGCGCTAGATATTAAAAGCGACCCAAACATTCTTGCACCTAATACAATTAACAACGACTGGGCTATTATCTCTATAGTTATAATTTTACTGATATTTTTATTTTGTAGTGTTGCTAAGTCTGTATTTATAGCGTTTAGTAAAATCACCTTATAATATTTTTTTAAATAGAATATATAGAATACTGTAACAATAAATAATAAAAATATCTGTAATGGTGTAGTAAATATTAAGTCTCCCATCATATAACTTTCTAACTCTACATTGTTATTTTTTGTATATAGCAGGATTGAGGCGCTCATTATAATTAGCGAGAACACAAGAAGCACAGTGTTGTTGTCTGATTTTACCAGTTTACCACTTGCGGTAAATAATACACCAAACAATACGCCAAAGATAATACTACATATAAGTATTGCATTGCTAGATTGCATACCGATGTACGTACATATTGCTGGCGGAAGCAATAGGCTATGTGCAAATATGTGACTAAAAAATAAGTTTTTATTCCATACAGATATACTACCACAAATGCCTGCCGATATAGACAGCAACAGAAAACCTAATATATGTATTAGCATTGCAATTTTTTGTTATATATCGTTACTATATTATAGCCAACGGCTTATCGAGCTTCGTTTATACTTTTGCTGTATAGTGTTTTTTTCAACTTTATTTTCTTCTGTCTGCTTTGCTTCTATCCATGTTTTAGCATTATCGGTATTTACCATTTGCGTTTGTTTAATATTTTTAACACTATTAAACGGTTTTATGTTTTGTCGCATTGTTGCGTGTTTTTGTACGTATTCTTGCATAGCGGTGTAAGGTTGTATTTTTGTAACGTTTGTTACTACTTTAACATTACCTGACTGTATTGCGTATCGATCTGATCTTGGTTTTTTTCTTGGCTGTTTATCTTCGCTATCTTGCCATTCTTTATTAGATAAATTACAGCTGCTATCTGATGTTTTATTTGTTGTTGCTGACCGTGCTAGCGAAAACTGCGTACTTGGCCTTTGTCTTTTTTGAATTATATTATTTGCAAACATTGCCGACATAGTGGTAAGATTTTATTCATTATCGGTATTGCTTGTTTTTTGTAAATTTATTTATCTATTGGTTTCCCGAGTTAAAAATATTTACTAAACTTAATACAAGCATAATTGTAACCACTAAAATACTATGCATTTTTTTTTATATTACAAGTTTGTTATTTTCTTTATTTATTTTTTAGCAATTATTATTTCTTGCTTTTTGTACTAATTATGCGAGCTTTTGGTATTCGCATGTTGTGTAAATAGTTTTTACTGAAGAGGTGGCCGAGTGGCCGAAGGCGCGCGCTTGGAAAGCGTGTATACAGTGATGAACTGTATCGAGGGTTCGAATCCCTTCCTCTTCGCCAGTTCCTTGTAAATACAGTATTGTTTTACCTATTTAGTGTTTTTACTATATTAAGTAGATATATTTTATAGTGCGTATCTGTATGTCTTTAATTACTTTACATAGGTTGAGTAAAATATAACAACATAACTTAGGAATGATTAGGCTTTTAAAGTTGGCTTATTTTAATTTGTAAATTTGCGTGTGTCACCGATTATTTTTTAGCAGCTGTTTAATATAATCTAGTGTTATACAGTATATATTGCACAATATATACCTAATTGTTGGTGTATATTTTTGGTAAGTTAAGGTTGTTGTAAATGGTTTTAAAATTTAGCCTTAACTTTGTTGGTAACGCATGTTACTATTGCAATTATGGCTAAATTTTAAGTTACATGGTCGCCATTTTAATAGTAACAGTTTTGTTTTTACTGGTTAACCCAGAGGTTATTTTAACATCTGATTGGCGTATATTGAAATATTTAGATATTATATTTATAATATCTTTGTTTGCTTTACCGTTTTGAGCTTTCTCTTTTGTTCTAACAATCAATTGTTTTTCTTCAAATAGATTATATTGCGTTCCAAATACCCCACATTTATTTGTTGCTGTTTTAACGGTAATTTTAATTTTCTGCTTCATTATATTATATTTGTGAAGATTCTGCCGTCAATATTATCTCCTCCCTTTCTTTAAGGGTATTTAAAATATCGCTTACTTCATCTTTGTTATTTTCTAGATTTTTATCTTGGTCTAAAAATAATCCGCATATACTAGATTCTTCATTTATCTGCTCTGTGAGGTAATTTTTTGTTAATAATTTGTTTAAAACTCTTCCAAATGGGTTTGCTTTTGAAAAAACAACATTTAACGGCAAGTTGCTTTTATTAGTGTGTAGTAAAATTTCGGGATATTGGTTATCTATATTGTTAACACTGTCATATATTACTTCTACATTGTTTTCTGCTAATAAATTAGCAAATGAGTTTGTGTTTAAAGATAGAATTTTATTTACCTTACATACCGCACATCCAGCTGACTGTATAATAACTAGTGCAATTTTATCCTGTGATATAATTTTGGATATATATTTATTGTTTGGTTTTTCGTCAATTGTGTCAGTTGTGTTAATTTGGTACACTGGTAAATCGGTTTTGTTTGGAAAGAATAAACCAACTGTTGAACCCAATAAGCCAAGTATTGCAAATATAAAAAATATTTTAACGGTCATGGATAGCATTTTATAAAAAATAAACAATGCCGATATTAACAACAATACACCTATAATATCTTCCATTATGTAAGTATTTTATTTTATATATAACAGCCCGTAAAGAAAAATAATTTACAGTAAACTATAGACATAGTGTTTATAGTTTATTTTGCTAATTTTTGACACCATACATATTTATGTTAGCAGCGATTTTGCTAACCCTAAAAACGATACAAACGCAACAACATCTATAATTGCTGTTAAAAATACCACTGACGTAATTGCTGGGTCTGTTCCCAATGCCTTCATTGCTATTGGTATTACAACGCCAGATAACACACTAGCTATAATTGTTAACGCTATTGCGACCCCAAACACAATTGCCAAAGACAAACTATTGTACAACAAATAAACTGCACCAATACATATTGCAGCAAATACAAGCCCATTAAATAATGACATTATTACCTCTTTATTAAAGTAATTAATAAAGTTATTTTTGTTAAGGTGCTTTGTTGCAATAGCGCGGATAATTACCACAACGGTTTGTGTACCAGCATTTGAACCCATTGACACTGTGATCGGCATTAAAACTGCTAATGCTGTTATTTGGTGGATTGTACTTTCGAAAAAAGATATAATCCATGATGCAAAAGCTGTTGTTATTAGGTTTACCAATAGCCAAACAAAACGAATTTTTGTTGTGTCTACTAGACTTTCATCTAGGTCACTTAATACACCGCTTAATTTAAGTAAATCTTCTTCACCTTGTTCGTCTGCTATATACCTTATTGTGTCAATTGTTATTGCGCCAACCATGCGTCCAGATTCTTCTAAAACTGGCGCAGTATTAATGCCGTATTTGTTAAAAACGCAAACAACATCTCTTGTTGAGTCATGATTTTTTACCGTAATAAAACTATCTTTTGCTATTGATTCCACACGTAGGTTTCTATCTGCACAAAGTATTGAGACGACATCCACAACTCCAACTATTTGGTCTTTACTGTCGCTAACAAAAATATCGTATAGTCTTTCGTAGTCTTGTAATTTAAGTTCTTGTACTCTTTTTATAACACTTTTTATCGTGGATAAGCGATCGACAACTATGTAGTTTTGGTGACTAATAGATGCGGCTGAGTTCTCTGGTGAATTAATTGCTGACCTAATTAGTTTTCTTTTTTCAAGATTGGTATTTTTTAGCAAAGATATTTTTTCTGCTCTTGAAAAGGTGCTTAAAAAATCGATAGCATCTTCAGGGTTCATTTGTTCTAGCAGTTTACCAACCTTTTCAGCTCCTAATTTTTTAGTTATTTTTACTCTGATTGGTGAAAGGCACTCGTATAAAAGTTGCGCTGATACTTGCTCGTATATTGCGTTTATTAATATGTTATGCTGGTCAGACCTAGTGCTTTCAAATAAAATTGCTTGGTCTGGGTACCTTAACTTAGAAAATATTTTTATAATTTCTGCATTGTTTTCTTCTGCTAATGCTTTTCTAATCTCTGTTAAAATTTTTGGCGTTACAGAGATTTTGTCTGCGCCATGGCTGTGGTCAGAAACGTATTGTTTTTCCACTGGCTTTTTTTTACTTTTTTTAGCCACTGCAAGGCTTTGGATTCCGGCTCCACCCATTAGAAAAGAAGTTTACTAGTTAAAAAAACGGGAATATATATGAATTACGCTATTATTATTTATATAAAATACAAGCATTATAAGTGATAGAGTGTAAAGAAAATTTACAGCTTATTACTATATAGTAATATTGCCTTTTTTGCCCTTTCTTTAGCTTCTTCTAGCTCTATTATTGCAATAATAAACGATATATTAATAGATGATGTTTTACCTATTAATATTGACCTTAAAACTGGACCAACTGCGCCAAATTTATAATTATTTTCTGTTAAAAATAGTTTAAATTCTTGTTGAAATTCGTTTACTGGTTTGTTAAAATTATTAAGAAAGTTTTTTAATTTTACAACTATATCGTGGTTATTTTTTATTGCTATAATTGCATCATCTTCAAATTGTATTTCAAAGTGTGGCAAAAACAAACAAGTTGTTTCAGCAACGTCTTTAAGGTTATTTTGTTTTTTACATTCTGGAAGCGAATTTAGGATTTTTTGTTCAATTTCATCGTTATTTATTTCTTCACTTTTTTTTATATTTGTGCTTAATATTTGTGCTAGCGCTTCTTGTTGTTTCTTGTTGTTTTGCTCGATTTGTGTTTTTATATTTAATATATTTATATTTGCTTCTTTTACATTATTAAAAGCGTGTTTTAGCTGTGTTAAAATATAATTATTTTGTTTTATTATATTTGCAATTTGCACTTGTTTTAGTTGGCTTTGAAATGCTGTATATTTTTGTTTATTGCCACCATTGCAGCAATTTGCTAAATGGTTAACTATATGTTGTTTAATTTTACCAAACAATTTACCGTCTGGCATATTTTGGATATATTTTAAATTAATATGGTTTAGTTTGCTTACGTTAAATTTTGACGCTGATTTGTTTATATCTTTCAGGTTAAAAACTTTTTCTATTTCTTCAGGAGACAATATTTCTTTTTCTAGATTTGGGTTCCACCCCAATTGCATTAAATAGCTTTGCATTGCCTCTGGTAAATAACCTTTGTTTTGGTACTCTTCTACAGCAACAGCGTTATGCCTTTTTGACAACTTCTTGCCGTCCATACCGTGTATTAATGGTATATGGGTAAATTGCGGTATGTGCTTGTTAAGCATTTGGTATAAGATAATTTGTTTTGGTGTGTTGCTTAAGTGGTCATCACCCCTAATAATATTGGTTACATTTGCGTTTATGTCATCAACTACAGCACTTAGCATATAAGTTGGTTCTTGCGTTGACCTCAAGATAACAAAATCTTCTATATCGTCATTGTTAAACTCTATTGTTCCGTGTACGGTATCTTTAACAATGGTTTTACCTTTTGGTATTTTTATTTTAATACTTGGTTGTTCTGTTTTAACAATTTGCGATTCTTTACCGATAGTTATTTTTCTCTCATAGCTTTCGTAGGCTTGTCCTGCGTCTAATAATTGTTTTGCAATATCAATATGCTGCTGTGCGTTGTTAGATTGAAAAACAATCTCCTCATCTATCTCTATACCAAGCCAGTGCATACCAAGCATAATTGCTAAAACAGCATCTACGGTTGAGCGTTTTTTGTCTGTGTCTTCAATACGTAATAAAAACTTACCTTTATTTTTTTTAGCAAAATAATAGTTAAACAATGCAGTTCGTGCGCCACCTATATGTAACATGCCGGTTGGTGAGGGTGCAAATCGTGTTATTATAGTCATTTGTTTATGTATTTATAATTTATGCATTAAATCTGTTAACTTTTTAAGTATTTACGTTAAGCGTTTGTTGTTTAAATTAATAATTATATGGGCTTGTATAAAGCGAAATTTCTTAACAAGCAATTATAAAATTGTTATTGTTATTGTGCGTTTATTTGCAATTTTATTTAGTTTATTTTGGTTTATTTGTGCTTTTCCAGTACGATGCCCGTTCCAGTGCTTCTATAACACTAGAGTTACTTATATGTGTGTAAATTTGCGTTGTTGTTAGCTGTGAGTGACCAAGTAGTTCTTGTATTTTTTTAATACTATCCGATTCTTTACTGTTTTGCAGCAACATTGTTGCGCAGCTATGTCGCATAGTATGCGGTGTAATATATTCTGGCAAATTTACCGCATTGCGCGCTTGCTCGAAGCAGCCTTGCACAAGCCTAACAGAGTACTGACGCCCCTTATTGCTTACAAACAGAGGTTGGTTTTGTTCTAGTTTAAAAGGTATTGCTTTTATGTATTCTAAAATTGCATCTTTTGCAACTTTAATAATAGGGACTATCCTTTCTTTGTTTCCCTTACCAGTTACGCAAACTCCTTTATCTCTTTCAAATATTTTTGATGTTTTTATTGATAGTGTTTCCGAAATTCTTGTTCCAGACGTAAACATAAGTATCGCTATTGCTTTATCGCGCAATGCTTGCCATTTATGTTTACTAATTTGCTCTATACCGTTACATAGTTCAATAAACATTTCGGTAGTTATTATTTGAGGTAATTTTTGTGGTATTTTAGGTGTAGACATTTGGTTAATAACGCTGTTTTTAACAATCTCTTCACTGTTTAAAAATTTAAAAAATCGCTTCACTCCCGATATCGCTCTTGCATTTGACCTATTAGATATATTGTCTGATATTCTAGAAAATATCCATTGTCTACAGTCTGTTAGGTTGCAGTCTTCAAAATTTTGCTTAGATAATTTGTTTTTCTTGTTTACTCCTCGACCCTTGCTATTTTTTTGTTTTAAAAAGCTTGAGAAGCTTTGTATGTCAAATTCGTAGGAAGCAATTGTATTAGATGATGCGTTTTTCTCATTTTTTAAAAACAACATAAAAGCTTTAAATATTGCCAACATTTGCTCGTCTAACAAGATGGGTAATTTTTGTTTTATTTTAGGCATTAGACGCATTAATATATTATATATACATATTGTGGCTTTTAAAAAAAACCGTTTACCATGGTGCAAACTTTACGCCTTTTTTAAAAAAAAGATCAGAACGTCTATTGTTTGATGTTTAAATCGCACACTGTGTTAAGGCGTTAATATATTAATATTTATAATAAGGTAATTAATGTTTTTTAAAAAAATTAACAATGCTAGCGTTAGCGCTATTTTATTAGACGCATTAACCAAAAGTGCTTTATTTGGCTTGCTTGCCACTTTTACAATATTTATGCTTGATTCTGGAATACAAGAGTCTTTAGCCTCTATGACAGTGTCGTGTTTGAGGTCGGTTTTTTTGTTTTCCGCAATACTTGCACAAGTTTTATTGCGAAAGGTAAACTATGCTACAATAATAAGGTTTTGCATGTTACTGTCTATTGGTTTTATTTTAGGCATTGTTGTTGGTAGCGAGAGTAAATTTATTGTAATTGGATGTCTTTTTGGTTTTTCTATCCTTCTTGGTATCATGAAATCCATCACTCCAATTGTTGCTGTTGCGCAGGCAAAAAACAACCCCACCCTTTATGCACAAATAAGCACTTTGCTTTATGTGTCGTATAATTTTGGCGCTTTTATCTCAGAGGGTAGTTCGTCTATCTTGTATAATTTGGGCGGTATTAAATATGTTGCAATTATGTCGGTTTGTTTAGAGTCACTTGCTTTAGCTTTAGCTTTATATTGGCTACCTCGTTATAAACCTATTGAATGGGATAGCAATGTACTTTCGGATTTTTGGGACATTACAAAGAGTTGGATTGTTAGATCTGGTAAAAGTATTTCTGCTAAGCAAAAGGTTTTTTATGCAATTCTACCTATCTTTATAGTGGATATATTATTTTACTTTACTTACGATCAAATCTTTTCGGTCATGATAGTGCATACCTCTAGGATGAATTTAACTATTGGCGGTTATCATGTTCTTCCTAGTCAAGTACAACTAATAAACACCTTATGTATAATATTATTTGCTAAGTCGTTTTCAAACTATATGAAAAAAGTTAACCCCTGTACTAGACACAGGATCGGTATAATATTTGCTGCGGTTGCTTACCTTATTGTTGCTTTTTTCGAGTTTTTGTTATTAGATTCCCCTAAGAGTTTGAATTGTTTATGGGATTTACTACCATACACTATTATGACTTTTGCTGAGATATTAGTTACGGTTGCCGAGTTTGATATTATGCTAATTTGTATTGAAAAAAGGTTTTCCTCTGTCGGTATGTCGGTAATTTCGTTTGCGGTTGCAATCTCAAATTTACTTGCAGCTATTGTGGTATCTTTTGCTAAAAATATTGGGGTAGGGTATTTTCTTTTTCTTTTTTCTGTGTTGGTGGTTGCATTTTTTATATCTTGGCATTTCCTTAAAGGTGACGCTTTACCAAAAACTGATGAGGTTTTGATGGGGTAATTTTGGGTGGATGACTGAGAGGCTTAAAGTACCAGTTTCGAAAACTGGCGTAGATTTTATCTACCGCGGGTTCAAATCCCGCTCCGCCCGCCAGAGTGTTTGGTTGTTTAACTTTGTAACCGCATTAACCGGTTTGCATTACATTAACATAGTTGGTGAAGGGGCTTAAAATTGCAACTTACCACCGTTTGCCGTAATAATTATTTGTGTTGTTAACAAGCTGTGTAAGTTTTACTGTACTTTATAGTGTGTAGTTAGGTTATTTTTTGCTAAGTTTTTTAAAAACTAAATAGTTACGTGTTGGCATTTTTACTTTTGCCTAATTTAATGGTGGGTGATGAGGGACTTGAACCCACGACCGCCTCGGTGTAAACGAGATGCTCTGCCAACTGAGCTAACCACCCTTAACAAAACGCCATTTCAGCGCATCATGTAATAAACCAAATTGCAAGTAAAAGCTTGGCCATATTTGGACGCTATACAGTTGGTAAGCCTTGCAGTTGGTAAGCCTTGCAGTTATGTTGTATAGTAAAAATTATACGGCAAAACAGTTATAAAATTAAATTGTTATTGCTGGTTTTGTGCGGTATTTAAAGTTATTTA
>JAERRN010000008.1 GCA_016735445.1 Rickettsiales bacterium | reverse complement strand
ATATTGTTCTTTTCTTACTATTTGTGCTACATTTAAGTTTAAAAAAGTAAACTATTACTGCTAATTGTTTTGCTAAAAAATATATTAGTTTTGCGATTGTTTTATTTTTGTTGTTTAGGCGTATTATTTAGTCTATTTCACTATAGGAAATGTTATTATTTTAATTATAATTATGGATATATCTTTAGATGAAGCAAGAGTTTTTGCCCAAGCTGGTAACGGTGGAAATGGTTCAAAAAGCTTTTTGCGAACAAAATCCAACCCTATGGGTGGTCCAGATGGTGGTAACGGCGGTAATGGCGGTAATGTAATTTTAATGGCAAATCAAAACTTAAACACATTGCTCACGTTTAAGTACAAAAGAATCTTCACCGCACAAAATGGTATCTCTGGTAAAAGCACTAAAAGACATGGAAAATGTGGCGCAAATGCAATTATTAAAGTCCCCCTTGGGACAAGGGTTTTTCACGCAACCACAAAAGAAATGATTGCAGATTTAACAGAGCATAATCAAGAATGTACTTTAGCTATAGGCGGTAAAGGTGGTAGCGGCAACGTAACCTTTCGACATTCATGTAATAGATCGCCAAGGCAAATTGGGTTAGGAACGGAAGGAGAAAAGGGAGTATTTATATTGTCATTGTCTTCACTTGCGGACGTTGGTCTAGTTGGGCTTCCAAATGCGGGAAAATCAAGCTTGTTAGCTTGCACTACTGCCGCAAAAGCAAAGGTTGCGCCATATCCATTTACAACAATAAGGCCACAAATTGGCTTTGTAGAAGTGCGTAATTTCGACGGGTTCCATATGGTAGATATACCAGGAATAATAGCTCGAGCATCTGATGGTGTTGGAATGGGAAAAAGATTCCTTAAACATATACAACGGTCAAAAATATTACTTTTTTTAATAGACGCAAGCTCACCAAACCCGTTATCAGATTACCAAATAATTAACAAAGAAATCGAACAATACAGTAAAAAACTTGCTAAATGTAAAAAAATAATAGCCTTAAACAAAATAGACCTACTAACCCCGCGTAAGTTAGTAAAGTTAACAAATAAAATTAAAGAAAAGTTACAAACAGACGTCTACCTTGTTTCTGCAACTACAAAAAACGGAATTAAAGAAATGCTAAACAATATATTTGACTACATTGAAGAGGAGAGAAAGAAAGAAAGAAGTAATACAAGATAATCAACATCTTAAAACGTAAGTGTGTTATATTTGTAACACACTTAACAAATGTTAAAAATATCAATTGTATATCTACTACGATACAAGGGATGCAACTTCGTCACTGTTGTCATTATTGCTACTATCCTTGTTTTTATCGTCGTCGCTGTCGCTGTCGCTTCCAAAATCAAAGGCTGTATCAAATATTTGTAAATCACTAGACAAGTCATCTTCAGATTTACATCTCAATCTAACAGCGGTGCTTTTTTCCATCATTTTTGCCACAACATAACCAGTACCAGCGGGAACAAGTCTTCCAACAATAACATTCTCCTTCATACCTCTAAGGTCATCTCGCGCACCTGCAATAGCTGCATCCATCAAGACTCTAGAAGTTTCTTGAAAAGAAGCGGCAGAGATAAACGAGCTTGTTTTTAGCGATGCTCTTGTGATACCTTGTAACACTCTTTTCCAAACTGCAGGCTCCCTATCAGCACGAACAGCTGTATCGTTTAGTTCCTCAATATCTCCTAAATCACATTGCTGAGTATGAACAACCGGTAAACTACCTCTGTCAATAATTTCAACTTTCCGCAACATATAGCGAACAATAATCTCGATATGTTTATTGTTAATCTCTACACCTTGTAACTTGTAAACCTTCTGCACTTCGTCTACAATATATTCCGTAACAGCATCTACACCACCAACGGCAAGAACGTCATGCGGATCTAGTTTACCGTCAACAATAACGTCACCCTTTTTCACTAAAGATCCCTCTTGTATTCTTATATGCTTACCTCTAGGTATATTGTACGCAGCATCGCAACCACTGCCATCTCTAGCTCTTATAATCATACGGTTTCTAGTTTTGTAGTCATTTACAAATTCAATAACCCCATCTATTTCAGCAATAACTGCGGGATTTTTTGGCACTCTAGCTTCAAAAATGTCCTCTACCCTTGGTAAACCACCAGTAATATCTCTAACAACTTGTGTACTTTCATGAGGTACACGAGCTAACACGTCACCTTTTCTAACTATGTCCCCATGATCAATAGGAACAATAGCGTCAATAGGTAAAATATACTTCAAAACACCTATACCATGTCTGCCAATAATAGGGTTGTCAGCGGTGTCACAAATTACAATAGAAGGATTTAAAGATTTATCCACTGAAGTCCAGTCTGTAATAATTCTATTAGATACATTTGTCGCTTCATCAACTCTCTCATTATAAGACACGTTTACAACAAAATCCGATAACCTAACAGCGCCGTCATTCTCTGCGATTATGTAAGTATTATAAGGATCCCACTGAGCAATTATACCACCAGATTTAATACTGTCACGATCTTCAACTAATAATTTTGCGGCATACGGTATAGAGTCTGTAAAAACTACTCTACCATCGGTATCGGTGATTGTTATAGATGCACCATAGCTAATGACAATTTTATCACCATCTCTATTTTTAACAAATTCACACCTACTAAGAGAAACAATTCCATCAGCAGAGGAAATAATTTCAGAACGCTCAACCAAACGAGATGCAACTCCGCCAATATGGAAAGTTCTCATTGTCAATTGCGCACCTGGTTCACCAATAGACTGTGCAGCGATAATACCAACTGCTTCACCAATACTAACAAGCGCATCGGTAGATAAATCTTTACCATAGCATAAACTACACACACCGCCTTTTGCTTTACATTTAACCAAAGACCGAACACAAGCTTTTTTAATACCTTTTTCATCCAAAATATGACCGTTTGAATGATCAACAATTGTTCCTTTCGATAACAAAATATTCCCACTAGAATCCTCAACATCGGACGCAAGAACCCTGCCAAATATAACTTTAGATATTAATTTAGGCGATGTTTTATCGTTACTTTCCGAACTGTAAGTAATGCCGCTATCAGCGCCACAGTCGTACTCGGTAACAACGCAATCTTGAGAAACATCAACAAGTCTTCTTGTTAAATATCCTGCATCAGCTGTTTTTAACGCAGTATCAGCAGCACCTTTACGAGCGCCATGAGCAGAGTTGAAATACTCCAACACAGTCATACCTTCTTTAAAATTAGACATAATCGGAGCTTCGATAATTTCGCCCGATGGTTTTGCTATCAAACCACGCATACCAGCAATTTGTCTCATAACAGGCTCAGAAACACGAGCGCCTGAAAGCATCATAATATAAATAGAACTTCCGCCATTATGCTCCTTTGTTTTTACAACCTCAGCCATCATATCACTTGCAACTCTGTCGGTACATTCAGACCATCTATCAGTAACTTGGTTATATTTTTCTCTAAAAGTAATATACCCATCTGCATATTGTTGCTCAGCAACTTTAATCTTTTCTAAAGTGTTGTTTATATGCTTTTGCTTTGTTTCTGGCACGATCATATCGTCTTTACCAAAAGATATACCCGCCTTAGTGCTGTAAGTAAAACCTAAATCTTTAACTTCGTCAGAAAAATTAACTGTTACATCTTGTCCGTAAGCAGTGTAAACTCTTCTTAAAATATTGCCAATATTCTTACTACTTATCGTAACGTTAATTTCTTCAAAAGACATTTTTTCATCTTGCGGCAAGCACTTGTAAACCATCATTCTACCAACGGTTGTTTCTGCGCACATTTCATTACCAGATGCAATATCTTTATAATAATATTTAATTGGTGAATTTATAGATACAACACCAGCATCCAAAGCAATAATCATGCTATTGTAATTGTCAAAAGACCTAATGTGTTCAGATTTTTTAACAGGCGCTGTCATATAGTATAAACCAACCACAATATCTTTTGTTGGCACTATAATAGGGTCACCATTTTGTGGACTTAAAACATTGTTAGAAGACATCATTAAAACAAAGGCTTCTGTTTGTGCTTCTATCGACAAAGGAATATGAACAGCCATTTGGTCACCGTCAAAATCAGCATTAAAAGCCTTACAAACCAACGGATGTAACTGTATCGCTTTAGCTTCAATTAATTTTGGTTGAAACGCCTGTATATTAAGCCTATGTAACGTAGGGGCTCTATTTAATAAAACTAAATGACCTTGGATAACCTCTTCTAAAATTTCCCAAACCTCAGGCGCTTGTTGATCTACTATCTTTTTAGCATTCCTAACGGAGCTAACCTTTCCGTACATAATTAGTTTAGAAAGTATAAAAGGCTTAAATAACTCAAGAGCCATAATTTTTGGCAAACCACACTCATTCAATCGTAAGCTTGGACCCACAACGATCACAGAACGACCAGAGTAATCAACTCTTTTACCAAGTAAATTTTGTCTAAATCTACCCTGTTTCCCTTTTAAATATTCACTTAAAGACTTTAAGGGACGACCAGTTGCGCTCTTAGCGGTAACCGTTTTTCTAGAGTTGTCAAACAATGCGTCAACAGCCTCCTGTAACATTCTTTTTTCATTTTTAACAATAATCTGAGGAGCTTTTGCGTTAAGCATTCTTCTCAGTCTATCATTACGGTTAATAACTCTTCTGTACAACTCGTTTAAATCAGAAGATACAAACCTACCTCCATCAAGCTGAACAAGTGGTCTTAAATCAGGCGGTAGAACTGGTAAACGCGTTAACACCATCCATTCTGGTCTATTCTTAGATCTAACAAAATCCTCCAATAGTTTTAATCTTCTTAGTAAAGACCTAATTTTTGCCTCTGCTTTTGTTTGCGATAATAACTTATTTACATCAGCAATATCACTTTTAAGATCAATCTTTTCTAGTATTATTCTAATACCCTCCGATCCAGAAAAAACAGTAAAAGAATCGCCAAATTCTTTCAATGCCTGAGAATAACCATCTTCAGTCAACACAGTACCAGTCATCATTGTTGTGTTACCAGGATCTGTAATAATGTAATTTTCAAAGTAAACTATCTTCTCTAAGTCCTTAACAGTAATGCCAAGAATAATACTTATTGGTGAGTTAGTTCTTCTTAAAAATACACTATGAACCAAAGGCGTAGCTAATTCTATATGGCCCATTCTTTCTCTTCTTACTCTAGAAGATGTGATTTCAACACCACATTTTTCACAAGTAATACCACGATATTTCATTCTTTTATATTTACCGCATTGGCACTCGTAATCTCTTGTTGGTCCAAATATTCGTGCAGAAAATAAACCGTCATTTTCTGGTTTATAAGTTCTGTAACTAATTGTTTCAGATTTTTTAATCTCCCCACAAGACCAAGACATTATATCCTCTGGACTAGCGATAGACATTGATATGTTGGAAATATTTTGAAGATCCAAATAAGAACTGTCAACAAAATCAAACATACCATCGGATATTTTTCCATCCTTTTTAACAGCAACATCAGAAAAGCTCATACAAAATCTCGTAAATAAACCACATAATTAAACCAACAAACGGCACCAACAAACTACAATAAAGCTCTAATCCTCATAAGAATTTAACCTAACGTTAAAGCCCAAGGCGCGTAATTCTTTAAACAGAACATTAAATGATTCTGGTATATGAGAAACGCTTTTTGCTTCACCTTTTACAATAGACTCGTACACGCCATTTCTGCCCTGCACATCATCCGATTTAACTGTAAGCATTTCTTTTAAAGTATAAGCCGCACCATAAGACTGAAGAGCCCAACATTCCATTTCACCCAAACGCTGACCACCAAAATTAGATTTACCACCTAAAGGCTGCTGTGTAACAAGGCTATATGTGCCTGTTGACCTAGCATGAATTTTATCGTTAACAAGGTGATGAAGTTTCATTATATACATATAACCAACGGTAATCTTTCTGTCAAAAGGTTCCCCTGTTAAACCATCGTATAAAGTTACTTGGCCACTTTTATCCAAACCAACCTTTTCAAACAGTTCCTCTATTTCTGGTACTTTTATTGCTTCAAATGCAGGTGTTGCAAAAGGAAAGCCTTTTTTACAAGAATCGGCAATATTTTTTAGTTCTTCGTTATCTGCCTTCGTAATTATATCACGAACAGAGTTGTCAGTTATAACACTTAATAAGAAGTCTTTTACTTCCTTCTCGGTACGTTTCTGTTGTACCATGTCATTTAAACGTTTACCAATAGCTCTAGATGCCCAACCTAAGTTCGTCTCTAATATCTGGCCAATGTTCATACGAGCAGGCACACCAAAGGGATTCAAGATAATATCAACTGGCTCACCATCTTCCATATACGGCATATCTTCAATAGGTAACACCTTAGACACAACACCTTTGTTACCATGACGTCCGGCCATTTTGTCACCTGTTTGCAGTTTGCTTTTAACCGCAATATAAACCCTAATAATTTGTAATACGCCAGGTGGCAACTCGTCACCATCCATTGCTTTTTCAATCTGTTTTTTGTGCTTAATCAGCGCAGCACTACTTGCATTTTTATACTCAGCTACAATTTTCGACACCTTCCCACTTAATTTAGAGTCGGTAGGGATTGCGTGCAAAATATGAGAACTTTTTAATTCCTTAGCAACTTGCTGTGTCATAGTTTTTTTAACACTTTTTCCTTCTATTTTTACACTAACCTCCTTATCGAGAACAGTATTTAAAACCACATCTGCAAAGAAAGATGTCATAGCTTCTAACTCACGATTGTAATCAGTATGTAATTTTGCAACTTGTTGCTCAACAATGTACTGCGCCCGTTGGGACTTCTCTAAACCTCTTCTTGTTAAAACAGATACGTCAACAATCGTTCCAGCAACGCCAGGTGGTACACGTAAAGACGAATCCCTAACGTCTGCAACTCTTTCTCCAAAAATTGCCCTTAACAATCTTTCTTCGGGAGTAATAGGTGACTCACTTCTTGGTGTAAGTTTGCCAACTAATAAGTCGTTTGGTTTAACAAACGCACCCAAGTGAACAACGCCACTCTCGTCTAAGTAAGATAAATTTTCTCCCGAAACATTAGGTATGTCACGAGTTATTTCTTCCACACCAAGTCTTGTGTCTCTAACAACAACTTCAAACTCTTTAATATGAACCGAAACAAACTCATCATTCTTTACAACTCTTTCAGAAATAATAATTGAATCCTCAAAGTTATAACCGTTCCAAGGCATTATAGCGACAAGTAGATTTTTACCTAATGCAATCTCTGAGTTACTAGTTGCTGGTCCGTCAGCGATCGACTCACCAACCTGTATAACTTGACCAACGGAAACTGTTGGTATCTGGTTAATACATGTACTGTTGTTTGACCTCTCAAATTTACGTAAATTATAAGAATCAATCTCAGAAGATTTACTTCCATCTTCATTAAAAACCCTTATAGAAATCTTTTGAGCGTCAACATAATCTACCACGCCTGCTCTCTTTGACAGCACAACAGAGTTAGACTCCATCGCAACAACAAACTCTGTACCTGTACCAATTAAAGGAGCTTCGGTGAATAATAAAGGAACCGCTTGTCTTTGCATGTTAGACCCCATCAACGCACGTTTCGCATCGTCGTTTTCCAAAAAAGGAATTAAAGAAGTTGCAACCGAAATAGTTTGCCTTGGAGACACATCAATATAATCTACTTCAGAAGAACGAACCATCACAAACTCGCCATCTCTTCTTGCTCCAACAACGTCCTTAACTATCGTACTACCGCTAACTATACTGTTGTCAAATTGGCAAATACAAGACTTCGATTCCGTCATTGCGTCCAAATAAACAACATCTTTCTGTATTACCTTGTCAATAACTTTTCTATAAGGTGCTTCTATAAAACCGTACTTATTAACTATAGAATAAGTCGCCAAACTACTAATTAAACCAATGTTTTGACCTTCAGGAGTTTCAATTGGGCATATACGACCATAGTGAGTAGGATGAACGTCTCGCACTTCAATTCCTGCTCTATCTCTTGTTAAACCACCAGCACCTAAAGAAGAAATACGACGCTTATGACTTAGTTCCGCTAAAGGATTTGTCTGATCCATAAACTGAGACAGTTGAGAAGTGACAAAGAAATCCTTCATCGCTCTAGCTAAAGCGCTACCGTTAATTAAGTTATCAGGGACAACTTGATCTAAACTGCCAGAATGTAATTTTTCTTTAATAGATCTAACAACACGGTTTAAACCTATTCTAAATTGATTTTCCATTAACTCACCAACAGATCTAATACGGCGATTGCGTAAGTCGTCAATATCGTCAGCTACCTCACTGCCCTCCTTAAGCTCTGTAAGTCTTTTAACTATCAAAAATACATCTTCTGGGCGTAAAACCGTAACATCGCTAGGTACGTCAATACCTAAAATAGTGTTAATTTTATACCGACCAACGGGAAACAAATCATACATAATAGAAGAGCAAAATATTCTCCTAAACTTCTCTTCCGCTGCGTCTTGGCTAAATAATTCACCAGGAAACATAACTTTAGAAAGGATACTTAGAACCTTTAATTGATCTAAATCTTTGTTTGCTAAAACGCTATTAATAACAGCAGGACTATAAGACTTTACAGAAGAGTCAATGACATTGATTTGGAATAACTTATTTCCTATCAGCCCATCTATTGTAGAAGATGAAATCTGATGAGCGAAATCATATATCAAAGAGTCATTAGAAAAAACCGGTTCCGCAAGGATAAGACCAATAACGTCATCTTTATCACAATAACAAGTGTCTCCCGCTTCTTTAATACTCCTAGCAATCCCTCTTGTAACTACACCATCTTTATTACAAATAATAACACCTTTGCCGTCTTTAACAGTAAACGGTACACTCTTGCCAACCATTTCTTCAGGTTTTAGATCAAGCAACCATTTATTTTTTTCTTGATCAAATTTTAACAACATTGACCGATAATAATACTTTATCATCTCCTCCACGTTCATGCCGAAAGCGGATAGTAAATAATATATCGGTAATTTTTTCTTTTTATCGACTCTAAAATAAAGAGATGATTTAGAGTCGAAAGAAAGGACAATCCAACTACCGCGATACGGTATAATACTTGCAGAATATGTTGGAACACTGTCAGACATATTTCTTGTAAAAAATACACCAGGAGATCTGTGTATTTGAGAAATAACAACTCTTTCAAAACCATTTATAACAAAAGTTGCATTATCTGTCATTAAGGGAACTTGACACATTAACACTTCTTGCTCTTTTATACTTTTTACTTCTGCAACACCTGTATTTTGGTCTATAGAAAACAAAACAAGAGCTATGGTTGCGTATAGATCTGCACCGTATGTTAACGACTTTACTCTACATTCTTCAACATTATATTTCGGTTCACCAAGTCTGTAACTAACAAACTCAACTCTAGCATTACCAAACGAATCCTCAAACGGGAAGACCGTTTTAAAAACGCCACCAATACTAATGCAGCAAGAATCATTCTTCGATTTGCTACAAAGAAATGCCTCATAAGACTCTCTTTGTATACTAACCAAGCTAGAACGAGAAGAATTGAATTTAGTAAGATCGGAACCAAAATCGTTCCTAAAACGTTTCATTGTAAAATGCATAGAATAAAAATTAAACCGCAACAAAAAGAGGGAAACCTATAACCACCACCGATAAATATTAAAAACGTAACAATGCCCAGCAGTAATAAAGTAGTAATTACAAATTACTACTTTACCTCAACAGTGGCACCAATTCCTTTTAGTAAAGCTTCTGCTTTAGAAACATCTTCTTTGCTCATGTTTTCCTTCACAATGGTAGGAGCGGATTCAACCAGTTTTTTTGCTTCAGCTAAGCCTAAACTTGTAATCGCTCTAACTTCTTTAATAACGTTAATTTTTTTATCACCAATAGCGGCAAGAAAAAGTGTAAATTCTGTTTGTTCTACAGCAGTAGGTGCGGCAGCAGTAGGTGCGGCAGCAGTAGGTGCGGCAGCGGAAACACCCCACTCAGACTCAAGAGCTTTAACAAGCTCAGCAACATCTAATATAGATAAGGAGGATAGTTGGGAAACGATTTGTTTTACATCAGTTGACATATGTTTTTTAATATTAATTAAAGGTTAAAAAATTATTTATTATTTGCTCTTGCGTCCAAAACCCTAACTAAAGATCTAGGAGATTCAAGCAACACGCTTACCAATTTTGTTGGTACAGAAAGTAGTAAGCCAATCAACTTTGCACGTAAAACCTCCAAAGAAGGTAATTTTGCAAGAGTAGCAAGAGATTTAACATCGTACACGACATTACCGTCACCGTACGCAATAAATTTAATAAGTTCCGATTCGTTAGCTTCAGAAATAACCTTAGCCATCCCAATACAATCTAAACCAAACGCAATAGCCAACTGCCCCTCAACCAAAGTGGACAAACTGCCAAAACCAGCTTTTTTTAATGCTATTGCATTTATTGTATTTTTCAACACCATCATAGTGCCACCAACACGACGCAACGCAACCCTTATATTTTGCGTCTCACACGCATTTAAACCAGAGTAATTAAATAAAAACACAAAATTAGAACCACTGCTATACTTGGCAGACATATCGATAGCTAAATCGACCTTTTTTTGTTTATTAGCACTAAGCACTTGCATACAAATCGGTCATCTTAATTTCAAAAGAAACACCCATCATGCTTACTGACAGCCTTACGGAGTTAAACAAATTACCTTTTAAGGTAGCAGGTTTAGCAAGCTTAATAGCGTTATATACGGCAAATAAATTCTCTCTCAAAAACTCTTTCTTAAAACTGATACGGCCAATAGACATCTTAATAAAAGCCGCTCTATCGCCTTTTAATTCTACCCTACCAGACAAAACCTCTTTCAAAATCGGTTTAATGTCTTTTGCTGCAGTTCCAATTTTAGAGTTTGGCATCATACCAGCAACACCAAGTATACGAACCGCTTTGGATTTAGAAAGAACAAGCATAGAATCGATAGTCGCAACACATGAAGTGAAATCTTTACCAGGAACCAATTCGCCAGCAATAATTTGCTCTATCAAATTTTCTAAACCAATATAAGTAGCGCCAAGTTTTTTAGCTTCAATCGCATCATCGCCAGACGCAAACACAAGCGCCTTAACAACCTTACCAGTGCCATTTGGCAATACAACATTCGTTTTTACAACGTGCTCACCACGTTTAGGATCAATACCAAGTTTTACACTTACGTCAACAGACTCATCAAAGCCCGCACTATAAGTTTTGTAAGAAACAATCGAATCAAGAGCCTGATCAATGCTTAAAAAGCCACCAGATTGCTCAATTAATTTTTGGGAACTATCAACAAAATCCCTAATTCTTTTCGAAGATGACATATTGTATTAAATTAACCCTCAATAACTTCAAACCCCATAGAAGTAGCCGTACCAGCAACCATTTTTACAGCTGCGTCAATATCAAAACAATTCAAATCCGACATCTTAGTTTCAGCAATCTGCTTAATCTGACTTTTAGTTATTTTACCAATAACAACTCTACCAGGTTCTTTAGATCCCGACTTAAGATTTAAAACAGATTTGATTAAATTTGAGACCGGAGGTTTTTTTAAGATAAAAGAAAAGGAGCGATCTTTGAAAATGCTAATAACGGCAGGAACAAGCATACCCTTCATCGACTCAGTTTGTTTATTAAATTCGTTACAAAACTGCATAATGTTAATACCTTTTGGACCAAGCGCTGTACCAATAGGAGGAGCGGGATTTGCTTTACCAGCTTCCACTTGAAGTTTAACGATGGATACTGGTTTTTTACCAGATGGCGTTTTTAGTGACATAAAATACTGCAGATATAGATATTACTGTACAACCTAAAAATAGACAGGACTACAGTGAACGGTTTAATCAACAACCAATAATTGTCAATAGTTTTTAATGAAAAAAAACTTATAAAATAAATAAAGTTAAAATTGGCAAACGTAACATAGATAATTACGTTAAATATACGACCCAACATTAATACCATAGTATAACGCAAAAGTGAGAAAATACAAAGTTAAATACGTAACTTTTATTGTGATTTTTCTTTTACGTCTAGTACATTAACTGGCGTAATTTGTGACGATATACAAAAAAATTCCTCCTGACAAGATTTTATAACGTCATCAGTAATTCTTTCGTTTCTGCAGTCTCCCGAAATTACACCGCCATTAGCTATCGATATAGTAGAGTAAGACAAAATCCCCTCCGCAAGTCCAAATGAGTCAACAGAAAAAGTTTGACACGTGACACGACCATTAACATAACCATTAACATTAACATTGTTAGCAACAATATTACCCTCTACTCGTCCACCGTTTCTAACAAAAACCTCTCCACAACATATATTACCCCTAACGGTACCTAAAACATCTACAACGCCAGAGCCAAAAAAATCACCAGATAAAGTTGTACCTTTTGAAACAACACTAAAATCATTTGATTTCTTTTTTTTTGCTACGTACGGTAACTCATTTTTTTCCTGAGAAATACGCGACTTGTCCTTTTTGAAAATTGTTTTTAGCATATATATATTTTAACGGATTAATTGTAGCATTGTTTTGACGTACTTCGTAATGTAAATGCGAACCTCTGCAACGAGAGCCCGTTTTACCTTGATAACCAATATGTTGACTTGCGGAAACATTTTGCCCCGTCTTAACAGTAACCTCTCTCATGTGAGCATACCTTGACCTAATACCATAACCATGGTTAATGTCAATAGTGTAACCATAGCCATTCTTGTAACCGGCAAAAGCAACAACACCTTTACCAGTTGCAATAACTTTAGCACCGTCAGAACGAACTAAATCGACGCCTGAATGCATACGCTTATTGCTAGAAAATGGATCTGAACGAATCCCATACCTGCTTGTAATAATCAGTCCTCCTTTCATAGGTGCACCAATTGGTAAAGAGCGAAATATCGACTCCATTGTACTTAAAATGGAAATAACCTTTCCAACTCCAATATTTACCTTAGCAATAGATGTGTCTAATGATTTTTCTAAAAACTTAGGTCTATAATAATAATGTGTAAGCCTTTTTTTGTAAAAATCTTTTGCAGATGCTTTAGGAGAAACTATCCTAGCGCTACTCAAGCGAACTTTGTCCAACTTTGCCTTTGACTCAGGAATAAAACGATAAGGGTCAAAACCTATACTATGAAAACTGTTTAACAAAAATCCCATTCTAGTGTTAACCGCGTGCGTAAAATCTACAACGCTTTTTTCCAACAAACCACTAACAAGGTCAGATCTGCCCTTGTAATCGTTGCTAAAAACCTTTTTTGTATTGTTGTCGATTAAACGTTTTGCTTTTTTACCAGTAAAACGAGATGAAAACTCAGATAAATCTTTATCTATTAACTCTATCTTTGACACCAGATCATCGTTAACAGAGCGCAACTCGCTTACCTCTTTATAAACGACATCAATAGACCGTTTTTTGTTAAAAAACCCCGCAATAACAAACCAAGCCCATAAGGAAAAAGAAAGAATAGTTAAAACAAATACAATTTGAATAATAGTGCTTAAGCAATAAGAACGACTACCTTTTGAGCTTGAAAATACAATATATCTATCCGCAAACAGCTTGTTAAAATAGCCCCTACCGCGCCTAAATAACACTGTTGTCCGTGTAAAAAACATACTCATACAAAAAGCAAACTAAAGCTTATAAAGTCGGTAAAATATAAAAATAAGAAAAAATACTATTCTTCATTAAGAATAATGCTTCTGCAAAAATTCTATATCCGAAGGATACATAAAATTATTTTCCTTAAGAAATTCTCTATTAATTATAGACGAGACTTTTACAAAATGCAATTTTCTTACTTCAAATAATTTTTTCCACTTCAAATCGTCCTCTGTGATGCGTTTTAAAGGCTTACATAAGAACAAAGCAAAATTCTCACCAATCCTACCAACAAAACCAATAACCTCAACAGCGACACCTGTCTCTTCCGCAACTTCCCTTACCGCAGTGCATGATGGTTCTTCGTTGCCAATAACGGTACCAGCGGGAAAAGCAAACTTCTTCCACCTGTTAAAATCCTCAAAGCTAAAAGCACCTTCTATCATTAAAATGCTATCGTCTTGCTCAATCATGCAACCAGCAAATTTAATACCGCTAAAGTCTAAACCGTCTAATGATCCAGCTTTTACGTTGCAGCTCCATTCCACTTTGCTATCTACAAGCTTTAAATATAAAAGCTCAAAAAACGGTAAAGCTTTGTAAAGACCAAACAACCCTGCCATGGACAACCAAAGTATTAATATATATTTAGACAACTTAAGATGGGACGATACGCGCATAAAAAACCGTATGTAAGTAATTAAAAGTTAAAAAACCACAACCCTGTGCTAATCGCTAATAGTTTAAAACTACAAAATGTGTCGAGAGACGGACTTGAACCGCCGACACAGGGATTTTCAGTCCCTTGCTCTACCAAGCTGAGCTATCCCGACCAACAAAAACAATTAAATTGTTCCATTAATTCAATAATCTAGCACAATAGTTGTCAAGATGATTTTATTATTTTATAATTAAATTACAATAAACAAGCATAACTAATTGGTTTATTTGCAAAAATTATCTTAACTATTTAATTTTTAACTAATTTACAAATTAGTTATTTACAAAGCTAACCGCGTCTTTTTTTATGCACTTTTTTATAAAAAAGTTACTATATGCACAAAAAAATACATAACAAAATAACAAATAAGT
>JAERRN010000022.1 GCA_016735445.1 Rickettsiales bacterium | reverse complement strand
GTATAAATAAAAAATGTCAAGTTTTTTAGTAAAAAGAGAATAACAATGTACAAAAATATTACAGCCATATAAAGCTAAAAGTTAGAGATTATATTGGCTAAACTTATTAACAGAAATATAAGTTAATTCTTGTTTTAGTATCTTTTTGTACATTGTTATTCTCTTTTTACTAAAAAACTTGACATTTTTTATTTATACAACATAATCATTTTGCCTCTAGTGTGTTAGTTTTACACATTAGCTGTAGCTCCCCGATCCGTGTCATTGCTTTCGTCAACGAGTATTTTGCTTTGTCGTTCTTTGATTTCGTGCATTCTTCTACATTTCATATGTTTTCAGATGGTAAAAATAAATAATAAACCTAGCGATCATTTTGATTCGGATAGTACCCCTAATTTTTTAACTAAAGGTATAGATCTTGAGCCAAAATCAAACTCCAACAAAGATGAGCAGCAAAAACCCTCCCAAGAAAAAATTAACACAAGCGGTACTGGTGTTAAAATAGACGGTTCTTCTTTTGGTTTTTTCACGTCTGATTCACGTGTATGCTCATTTTCTGCCGACTCAAATAACAAACATAACTCTGCTAGTAAGTGGAATTCCTCACGAAACACTTCTAACACTCCTGAGAAAGTCGGTGCAAGCTCTGATATGGCACAAACATCTTCTACTGAACAGCAAAGAAGTAACAGAAAAGGCTCTGATGCGTCTAGAGATGTTAACTTTGATGAAAGTGAAAATGACTTAGCTAGAAAAGGTGGAAGAATGAGACCTATAAGAGGTCACAGGTCACAAAGAGAGGAGGAATTTGATGTAAAAACGGCCAAAACTATTAGCTCAGTTAATTTACGTAGTAAAAACGTTGATGACCTTATTAAGATAGCTGGGGATTACGATGTTCCTAACGTTAACAGGCTATTAAAACATAATATTATCTCTGCTATTTTAAGAAGCGCTTCTTCTAAAGGGGAGGTTGTGTACGATACTGGCGTAATAGAAATAGTTGCAGATAATTTTGGTTTCTTGCGTTACTCCGAGAACAACTACGCTCCTTCTTCTGACAATGTTTATGTTTCTCAAAATCAAGTTCGCAGGTTTGGTTTAAAAACAGGTGACATTGTTGAGGGATACGCTAAAGAGCCAAGACGCTCAGAAAAGTATTTTTCCATGTTTAAGATTGTAAAAATTAATAATCATCTTATTGGTGAAATAGGTAATACATTACATTTTGACAATTTTACACCTATATTTCCAAAAGATAAGCTCAATCTAGACTTAAATATTGGCATAAAAGGGGATGTCTCTACTAGATTAATTGACATCATTGCGCCGATTGGTAAGGGTCAGCGTGCGTTAATTGTTGCACCTCCTAGAAGTGGTAAAACAGTTGTAATGAAAAACATAGCACACGCTATTAACGCTAATCATCCTGATGTTAAATTAATAGCATTGTTAATTGACGAAAGACCCGAGGAGTTTACGGATATGATAAAATGCGTTTCTGGTGAAGTTGTTAGCTCTACATTTGATGAACCAGCAGAACGTCATGTTGCATTAGCAGAAATTATTATTGCTAAAGCAAAAAGAATGGTTGAGCAAGGTCAAGATGTCGTTGTGTTGCTAGACTCTATAACCCGTTTAGCAAGGGCTTATAACACAATTGCCCCTTCGTCTGGTAAAATATTAACTGGTGGTATAGATTCAAACGCTTTACAAAGACCTAAAAGATTTTTTGGTGCAGCAAGAAATATAACCAGAGAGGGTTCTTTAACAATTATTGCGACTGCATTAGTAGATACTGGATCAAAAATGGACGAAGTTATTTTTGAAGAATTTAAAGGTCGTGGAAATAGTGAAATAGTTTTAGATAGGAAACTTGCAGATAAAAGGCTGTTCCCCGCAATTGATGTGTTACGCTCAGGAACAAGAAATGAAGAAGAAATGGTTTCTGGAGAGATATTACCTAAAATGTGGGCATTGCGCAAAATTCTTAGCGGCATGAATGAACAAGTTAAAACAGGTAATGCTGAATCTATTGATTTCTTGTTAAGAGAAATTAAAAAAACTACCAACAATACAGAATTCTTTAATAGAATGAATGGTTAACTTGGTGAGTATATTTTAGTTCAGTCTTGTTTTCTATGGAAGATAATGCTTTGTCATTTTTGTGTAATTCTAATTTTTTTACACAAAAACCCATTGTTCACGATGATGATCGTTTAATAATGCCAGGTGGTATTTTTGTTTTACATCAAAAGAATAGGTCTTTTTTTACATCTGCAGTTAAGTCTGGGTTAAGGTTTATTTTTCTTTGGCAAGACTGTATTGATGATATAAAAGCATATAAAAGTGTTATATCTTTATGTTGTACATCTGAAGATATAATTAATTTACCTGAGGATAAAATTGGTGCAATAGTTATTCCGGTAAATTACACCATACAAGACGTACTATCTAACTTCTACGGTGAAGTAGATATTAGACCTGTCGCAATTACAGGTACAAATGGTAAAACATCTGTAACTACTTTTGTAAGGCAAATATTAACTTTAGCAAATCATCGTTGCGCTTCTATTGAAGCTGGAAATATAGTTATTGGAAATAATGTAAATATGAAACTTGGACATGGCTTAACAACGCCATCTGTTTACGATATGTATAAAATGCTATATATTAGTAAAAACACATATAAGGTAAAAAGTTTTATATTTGAAACTTCTAGCCATGGTATTTTGCAAGGCAGAATTGATGGAATTAAAGTTAAAATTGCAGCTTTTACTAATTTATCCCAAGACCATTTAGACTACCATGGTACTATGGATGGGTATTTTAATGCTAAAAAATTATTATTTAGTAAACACCTTAATAGTAATGGTGTTGCCGTTTTAAATGCAGATATTCCTCAATTTGATGAATTAGAAAAAATTTGCAAAGATCGTAATATTAAGATTTTTTCATATGGTTTTAAAGGTAAAGATATTCGCATGGTATCTTCAAATCTTACACCGTATGGGCAAATGTTACATTTAAATATTAATGGTAAAAATTATAACTTAAAAACAGCTTTGTCGGGTTCTTTTCAGTGTAATAATTTAGCTTGCGCCATTGGTGTGTCTTGTATTGCGACAAATATGTCAATTTTAAATAATCTAGAAAATATCTCTGTTAACTTAAAAGCTCCCATTGGCAGAATGCAACGTATAATGCCGCAAATGGGGACTAAGTTACAAATTTACGTTGACTACGCACACACTCCTGATGCTTTTTTAACCATTTTTGCAGACGCAAATAAGATTAAAAAAAATAGACTTATTGTTGTTTTCGGTTGTGGAGGTGATAGAGATTTGTCAAAAAGAAAAATAATGGGGAAGATTGCGTCTGAGCTGGCAGATTTGATTTTTTTAACAGATGATAATCCAAGAGATGAAGATCCTAACGCTATTAAACAACATATTGTTGAAGGTGTTGCAAAAGAAAACCTTAGTAAAGTTAATATGTCAGGTGGGAGAAAACAGGCGATTTATAACGCTATCAACGAATGTAAAGACGGTGATGTTGTTTTAATACTTGGCAAAGGCAATGAAGACTACCAGATAGTTAATAACGTAAGAATACCTTCTAACGACATTGAAATAGCGCTTAAATCTCTAGAGTCTGTTACTTTATAGTAACGGATCGTGATAGGGTGTTATTTGTTTTAATATTTTAATGCAAAATTGGATTAAGAGATTAGATAATTAACAATGCAAAATACCCTATTTATAAATAATAATTTGTTTATTCTAAATGGACTTAATAGCTAAAGCAT
Organism: Rickettsiales bacterium; assembly: GCA_016735445.1. Lineage (GTDB taxonomy): Bacteria > Pseudomonadota > Alphaproteobacteria > Rickettsiales > Deianiraeaceae > JAERRN01. The sequence goes on along the minus strand of JAERRN010000022.1, from coordinate 6,340 downwards.
AGGTTTAATATATTTAGAACATCCATTTAATTTTTTTGGAGAAATGATTCTGCAAATAAGATTTGTTAAAATTATAATAAATAAACCACTATAAGTAAAAAACATGATGCAATGTTTTATTTTATTAGAAAAGTACTAATAATATTACAGAGATTGATGTAAAAATACGCATAGGTTGTATTGTCTCAAAAGTAAAAAGTAAAAGGTGGTAGAAATTACTATGTACTTCTGCGAATAAAAAGACTTAAAACCAATATAGCGCTTACGAGTTAAAATTATTACAAGAACAAACTGTATTAAGAAAATACAGTTTGGTGAGTAAAATAAATTAATTAAATATATTACTATCTATATCTATTTTAGCATAAAAAAACCTTTATCAACTAGTTGCGTTACTTTTTGGCATTGCGACGCTTATATTAACTTGCGAAACAATACCTTCTTTTCTACCTATAAACCCTAGTTTTTCTGCCGTTTTACCTTTTATATTAACTTTTGCATCTTTAATGCCTAGCATTCTAGCTACATTTGCCCTCATGGCATCTTTGTATGGCTCTAAGCGTGGAGTTTGGCATATAATTGTAATATCAACGTTAATTATCCTGCCTTTTTTTTCCAATAGCAAATTATTTACACTTTTAACAAAAACCTCTGAGTTCTTGCTTTCAAGTTCTTCTTCTGTGTTACCAAAATGCGTCCCAATATCACCTTCACTTATCGAACCTAAAATTGCATCTGTCAACGCATGCAATGCTACGTCTGCATCGGAATTGCCTTTTAATGGTGAATGGTTTGGTATTTCAATACCACATAGGGTGATTTTCTTTTTCTTACTCTTGTAATCAATTTGATGTATATCTATACCGCTGCCGGTAAAAAAATCCTCCTGTAAGTTGCTAATGTTTCCAGTGCAATAATTGCTATTTATGTCAACTTTGCGTTGTAAATCAATATAATCTTGCGCGTCTGTAATTTTGATATTTTCTTTTGACCCCAATATTGTGACAACGTTTATTCCAGCTCTTTCCATGATAGTTGCTTCATCTGAAAATGAGTCGTTCTTATGTTTTCTGTATACTTTCATTAGTTCTTTATAGTGAAAACCCTGCGGGGTTTGCGCGTTCCATAATTCTGTTCTGTCAATAGTAGAAATAACACTAACACCTTTAACTATTTTTACAGTTTCTTGCATCGACACACATGGTATTACTGCCTTATGGTCTTGCAAGCCCATTATAACAGATGAGATAATCGACTTTGAAACAAACGGTCTAACTGCGTCATGTATTAATACTTTATCAGGCATAATTTGCTCTATCGCCTCTAGTGCGTTATATACAGAATCTTTTCGAGTAGAACCGCCTAATACTGGAGGTAATATGTTTAACCCATCTACAGCTTTTTTGTATAGTTCTATATCCTGCGGTCTAATTGCAACTATAACATCGTAAATATCTGGATGATTTATAAAAGCTTCAATGCTTTTACGTAAAATATGAAAATTATTGTATGAGGTATATTGTTTTGGTACAGAGGTAAAATTGTCCATTCTCTCGCCAAAACCACCTGCAGGAATGACCGCTATTATCATGATTAATAAATAAATAAATAACAACATATACACAACTTGCATTTTTGTATATGTTTTGTTATACTTGGATATAATTTTGATTTACAAAGCAATATTTTTATATTTTTTATAAATCGCAACGTATTTTATTATATTGTCATCTATTTATGTACGGTAAAAATTTCTCTCTTAAAATTAAGTATTACATTTGTTTACTTATTACCTTAGTTGGTGTTGTTCTGTTTTTCTTTGGGTATTTATTTTTTGACAGGCAAAAAATATCTTATCTTCTAAAAAAAAGAGGCGTGCATGAATTTAATTATCATAAATATAGTAGATCTGTTGACGGAACTGGTTGCACAATAGATGACCTTTTTGCTGGTGGTATTAAGGATTATCGTTCTGTAAATGGTCTTTCTGCTGTTGCTTGCGCTTCGGAGGATTACTTAACGGTGTTTAGTGATGTGCTAAGAGACTTAATTGGCGCACACAATAAAATTAAGTCTGGTTTTAGAAATAAGGGCAATGTGGACGAGTTAAAAGTTATCCATCTAAATATAGATCCTAACAATAAATATATTATTCGGTCTTGGCTAACGGTGTCTCGTAATTTAAGTAATATGCCTTTTAGAAGAGCACAGAGTCAGATATCTTCCCACAGAAGTGCGTTAATAATTAAAAATGCTTTTGAATTTGCTAAATTTAAGAATGTTGTTTATGTAGATTTAGGGCGTTTACCATCTTTACCGTCCACAGAAGAGATAAGTCAAAAAAGCGCTGCTGAAAAATGCGCCTTAACAGTGTTAGATAGCCAGAGAGATATTTTTGACCTATTTGAATCTAAAAACACTATGCCAGAGAATATAGGCATGTTGTTTAAAAATGACGCCTCTTTATGTGCTTTGGTTAATGGTGAGGATCATTTATTGGTTAGATCCAATGTTATAGATAAAGATTTTGCAGATAGTATGAAAAGGATGTATCATTTTCTTGACTCTCTTGATTTAGAATTTTCTATTCACCGAAAATATGGTTATTTAACTAGTAGACCAGAAAATGTTGGCACTGGCTTTACGGTAAATTTTGTATTAAAACTACCGAATTTAGCCAATAATCCTAAAGTTTTAAAAAACCTTACAAGGTCTAGCGGTTTACTTATATGGAATATACCAAATGAGGGTGGTAATGTTTTTCTTTTACAAAATAAAGTTAAAATTAATATTACAGAGGTTGATATTTTGAATAAAACGATTTTACAAGTAGCAGAATTGTTGCAAACTGAAGAAGATCTTAAACAATATTAGCTATACTTAACTGTTGCTACTTAGTTAGTTTAAGGGCTTGGTTGGGGTTGGTTTTGTTATTTTTTTATACAATATTTTTGTGAATGTAGTATTGTTTACGGTTCTGCCAGATTTAGTATATAATTTTTTTAATCACTCAATTTTATCACGTTCTTTAAGCCAAGGTATTTGGTCTCTAAAAGTTGTAGATATCAAGCAATATGGTACTGGTAAAATATGCAAAAGGGTTGATGACTACTCATATGGTGGTGGTGGCATGTTAATGCGACCTGATATACTTGGTAATTGCATAGAAGACAATATTGATATAAGTTGCTTAAACCAGAAGGGTAAATTATTTATTTATACCTCCCCTAGAGGGTTGATTTTAAACCAAGGTTTTGCTCAAAAAAGTGCAACTGATGTTACTGATTTATATATTTTATGTGGACGATTTGAAGGAATAGACCAGCGTATTGTAGAGTATTACAATATAAAGGAAGTTAGTTTAGGGGATTTTATTCTTTTTGGTGGCGAGGTCGCTAGTTTTGCAATATTAGAAAGTATCATAAGATTACTACCAGGTACGATAAGTAAATCAACGCTGCAAGAAGAGAGTTTTTCGGGAGAATTGCATAATATGCTAGAGTATGACCAATTTACCAAACCGCAAAAATGGAAAGGGAAAGAAATTCCGCATGTATTATTATCTGGAAATCATAGCGAAATTAAGAAGTGGAGACTAAAGAATGCCCAATACAAAACATTGCAACGAAACGAAAAAACAACGTACCCTCTTCTTCTGACGACGAATAAAACCAATAATATATAAAAACAGAGAAAGCAATAGCAAGCACTTAGTAAAAGTACTTGCACCGCACACGAGATACCTAAGGTTTACCTTACCAACTAACATAAGGTAAACTTTTAAGATTTCACGATAATTTTGAATTACTTGTTAATGCGATCTTTTAACGCTTTACCTGCTCTAATAAGTATTTTCTTTCTTGCAGAAACTTCGATAGGTTCTCCATTTTTTGGATTTCTACCTGTTGTAGCAGGAACATCTTTTACAGTCATAATTAAAAATCCCGGAAGACGAACATCGTCACCATCACGCAAAGAATTAACAACAACCTCCTCTAAAGCGTTTAAAAAATTTGTTGCTGCAACTATAGAAGAGCCAGTTTCCTCTGACAATTTTCTAACTAACGATAGTTTATTCATAAATAAGTTATTATTAATTACATATATCTTACACTTACAATAGAGCTAAAACAAGCCCAATTGTTTTAAAAATAAGTTGCTACAATACATAAAAAGCAACGTATTTTTTTATTATATAATTATTAATAATAATTTTGCTCGACATATTTTTTTTATTAATCCATTTAACAGATTCTCCCAGATTAGAAACTTCGATTGATTTTTATCATATGTTTAAGATTTTAACCATTCTTTGGATATTTATTTATAACCTTCATCGTCTAGCAGAGTAAGGGTATTTTTACAAACAAAATGATTTATTTGTTGTTGTTCATGCTGTATAATTATATGTTGCAGAATTACACAATTAAATCATTAACAGCTGCAGTGTTTTATCGTTTGCAATAACTTAAAAATACCAAGTTTACTTACTGTACTTTGTTACACTGTTACACTTTTACCGCTTTGTATTTGGCAATAACCAAGTATTACTTTTTTAAGCAAGACTATTTAAAGATTAGATAGAAGATAGAGTAAAATGGTGCACCCGGAGAGAATCGAACCCCCGACACAAAGCTTAGGACGCTTCTGCTCTATCCACTGAGCTACGGGTGCAATGTTAATATATTCTTAAAAAGATTTAATTTTAAAGCCCATTATTTAAATTTGCGAAATACTAATATATTACTACACAAGTTTAGCTTTAAAAGTCCCTCTAGTTAATAATAGATTATAGAGGTGTTAATTTAAGCTGCGCTCTATAGTGGCACTTTTTTATAGGTAGTACCTTTAATGTGTGTAAATGTTAACATTTGTTTGTATAAATAGTATCGTCATAGCAGGTAATTATATTGTATATAATCGTTTATTAACAATACCGTATGCATTGTTGTAAGTGGGACGGTTTAAATATGTTTTAATAAATAATTACTTTTTTAGTGCTACTTTGTTTTACTATAATATAGTTATGCGTCTAATTTACATATACAGTGTAATATGTTTATATATATTCGTTCATATCTTTCCTTGCCAATAATGGGTCAAAAATTGGATCTTCCATTAATTGGGTGACTTTTTTGTCCATTATATTATTTTGTACAATATACCCTATTAAAATGTTTTTTAGTAAAAATGCTATTGTAAACAACCCTACCCCACCTGGTACCGGTGTAATATATTGTGACTTCGTCTTACAACTTTTATCTACGTCTCCAACAATGCGGTATTCTGGCTCACCGTCTTTTTTAACTTTACTTGTTATCCTGCTAATGCCTACGTCAATAATAACCGTGTCTTGTTTAATCATGTCTTCTTTTACTAAACTATTTTGACCTGTTGCAGATATAATAATATCTGCATTTTTACAGTGTTTCGGCAAATCTACCGTGTTACTATTGGCAATAGTAACTGTTGCACCTTGGTGTAACATTGTAAGCGCAGTCGGTATGCCGACAATATTTGATGAGCCAATCATAAGTATATTTTTTGAAACAATATTGCCGCTTATGTATTTTACCAAGTACACAACCCCTTGTACCGTTGGTGGTAATTGGCTATATTTATGCATATTTCCAAGTGCTACCCCTCCCTGCTGTATCGCAGTTAGCCCGTCTATGTCTTTGTTTGCTGGTATTAAATCTATAATATCAAGCTTATTAAATATTTCTGGTATTGGCAATTGGAGCATTATTCCGTTTATATTTTTTACTTGTCCGCATTTAAGTATTGCTTGTTTTATCTCTTCTTCTGGTATTTTGCTAGAAAAGGTTTTTATCTCACTAACAATACCGCATTTAGCAGATTGAAGGATTTTTTTATTCATATAAATTAAACTTGGCGGAGTTGGGTCTATCGCAAATATTGTTGCTTTTGGCTTTTCATCAGTAATAGAAGTTATTGCTTCTGTTGTTTCTGTTATTTTTTGTAGTATTTTATTTGTTATTCTCTTTATCACATCTTTTGTTGGCGCTATGTTTGTCATTGTTGTTATGCTTATTTTGTATAATTACCTTACTAGGTTGTTTTACAGTGTATTTATTAACAGCATTAAACACACTGTGCGTTTTTAACCTTTTAAGTTGGTAATTTTACACCCTTAATAATAAATAGATTGCAGAGTTAGCAAGTAGTAAAACCACTTTACCTTACAACTAACTATTAAATACTTAGTTTAATAAATAGTGGTCTTATTTAGCCATAGACTGTTTATTAGTAGGTAAAGTAATTGGAATAAGATTATGAGAAATCACTTATATTATTTGTCAAATATTGTGCTATTTTT
>JAERRN010000064.1 GCA_016735445.1 Rickettsiales bacterium | reverse complement strand
ACATAAAATATACTATTTTAACTGTAAAAACTATTAAAACTAATATTTAGTTACCTATACAGAAATGTACATTTTAATAGTTTAATAAACAAAAAAACATAAATTAGCAAATCAGCAAATCAGCATTATAATGATGTAAAGTTTAACTATGTTAACTAATGTTTTACATCTACTTATTGTGACTTAGTTGTTGTAACATTAAACGCCAACTAAGTGCGGTATGTTTTTATAAATGATGATTTGCAACTGTTTTACTTTGTTACGCATTATATAATAAAATATGTTGACAAAATTATATATCTGTGTTTTTTATTGGTATTGTTTGTTGTATTTGTAGTAATAAATTTGTTCTATGGTCAGATCTGCTTGTTTAGGAATGCCTCATATAGGTCTTCATGGTGAGATTTGTGATGTTATTGCTAACTTGGTTCATAATAATTTTAAAGTAAAACCTTCTTTAGACATTTTATGTGCAGATGTAAGAAGGGCAAATTGGCAAACACAAGTTGAGCTTGGGATTGATATTATTCCATGTAATGACTTTACTATTTACGACAACGTCTTAGACACGACAACGCTAGTTGGAAATATCCCAAGAAGATACTATTGGGAAGGTGGGTTAGTTCCTCCAGAAATATACTTTTCTATTATTAGGGGTCAGCAAAAAGATAAATTTGACGTACACGGTATGTCTTCTAATGTTTGGTTTAACACTGGGTTTTCTTTTATGGTTCCAGAGATTTGTGAGCCAATAAATTTTGCTTACTCTGATAACAAACCTATATCTTACTTTTTAGAAGCTAAAAAGTTACTTGGCATTACTTCGTCCGTTCTTTTACTGGGTCCTGTTTCTTACATGATGCTTAGCGATACAAATATTGATGGAACAGGTTCGATCTCAAAATTTGACATAATGGATAAATTGTTACCTGTCTATGCTGAGTTATTTCGGAACCTAAACAGGTTGCAAGCAAAAGATATAATGTTTGAAGAACCTTATCTAGTTAAAGATTTAACTAGGGAGGAGCAATCTGTTTATAAGGAGTTTTACGCTCAACTTCGTGGCATTAAAGGCAATTTAAATATCCATGTAATAACTTCTTTTGGGTCTTTAGGTAACAATTTAGAGTGCACAATGTCTTTGGGCGTTAAGTCGGTTCATTGCGATATTGTTAATGGTGAAAACGATTTGACCGAGTTAACAAATGCGCTACCTGACAATATGTCGCTTTCTCTGGGGTTGGTTGATGCAAATGGAGGATGGATTACGGATCTAAATAAAGCAATTTCTACCGCTGAAGAAGTTTGCAATAAAATTGGCAAAGACAGAGTTATTATTGCTCCATCTTCTTCTTTGTCATTATGTCCATTAGATAGTAAGTTAGATGTAAACGCGCATTCTTCCTATTCACCTTTTCTTTCTTTTGCTAAAAACAAACTAAAGGAAATTATCATAATAACAAAAGCGTTAAATGAAGGTCGCAATTCTGTTTCTACTGAGTTGGCAAAAAATAAAAAACTTATTAAGGATTTACAGAAATTAAGTAACAATATTAACAATAAACTCGATAAATCTTTGTTATCAAAACAAAAACTAATTCGTGATAGAACGTCATTTAAAAAACGTAAAGCATTACAAATGGGTTGTGTAAAAAAAGATTTACTTTTACCAATTACAGATATTGGCTGGTTGCCCGCTGATCCATCTTTACATAGTCATACCAAACTTGAAAAGCCTTTGCAAAGAGCAATATTAGAGAATACCAAGCTGCAAGAAAGATATTTGGATATTATTAGCTCTGGCGAGCCAGAAAGACGTAACAACATTGAATATTTCGCATCTTTAATTGATGGGATCGATTTGACATCAGCAAAAGTATCACGTACTTCTGGTAGTTCTTACCTGTGTAAGCCAGTAATATACGACATATCTGACAAGGTAAGTGAACATTATATAAATATTGCAAAATATTGTTTATCTATTGCGTCAAAGCCTGTTCGGTTTAGCCTTATTGGCCCAATTAGCCTAGTTAACGCTTCTTTTGTTCCAAAGGGGGTCGATATACACAAGTGCTATATCCACTTTGCCCATTTAATGGGTCAGCAAATTGTTAAACTGCAAAAAATTGGTATTAAACATATTATGATTGATGAGCCAAATTTGTTTCAATATATACCATTAAGAAGCGAGAATGTCTCTAAATATATAAGAAAACTAGGAGATATTTTTAAAATATTATCTGGGTACGCAAAAGATGATGTTCAAATTTCGTTACACTTAAGAGGGGTAAAGTTTGCAGAATATATTGAAAGTATTGGTTATTTTGATGCAGATTTACTGCTTCTTGCTGCAACAGGGTCTAAACTCGAGGTATTAGAGGCTTTTATTAGTTATAAGTATAATAACGATATTGGTATAGGTTTGTTTAATGCAAATTCTACACGTGTCCCAACTAAGGCTGAAATACATTCTAACTTACGTAAGTGTTTAAGAGTTCTTGAGGAATCTCAATTATGGATTACTACAGACACTGGAACAAGGGGAAGAACTAGAAAAGAGGTTGCGTCTATTTTTGACGTAATAACAAGTATCGCAACGGAAACAAGAAATACTTTTTAATAAATTAATGCAAGTTTTACTATTTTTACTGGTTTATCTTGCGATATCGCTATGTTGAAAACTTTATTCCCAACTCTATCCCGTATACACTAATATTAACTACCTCCGTTAACAAGGTGGTTCTTTGGTTTAGTTGCGCCATCGTAAACATATTTAAATGTATTGCTACATTTGGGCGAAAAAACGCATAAACCCCTAACCCATATGATAATGCAAAATCAAAAAAATTAACATTCTGAGGTTGCGCTGGCAACACTCCTCCAGCAACTGCAAATTGCCCACCAACGCCAACGGAGGCAAATACGCCATATTTACCGTCATGAAAAACTAATGTTGGTTTTATTTGAAATAAAAGCATTTGTGCCTGATTAATGTTAAAATTAACGCTACCGTCTGCGGCCATTAACCCGCTATTGTCAAAAAACAACCATCTACCTACAATATCCAGCCCTAAGTCAAAATTTCTTAATATCTTAAACTGGTAACCTGCTAAAATTGATAAAATACCAGCAGGATTCTTTGATAGAAAACCTGCATTCTGAGAAATAATATCACCATCAGTAGAGTTTTTAAAAAAATGCTGACCTAAACCGCCAGAAACAACACCGTAAAAATAACCTAACTTTTTACCTGGTATATGGCTTATAGGTGCGTCTATTGTGTCGTAATTACCATTAAATTGCCAGTTATCCCCATTGTCAACAGTTTGATTCGCTGCAATTGCTGTAATATTTTGCTCAATAAGAAAAAAAACAGCTATCAAAGCAAATAATTTAACTCTGTTAATCTGCATAAATGTATACAACTTAAGATTTTTTCAAAGTATAAACTATACTCTAAAGTCTAAACCTATGTTTACGCTATAGTATTCAAAGGCCGCAATGTCGTCTAAACGGGTTTTTACACCATTTATCATTGTGTAGGCTGTTCTATCTATATCAAAAACACCATTACCTTTAATAGGTGCGGTAGCGATAAAGTCTAAAAATAGCATAACAAAACTACGCAATGTGTACTTCATACCAATACCGTAGTTTAAACCAAAACCTGACATATGGAAAGCTTGCTCAGCACCATTTTGATTGGTATAATTACCTTGTAACCATTGATAGCCAGCACCAACAATTAAGTAGGTTGCCCCTTTGCTATTGTTAAATGAAAAACCTGGTTTCATGTTTACCCCTGTAGACAATGTGCCTCGACCAAAGCTAGTCAATTCTATACTTTCGCCTGTTACTAACGAACCAATAAGACCATTTTGAGATATGCTAAACAGAAATGAACCGTAAATCTCTGCAGCAAAATAACCAACCAAACCAGAATATTCGTAACCTACTCTTACAATGTCGCCAAGTAGCGGATTTTCGGTCATAAAGCCGTTACTTAAGACGGCGTTACTGCCTTTCATGTTAAATGCCATACCAGAAACCGAAAAACCAAGACCTGCGTAAAAGAAGTTTTTTCTTCGTCTGTTGCGTTTTTTCTTTAATTTTTCATATGACCATCTTTTCTCGTTTCCGTCTTGCAACAATACGTCACTATTGCCATAGCTAACAACATTGCTACCTGCGTTAACGGGAACATTAGTTACAGTTAATGTAGTAAAAAACAAAAGAAGGAGAATTCCTAAATTTGGTAGTTTTATGTAACCAGACAACAAAATAAGCTATAAAAGAACTGGATGTATTCAAAGTATTATGTAGCGTAATGCTTGTTAGTCAAACATTACGCTACAACGGTTAGACGCAGGCTAATATACTGCAATTGCTATATTACGTTATCTACCAAGCATTATTTTTCCTGTTTCTATACCAGATAAAATTGTACCTGTAAAGCCACCACCTGGTCTCGACCACGCTGATGAGAAATACAGATTCTTCACGATACTAGATCTGTTATTACCCGCTTGGAAGAGTGTCTTCATAACTGAAGATTGAGAGTTAATTTGAGCAAACCCATATGTAGCACCTTTTTTAGCCTTAGTGTATCTACGGATTGTCAACGGAGTCGCAACTTCATAAATGTCTATTTCATTTCTAAAGCCTGGTAACCGTTTTTCTATCTCGTCAATTATAAAGTTTGCAAAACGCTCCTTCTCTTTCCTGTACTCCTCTGTAGATAGATTTTCCCAATCCTCTATTTTACTTATAGAAGCACTTGTACATAGATACTGATGTTTTTCATCCTCAAATTCTATATTACTGTTATCTATAAATACAAAAGAGTCAGATCTATGCCCAGAATCTTTTGCTTTAATTCTCATATTTTCCACACCCGAATAAGCTGGATCATATACAAAATTAGAGTAATGCTTTGATCCCAAAGATTCTTTTAACTTTGTTTTCATCGCAAAGTAGACTGAGGTTAAGGACATTGATTCTTTTGTTCCTCTGATGCTTCTTTTTATTTTATTATCATATTTTTCTGGCAACATACTAGCTGTTTGATGCGGATCGGCACCAGATACAACATTTGAACAATACACAACTTCCTCTTCTTCGTCAAGCGCAACGCCATTAGAGCATTTTTTGAAAGCGACACCTTCAACCTTACCTCTTTTACTAACTAGTATCCTTGTAGCAAGCGTGTTTAACATCCTGTCACCACCGTTTTTACCAATTACTTTCCAAAGATAATTTGATAGCTTTTGTCCACCACCGTTGATATTATGGGTACCTTGAAAATAACCACCCTGAGCCGCGGAAAAGAATGTTGTATCACAAGCCATAGGATCGTCATGATAGTACGCTATATTTGCTACTAAAATTGTTTGAAGATCTTTGTTTTTTGTCATACTTTTTACCTTTCTACCGATAGTTGAAAACATATTAAAAGTGATCCAAGGAAGAAGAACTAATTGCAACGGAGTGAGCATGTATAAAATATACATTAGTCTTCTCCATCTTGCGCGATAAGACCAATGGTTAAATAATGTGAAATAGTACACATCTCTACGTATTTTTGTAATAGTATTAAAAAATCTATTAATACCTCTTTTTTCTTCTGGAAATTTTTCAATCAAAACTTTTTTTGCCTCTTCTGTGTTTGAAGGAATTGAAATTTCAACTCTTCCATTGTCGAAATGATAGAATTCTGGAACATCTACAAAACTAACGTTGTCGAATACACCAAGTTCTTTTAATGTTTTTACTTTTATATCGTGATGATCTAGTCCATCTAGTTCATGCAATGCAACGTCAAACTTATAACTTTTTCCTGTTTTTTCAGATTTACGACCGAACGATGTAGCACACCCACCAGGTATATAATGTTGTTCCATAATTAAAACACTTCTTCCCTTTTTAGCCAACATACCTGCGGTAACCATTGCGCCCAATCCGGAACCGATTATAACTGTATCATATTTTTTAATCATATTTGTTTACTATTAATTTTGTAGCACAAAGAAGCAACAATATATATTTATATGCTATATTAATAATAGTCTATATATTTCTTACTGCAATAATTTTAACATCTTCTATATTAAAATTATTGCAGTAAGAAAGCATATTGCAGCGCATTAGTTAAACTGTAAATAATAATTTTATCATTAAAATTTTAATACTGTGTGTAAAAGTTATTATAAATTTAAAGAAATAAAATATTTACACCTTAACTTTTAAACAATGCGATATTATCGCAAATATTTTTTATATTACATTGACGGATTTTTGCGCTTTAATTGTTTATTTGTTTTTCTATAGATAAAACTTTAAAAGAAGCATGAGAAATTATATCTCCAATTATATTTTTTAAGTCTGTCCTGACTATAATATTAAGTTTTGCAGTTATTTTTTTTAAAGTTTCCAACATTAAAGAATAAAAATTACATAAAAATGTTTTACCAACTGCACTCCTTTACATGTGCGTTTTATCATGTTGGTTAAATCTGTGTTATAAACAATATACCAGACACGCTGCGTAGTTTTATATTTACCTACAAGGCTTTTGTTGTACTTATGTAAAGATATACATGTGAAAATGTTAATTATTTATATATTCAAATTTACAATTGATGTCAGAATGTAATTATAAATTACAAAATAACGAATTCCCTAGAAAAGTGATTGTGCAAATTAATATAAAATTCTACCAGATCGCGAGAGCATAATTTGTTATTTGTCACTATATTGTCTTCTGTAAATTACCAATATCTAACTAAATTACCACCGCATCACTATTGTGATAGAAATTACCATAGATAATAGTTTTTATATAACAAACTAACACTGGCGAGGGGAAAGGGATTCGAACCCTCGATACGGGTTTAAGCCCGTATACCTTCTTAGCAGGAAGGCGTCTTCAGCCTCTCGACCATCCCCTCAAAGTTATACAACATATGTGCAAGTAGGACTGTTATAATCAAGAATAATTTACATGTCAAACTTATCTATTGCGTAGCGTTATAAATTTAGTTACTATTTTAACATTCTAGGAGGAATAGAGCCACCATTGTAAAATGTTATATACTCTAGACAAATCGCTATAATTGAAATAAACAATAAAATTTTCCACTCTCTTGTCCAAGACAGAATTGGATTCCAGTGGCGAGATATATCTTTAAACACTGTATTATTGTCAAACATTAAATTTGCCTGTTTTATATTCCATATAATAAGTGGTGCGGAAATTACATATTGCAGCAGGTTGTTTGTGGCAATTGTAAAGCCAATAATAATTAAAATATTTGCCAATGCTGTATACACAACCTTATCTCTGTCTTGTGCGCTGTAGTCATGTAGACCAACAGAAATACCAGATATGTAAAAACGTAATATTGTACCTAAAACTATAATGATAGAAATATAGTCGCCTCCAAGAGACGAGAGTCCTATTCCGCGTAATTTAAATAACATCATGTTTGCTATAGATATAACAATTGTTATTAGTGGTAGCCAGATTTCTTTTACTATGTTAAATAGAAAAAAAAGGATATTCATATACTTAATGCACGTTATTGATACAAGGTTTTATATAAATAAAACTACAATAAAGCTTGGTATGGTCGAGAAGACTTGAACTTCCACTCCTATAAATAGGAACAGCGACCTCAACGCTGCGTGTCTACCATTCCACCACGACCACAAAGCCTTATTGTTTAACTTGCTCTTTGTTTATTTAAAGTGCAATAAGGTATGTTATGTAGCTTGACGTTATAGGTATTATAAATTTAAATTAATAAGGTCGTTTGTTTTATGCTAAGCGTAAAAGAGATTAGGCAAATTTGCAAAATTTTTAACAGTATAAACCCTGATCCAAAAATAGAACTAAAATCTATTAATAATTTTACACTTTTAATAGCAATTGTGCTGTCTGCACAATCTACCGACAAAATGGTTAATCGATGTACTGAATCTTTATTTAAAGTTTGCGCTACCCCAGAAGATGTTTTGTCTATTGGTAAAGCAAAATTTACCGAATATGTGAAGTATATTGGCATATATAGAAATAAAACAAACTATATTTTCTGCCTATCTCAAGTTTTATTGCAAGACTACAACGGTATTGTCCCAAGTACGTTTAAAGAATTAATAAAATTACCTGGTGTTGGCGCAAAAACTGCAAATGTGTTTTTAAATAGCGCTTTTGGCAAGCCAACAATCGGTGTTGATAGGCATATTTTGCGAATTGTAAAAAAAATAGGTATATCAAATGGAGAAACACCTGATGCGGTTATGAAAGATTTAAAGCATATTATACCAGTGAAATACCATAAGCAAATACATCATTGGCTGGTATTGCATGGTCGTTATATTTGCAAAGCTACAAAACAATTATGCAGTAAATGCCCAATTTCGTCTTGCTGTGAAGAATTTAATAAAAAATTACAAACAAACCTGAGTTAAACTCATTCTACCGTTGTAATTTTAACTTAGTGTGTTTGCGTTGTTGTTTAGTGTGTAACAATTTTACACCACTATATGTGTTTTTATCTTTAATTGCCAAAAACAACACATTTACAATGTGCAAAATTAACCCAGCGCTATTATAATTATAAATTTAAATACATTAATAATTTGATATATTTGTAATATATAACTATAATTTATCAATAAGCTACGACACTAATTACCGCTTTTTATCTCTTCAACTACTCTAAATCTTTTCATCCTTGATATCATCTTTTGCACATCAAGGGCGAGCCTTTCTTCCATCATGTTTCTTTTTACAGCTTCAAGATGGTCATAGTTAGTAGGGTCTAGCCCTTCCATTATCGCTCTTTGTTCAATTTCACTTTCGGAAAATTGAATTGAATTAGATAGCCCATAGTACACCAGCTGAGACCAAGTAATTTCATCAGCAACTATGTTCCAAAAGAAACTCCAATCTATACCGTAGATTTTGACGGTGTTTTTAATTTGCTGCAAAGTGGTACTGCCTGTTTTTTCACCATATTGCAAAATAAAAGACTCTATCACTTCTTTTTTTATTTCCATCTTTGCTTTTTTCGCAAAACTCTTTTTTATTTCCTCATCAATTAATACGGCAACAATTTCCTTTCTAACTTGTTTCATTAAAGCTTTATCTTTAACGTTATACTTTTGCAACATCGCTACTACTCTTGCACGTTGATCAACGTCGTAATCTGTAATTGCCGTATCACCTACGATTGCAATTATTTTTGCTGCGTTAACATTGTAAGGTTGGTAGCAAATTAACATTGCCAACAAAGACAACAACGATAATGCTCTAATATACGCCTTGCTTACAAGGGATAACCTTAAAAAAACCATATTGCTTTTAGCGTAAATCAACCAAATATAATGCTAATATAATATAAATTAAGATATTTATTTCTAGCACACAGTTTAATAATGTTACATTTTAAATAAATAGTCAAATTTAATACCGTTTAGTGTAACTTTATTATTTTCCGTTTTTATATCTATTGTAATGTCTTTTGTTTCATTGTGCTTATCTATGTTGTTTTTGTTGTTAAATAATTTTGGAACAATCTTATTGTAAAAAAATTGATAATGCACCAATATATCGTCAGCAGATAGTTCGTTTTTATATCCCAACATTAAATAAGCTGCCATATTTGCTATATCATCTAGTGTGTTCTGCCAAGAATTTACAACAATACTGCCATCAATTGTGTTATTTTTCAATGCAATACTACCCTTTATGTCAAAATTATTTGCTGTAATAGAAAAATTGTTCTCGCTCTCTTTTAAGCATCTTTCCATGTTAAACACAACGTTTATTGGAATTACGTCCTTTTTTTTATCTCCTAACTCTGAAGCCAATTTTTGACCTATACTAAAGTAGTCAATCGTCTTTAACTCGATTTGTGAGTTTATATTTACACTACTAACAAATCGGTTTTCGTTTACCTTATCGTTTTTGCTTATTTTTTTTGGGGTTTGCGGGTTTCTTGTTAACGAAGTAATGATCTTTGTATTTTTAACAAAACCTAGCATCTTGTTATCTAGCAAAATATTTGCTGTTAATGGATTTATGGTTTTAAAGGTAATCATTTCATCATTTTGCCAAAAATCTACTATTAATTCATCAACTAATTCTAGCAATACAACTACATGATTTTGTTCGCTTAAAGAAGTTACTATTCGCGTTTCTGCTGGTATTGATATTGACAGATTGTTTTGTTCGTTATAATTAGCGCTTAACCTTGCAAATGGTATAAAAAGATTACTGTCTTGATTAAACCTAATACGTATGTTTTTTAAATAAAAACCGCACTCATTACCTATAAGACAATTTTTAAAACCAACAATATTATACCTTTCTACAATTCCGCTTTTGTTTAACCTGTTGCTAATAGCTGCTATGCGGAAAAAAATAATAGCGATTTTAACCGATACTAAAAATGTTACGCACCAGACTATAGCTATTAATGTAAATTTTAATCTAAACCTTTTTCTCGGCAAAATATTATATTTTTATTTACAAAGTGTAAGTTGGGTTTCTTTTGTCAACTTTTAGTAACTAAACGTCTAAGAAGAACTATATAACGACATTACTCTGCCTTCATTGGCATTACTACATAATATGCATTTTTATCAGCAGGAGATTGAATTATAGATGGGGAATCTGAGCTTTTAAAGCTAATCCTAATAATTTCATCTTTATTTTTATTTTTATCAACAACCTTAAACACGTCCTCTAAAAAAATTGGATTATATGTTGTTGTAAAGTCACCATCTTCACCAACAAAAGTACAGTCTAGCTCTGTACTAGACTTACTTCCATCTGGTCCAATACATTCTAAAAATAAAGAGGATGGTTTTATTGTTAATTTTACACCTTTTCCTTGTGCCACAATAGAAACGGCTTTTAGTTCATTTGCCAACGCGTCCATTTTAATTTCCAAAGTTTTTGTATTATTTTGTGGAACAACTTTTTTATAATCAGGAAAAGAGGCGTCTACTAATTTTGTAGCAAAATACATATTACCTATCTTTATTTTTGCTTTATTTTGGGAAAAACAAAGTGAGCATTCAGAATCAACGTCTAATAATTTTATCATCTCGCTTACTGCTTTTCTTGGTAATAACTTACTAGACAAGCTTATTGACTCACTTAATTCTACCTTTGCAAAACAAAGTCTATGACCATCTGTTGCAACGCATGAAAGATAACTCTTACCATCTTCTTCTTCTGTGCTAACGTGTATACCGTTTAAGTTATGTCTTTCTGGCGCTTGCGACATTGCAAAGGATACTTTTTTTACGATGACACCAAAAGCTTTTGCGTTTAACTTGATTTCAGAATCATACTGACCACCCAACACGTCAGGAAATTCATCAGATAGACAAACAATTTCGTTTATTCTTTTTCCTGAAGAAACCACAATAACGCTACAAGATTCATCTTTGGATTCAAAGTTAATTTTTACATCTGCGGGCATTGTGCTAACTATGTCTAGTATAGTGTAAACTGGCACTATCGCAACTCCGTCTTTTGTAATGACAGAACAGTCGACAACGTCACATGTTTCCGTTTCTAAATTTGTTGTTGTCATTGTTATTTTGCCATCACCGGCAACAATTTTAACACATCCCAATGCTGGCATGATAGACTTTCTTTGTGCGGAAACTACAACGTTTCTTAAGGCTTTTTCTAATATACTTTTTTCAATAGCAAAATGCATCCCTTAGTGTAAAATAAACGTAAAAAACATATAATTGTTAGTATAAGATACTGGCAATTATATGTAAAATGCAAGTTATTATTTATAGTGGTAATCTGTAAATTAACCCAATGTTAAATTGGCAAACTTTTACAAATAGCGTCAGTAGCGTTGTTAAATAATATGATTATCTTTTTTGTTACTGTTTTGCTTAAAAGCGTCTTTCATTTTTTCATCAATGTATTTTTTGTCTATTATAACCTGTTTATATTTCTCACTTGGAGCGTTAAAGCTTATTTCCTCTATTACTGTTTCTAAAACACTATATAACCTTCTCGCTCCTGTATTTTCAAAAAAAGAGTTTAACTGTGTTGTGTATTCTGCAATTGCTTTAATACTATCGTCATAAAATACAACATCTACGCCGTCTGCGTTTAAAATTGCTTTTATCTGTGTTATTATATTAAATTCTGGAACTGTTAATATTTTTATAAAATCATCTGTTGTAAGAGATGTAAAATTTACCCTAATTGGGAACCGACCTTGTAGTTCTGTTAATAAATCGGCTGGCTTTACCGAATGAAAAGCACCTGCGCTAACAAATAAAACTTGTTTTGTGTCAAAAGGGCCGTATTTTGTTTGCACCACTGTACCTTCTACAATTGGTAATAAATCTCTTTGCACTCCCTCTCTGGAGACGTCACCGCGGGAAGAGCTTGTTTTGCTATTTACAAGCTTGTCTATTTCGTCTATAAATACTACTCCTCTTTTTTGCGCATCTTTCATTGCGTCAACAACTAAACCCTCATCAACTTTGCTTGCGCGTTTGTTGTCTAATATAATATTAAAGGCTTTTCTCGCGTTTAGTCTGCGTATTTTATCTTCTTTATGACCAGAAAAAGCTTTAAAAAAATCACCAAATGGCACAACTCCAACCGTTGCAATACTGCCTGCGTTAACAGGTGAGTCAATAATGGGAGTTAATAATTGCTCTGGGTTGTTTTCTTTTTCAGGAACTTGAACTTCTATCACTAAATCATCATGTACGCCTGATTTAAAATCAGCAATACATGTGTTAATATTGTCTATATTCACAGGAATATTTAACTTCTTTAGAATTGCATTGGCAATTATATTATATACTTCATTTTCACAATCTGCAGAGTTAACCATATTACTGCGAATTTTTTTCTGTATAGATATCGATCTTTCAATTAAGTCTTGTATTATCGATTCTACATCTCTGCCAACGTACCCAACTTCTGTAAACTTTGTTGCATCAGATTTAACAAACGGGGCGTTGTCAATATTACATGCGCAAGTTACAAGCTCTGTTTTGCCAACGCCAGTTGGTCCAACAAAAAGAATATTTTTCCTCCTTGTTTTATCCATCAAAGATTGATCTGGTATTTTTGTGATTCTGTAACGATTTCTTAAAGCTATCGCCAGCGCCCTTTTGGCATTATCCTGACCAACAACCGATCGATTCAGCAAATCTACTATTTCTTTTGGAGTATAATCCATATATTACTAACGACACAAGTGATATGATAGCTTTTAACAAAATAAGTTACCTAAGGATATTATTCGTCCCTGCCAAGCCTTAATAACTGCAACATATGTATAAAAATTGCAACAAAATCTATATATAACTGCATAGCTCCCAATATGGCAATTTTAGAGATCATGTCGCTTGGCAAATGCCCATTCATGTAATATACTTGACGTAGTTTTTGTGTGTCATAAGCGACCATCCCACTAAATACCAACACTGCAATTACCGAGATTATAAGAGATAACTGACTACTGTGTGTAAACATATTTACCAAAGACGCAACAAGTAAACCCCACATTGCCATAATTAACATAGATCCCATAGATGATAGATCTTTTTTTGTTAGATAACCGTATATACTCATACCAGCAAACATAGACGCTGTAATGCAAAATGCTGTTGCTATTTCTCTAAAGTTAAATGCTATAAAAATAGTAGAAAGAGACAGACCCATTATCGCTGCATATAACATTAATGAGTTTCTGACCGATGATACACTCATATTTTGAAATTTAGCAGCAAGATATAAAGAAACCCCGATTGGAGCAAAAGATACTATTATTCCAAAAGGAGAAGAGAACAAAGCTAAAGCTAAACCGCTTTTTGCTGCAAAATAGGCAACAACTGCGCTTAACATTAATGCAACAGTCATATAGTTATACACGCCCAGCATGTAAGATCTTAAACCCTCATTGTATGACGAAGCTTTACTAACCGAACTGAACATTGCTGATTCTTTTTTCATAACAAATAAATAATAAAAAATTAAACTTATCTTTATTAGTAAGATAAGTTTAATTTTTTATTATTCAATTAATTTTTATTTTTCTTACACATGTAGCAAGAGAAGTGACAAATTAACTATTTAATAGCTAAATTTAACTATTAATGTCTTTCTAGTGCCTAAAATTAGGCTATAGCAAGCGGTTTAAATATATAATATTCCTTATGTGCCTTTTAATTTTTATAAGTTTTTATAAATTGGCACCATATTGGCAATATTTTACGCTTTACATGTTTATAAAGGCAATAATATGGCGTTTTTCTACCTCTAAAATATTGTAAAAAGGGAATAAATTTAGTTATTTTAACTGCAAATATACATAAAAATAATATTTTATTAAATGCCCTTTCGCGAACCTAAAATTAAATGGTAAAATTTAGAATTTACTTTAAAAAACTATCTTAATTGACGTTAAATTTAAAAAGAGTTTCGATTTTAAACGAAATAACATCTGTTGGGTAAAATTTATCTGTTACCATGCGGTGTGTGATTTTTTATTACAAAGGTATCCTATAGGTTTTGTTAAATTATAAATTATTCGACCCGTAAAAAGCAGAACCTCTGTAAACAAATATGCTATGACGAACCAGTGTTGACACGATAACTAAAATTGGCAAACCAAGAAAAGCACCTATTAACCCAAATACACTACTACAGCCTAGTACGCCAAATATTAACCAAACGGGGCTAATGTCTACACTTTCGCCCATAAGCTTAGGAGTTATAAAACCGCTATCTATTATATGCCCAACTAAAAGAGCGGTTATAACTTGCATTATTTCAGCGTATTGACCGCCAAACTCCTGAAACGATATTAAGATAGTAATTAAGGCCATAAATGCAAAACCAACATATGGTACAATTGTGCACACGCCCATTATAACGCCCAATATTGCCCCAGATTTTAACGATGTAAAATATAACAAAACACTGTATACCAAAACTAATGCTGCCGATACCTTGAGCTGACCTTTAAAATACATATATATACCAGAGTCCACACTGCGCATAACTCTTAAAACTCCCCGCAAATATCTTTTTGGTATTAACACCTTGATACCTTTTAAAATACGATTCCAATCTTTGATCATATAGTATGTTAAAATAGGACTAAATAACATAATTGCTAAGTCGCCAAACCCTTTAAAAACAGATAAGGCAATTTCTCCTATTGATTCAAAACTATTATTTATAAAATTTAATGCCATAATAAAACCTTGGGTTAAAACCGACCGCAATTCATGGTCAAGATTTGGAAAAGTTTTAAAGACTACAGCTTCAACTTTAGCATCGGTGTTAATCCAAACAGCTGTCCCCTTAATATTTTTTATTAAAGATACAATTTGTTTTGCAATAAATGGTAAGGAGAAAAATAATACAAGCGATATTAAACAAATTAACACAATTGTAAGTAAAAGAGACGCTAACGACCTATTAACGCCAAGTTTTTCCATTCTTGTAGCTAGCGGCTCCGCTGTGTATGCTACAATAAAAGCAAAAATAAAAGGTGGCAAAATATTAGATACAGTCGCGAAAAAAAACAGAGCCAACGAAACAAAGGTAAAAAATAATAATTTTTCCTTAGTGAATTTTTTTCTAGTTGATTCAGTAATCATTTTTAAATTATAATAAAGTTAACATTGTCAAAACCATACGGGCAACCGTATATGTGTATAATATACCAAGTACTATAGTTATTTTAATATAGAATCAATAGAAATCCCATCTTTTTTTCTATAAATTATTATAATTATAAATAAAGGAAAATATACAGTTATATGTTGTACTTTGTAAACGCTATATCATCGTAACAATCTGCAGTTTTATAATAGGTCTGTATGTATCAGGGCGGTATTTGCAAATATTACAGCAAAAAGACCCTAGTGTAAATTTATTTTTATATATAAAAAATATTATATATAAATTATAGATAAATTTGTACTTTATATATTTGTATAGCTAAGTTTATACTTTACATGTGCTATATATTGCTACGTTAGCGTTGTGTATGTTAAATAAATCGTATTGGTTTAATTACTGTTTAACATATGTAAGGCGGTAATTATTTTTACATACAACAAGTCGGCATAGGAGTTAAAGAATTTACACTTTTACCGCTCATAGACAACTAAAGTCAGACACTATACAATAAACGTAAGATAAATACTTATTTTTTAGAGGTATTTTTATTGCTAGATTTATATTCTAAATATCCCTTACGAATTGATTTAAGCAATATTAATATTGCAATCATGTTTGGAATTGCGACAGCGGTGTTAACCACGTCAGTAAATCTTAGTATAGTACCAAAGTTACCAACTACGCCACCGGCAAAGATAAATAATATATAAAAAGCTAAAAAAACATAACCAGCAAACTTAGACCGAAATAAAGATACCGCACTTGTTACCCCGTAAGCGCTCCAAGCTACCATAACGCCTAAACCCATTAGGGGAACCATAAAGACTAAAACCAATTTTAACTGTGGATGTACTGTTGCAAAAGCGTTTGAAATTAAAGTAACACCCATGTCGCCAGTTTTGTAAACACCTGTTAATATTACAGCAAATAATGTTGCAAAACCAACAAAAACGGTACTTATTACAGGGGATGCCATGGACATTAAACCTTCTTTGACAGAATTTTTACTTGAGGAACTGCTATGCATAACAGCTGCGGTGCCAAGCCCTACTTCTGTTGCTAAAATAACCCTTGAAGTTCCTAGTAAAAAACCTAGAAGGATTTTGTCTGATGAATTTTTAAAATCGAAAGCTGCTGACAATATTATACTGAACGCATGACCAATTTTTGCATAGTTTACAATAATAACCAAAAATACAGAACCAAAATAAGCAATTATAGTAATTGGCGCAATTGTAGATAAAATTCTTACAATTCCAGTAATGTTTCTAAATATCATAAGCGATACCAAACTAGTTAGTGCAAAGGAAACTAGTACTTCTTTTCCAACTAACGAAGGGAACTGTAGCCCTATAATATTAACAATTTGATTAGACTGATACGAAGATGCGCCAGCAAAGGCACTTAAAATTAAAAGAACCACATACAACCAAGCCAACGCTTTACCAAGTAAAGGTAGGTTTAACTCTGCTAACCCTTTTTTTATATAATAAGAAGGACCGCCAGCAAATGAACCGTCTTCGTTGCGCTCTCTATATTTATGACCTAAATACACTTCTGCATAACGAAGCGGAGTAATTATAATTGGTGCGATTAATACCCAAAAAGCGGCACCAGGGCCAGCAATAGCAACAACAGATGAAACACCAACAACGCCACCTAACCCAGTAGAGCCAGCAATAATAGCAAGTAAGGCTTTTAACGGAGATGCTGTATCGCCACCTTTAACCATGTCTTTGCCACCTTTAGCGAATAACAATTTTATACTCTGGACAAAACCGGTAATGCTAATAAATTTTAAAGAAAAAAACAACACCACGGCGGTAAATAGCATTATAGCAATTGCAAAAGGCAGATTGTATTTGCTTGTGATGGGTTGTAAAACATTAAAAAATACAACTTTTCCTAATAACAATGTTATTTTTTCTATAACACGAGAAACTAAATTAGTTTCCATAACGGGTAAAACTAAACTGAATAACGGATAAATACTGGTTTACAGTAAAAACGGCACTACATTTTGCAAGGCATTTTTTAAACCAACAAATTTTTTATCGCAAGCTAGTAAACTTGTAGTAAAATGCAAGCATTAGTTTGTTGTAAAAAAACAGCACTAGGGATAATTGGTGTTTAACTAATTTGCAGAATTAAATCTACCTGCGAATTTTTTTCAAAAAACTTTTAATATTAGCGCCATTTAGGTGTAAATTGTTATATTTTGTTATCCAATAATTCGTCAATTAACAATAGTTTTTAACCTAATTTTTGTTTGTTTTTGCTATTAAATATTGGTAAAACCGTCACTTTAACTTGGCTGACGCTAACTTGATACAAACTTTGCTTTGCAAATAATTGTTAAGATTGTTAAAAAATACAATACTATTTTAGAATAAATAGATATTAATAGAATTAAGTAAAAGCTTAATAAAGTCAAAATATATTGACATTCATAAAAATGGTGTACATTTTTAGTTTTTTAGTTTGAATATTGCATAAAATAGGATACATTTAATTGGCTGTTGTCTGTTTAGCTTTTACACTGATGCGGTAATATTAAACTTGTACGCACTGTTTCTGTTACCAATTTTTTGGTTTTGCAATATTTTTACATTATTTGTGTTATATTATAATTATATGAAGTATCCAAACTCTTTAAAGGGCGCTCTAAATCGTCATCGTGATTCTAAAAAGGTAATACGTAAGGGGGTGATTTGCATCATAAATAAAAAAGAGCCTCGGTTTAAAATGCGCCAAGGTAAAAAAAGGGCACCTAATGGGTAGTGCTTTTTTTTACAAGTTAAGTAAAGGTAAATATAATACAAATTTGTGCTTTCAAAAAGCTTGTGGGGCTTGTGTTTTTTAAATAGCGGTTAATTACTAATGTTTGTATGCAACTAATTGTATAAAATAAGTTGCTGTTTCAATATTCCCTTTTTATTGTTTTGTCAGTTTTCTGCAAGAGCAATAAAATTACTCGGGCAAAAAGGGTAAAGTTTGTAGTTTTAATTCGGTAAAATAACCGCAAATTGCATATATGTAATGTTGTGTTTTTTAGTTTTTAAGAGTGAAATTATACCAATAAAAGCTTACTTGCACTATTAATTTATTAAAAATGGTATCTTCAGTTGAAATATATTTTTTAAAGTAAATTTTAGGTTCGCAAAAAGGTATGTTAGTAGACTACTTTTTACAACGTTATATTCCCAGCATAACTCAAAATAAATCTAGTTTATTTTGAGCCTGAAAGATAATATATTATTGGCAGTCTGCGGCAATTGTATTTTGTAATGGTTGTGATTTGGAACAATTTACAAAATGGCTCTCTTCTTTATGGGAATAATTTTAATAACACTCCTTAGCTCTATTTGCATCTGCGTGCATCATCAGGCCGATTAATATCATACTGGTTGCAACAGAGCTACCGCCATATGAAAGCAACGGCATTGGCACACCTGCGACTGGCAATAACCCCATAACCATACCAGCGTTTATTGCGCAATGCATAAACAGCATAAAACTTGAGCCAGATGCGATACTTTTACAAAATATTGAGTTCGCACGTAATGCAACTTGCATTCCGTAACCAATTATGCATATATAACAAAATATAGCTAAGCTACATCCTAAAAAACCAAATTCTTCCGCTAGCATTGTAAAAATAAAATCTGTTTGGTGCTCAGGCAAAAAATTTAAATGAGACTGGTTGCCTTTCATAAAACCCTTCCCAAAAAAACCACCTGAACCTACTGCAATTTTAGACTGAATAACACTATAACCACTACCTAATGGATCCATATCGGGATTTAGAAAGTTTAAAACCCTTAATTGCTGATAATCGTGTAAGGTAGACCATATTACTGGTAATATTATTAGTGTTAATATTAATAAAACAAAAAATACCTCTATCCTAACGCCGCATAAAAAACATACTGCACCGCCCATTAATAAAATGGTCATACCAGTGGCTAAATCTGGTTGTAAAGCTACTAAAGTAAATGGTATTGCAATTAATATAACCGGCATAAACAACTTGATGTCGAGTATTTTTTTATAAACTGATATATTGTGAAATAACTTTGCCAACGCAAGTATTAAACCAACTTTTGCAAATTCTGATGGTTGTAGATTAAATAATTTAAAGTCTATCCAACGACGCGCACCCATAACAACCTTACCAAAAACAAAAACACCTAAGAGCATGGCGATAGAAGCCGCGTATATTATATAAGTGTATTGATAAAGTTTAGCTGTGTTAACGCAAGCAATAATAATTGATATAAACAAAAATATAGCTCCGTAAAGTGTCTGTTTCCAAGCCCACGGTGTAATCCCGCCAGCGGCAGAATATAAAAGCGTAAAACTTAAAGCGCATAGACAAAGTGTCCATAAAATTACATTTAAGTTAATTATCCCCATAGCATGCCTATTTATAAGCTTGCCTTTGCTTTTCTGTAGCTCAATTAACGACAATCTCATTGTGGAAAGCTATTTTAATAAAGTAAATATAATTTTATATAACCTATGTGTAAAATAAAAACCTACTTACACCATAACAATGGTAATGTTATATATTTGTATGACCTAAAAACTTTTATTATATAGTTTTATAAAAAATTTAATAGATTT
>JAERRN010000043.1 GCA_016735445.1 Rickettsiales bacterium | reverse complement strand
ATAAAAAATTTAAAATATTATATTTTATTTTTAACTTAAAATTAATATATTTATATTTGCGGTAAAATTATATGGTTGGCAAAGCATGTTGTAAAACTTTAATAAACTTACCAACATAGCTTGCACTTTATAGTAAGTAAAAACCTTGGTAAAAAGTAGCAGTAATTACAAATTTACATACAATAAATATAAAATTAACAAATACGCTTTAATATATTATATTTTTTAATAGACAAACCATAGAGAACAATAAGCAGTTATAAAGCATAATACAAACTAACAACAAGAAAAAGCATTTACATTATGCCATTTTAGTGTATTTTCTCATTAGGTTTTCTATCGCATGTACAATATTAACGCTTGGCTGATCTACCCTTAATATGGGTATTTTTGCTTGTGCCAGCAAAGAAAGCACAATCTCAATACTATAACTATTATTTTTTAAGGTAATAATTTTTTCACTAGATTTATCGTTGACGATATGTTTGTCCAAAATAAAACCTTTATTTTTTAAATGTTGCAAAGCTTTATTATGGTCAGTAGCTGAGGTGTTGACGTCTAAGGTAAAAGTTATAATATCTTGAGTTATTGTTTTTTGCACCGCTTCTATAGTGTTAAAATAAACCTGTTTGCCATCTTGCAATACGCTAACAAGGGTACATAGTTGTTGCACTTCATCAAACGAATGCGTTGTTAAAATAACAGTCTTACCTTCATCCCTTAAAATTTTTACAGCAGATATAATTTTTTCCTTAATCGTTATGTCAATGCCGACAGTTGGTTCGTCTAATATAACAATGCTTGGGTTGTGCACAAGAGCTTTTGCGATCATCAGTCTGCGTTTCATGCCGCCAGAAAGTTTTCTAACAACAACATCTCGCTCCTTAAATAAATCTATTATTCCTAGCAAATAATCTATCCTTTTTTTGTTGTTAAAAATACCATAGTACATTGATTGCAGTTGCAGGGTTTTACCAACCGTTAAATTCGGATCTAAGGAAATATCCTGCGTCATATAACCAACTTCGTATTTTATCATTGTTGGATTTTCACACAAGTCAAATCCGTTCACCACTACCTTGCCAAAAGTTGGCTCCAACAAAGTTGTTAATATTTTTATTAGCGTTGTTTTCCCCGCACCATTATGCCCAAGTAAGCCCAGCACGTCCCCTCTTTTAATTTTAAAAGAGATGTTGTCAAGGGCGACAAACGGTTTACATACGCCATAAATTTTGCTTACGTTTTGCACTAAAACCCCAATTTCGCTATTATTAGTCATGTAATAAAATATAATTACAATACGCACTGCATATACTACAGTGCAAAACAGTTAAACTACCGCCATATAATGTTGTTAAAATGGTAATTACAAAAGCAAAATCACTAACCGCTAGAAACATAACCACAGCAATACACACGCATTAAAAAGTAGTAAACGTAATTACAGCCTTCTCTTGTTAAGTTTGTTAACAACGTTAATCTTATTAAGCTTATTAAAAGATAAGCGATTCTCTTTACCGCTAATTAATTTACCAATATTAGGGCTATGCATAATTATAGATAAAAATGCTGTGCATATTTCACTAATAGCAATAGAGCCAGAAACGTTGTCCATACCGCCAACTAACAACCTATACGAAGCACTGCATATAATGTAACACATACCAACCAAAGAGGCTAACGAAACATACCTAGTTACAATAATCACTGTAAACCATATTGTTAAAAAGACAGATGCTCTTAATGGGTCTATTAACGCTATTGTAGCAACAAAAGTAGCAACCCCTTTGCCGCCTTTAAACATTAACGCCGGTGAAAAAATATGCCCGCTAACAGAGCTAAACATTGCAAGTGGAACAAGATACGGAAAATAGAGACCCGTTATTACAATGGCAAAAACACCCTTACATCCGTCTAATACAGCGGTTAAAATACCTTCCTTCGGACCAACACAACGCCATACATTTGTTGCACCAACATTACAAGAGCCTTCTTTTGTTATATTAACGCCCTTAAGTTTTGCAATAATAAAACCAAAAGGTACAGCGCCTATTAAAAAAGAATAACAAAAAACGATTAAATAAGATATATTTAAGCTCATTATATATGATAAATAAATTAATTTTATAAGTAAAACATGTTTTTACAAACTAACGCTGTCATCGTTTAACGTCAGATTATACAATACCATTGTTGCTACTATACATAGTAATAAAAAGACTACCAATTTAAATTTCTAATTTCAACACACAATTAT
>JAERRN010000017.1 GCA_016735445.1 Rickettsiales bacterium | reverse complement strand
AAACTACTAAGAAAATAGTAACAATATTAACACAAAAATATGTAAAAACGTAACCTCAGTACAACCAAAAATAGTTTTTACAATTTAATCTTCAAAAAGCTGATAACAATATTGCGTTGGTTTATGTTGTTATATTAGTTACAAGTAATAATTATATAATAATACCAACTTAATAACCAAAAAATAGTAACTAACTAATTATAACAACTTTACTGCGTAAATAAGTATTTTAACAGCGCAAACATGTAACAATTATATCTTTAATAAAATGCTATAACCGTTAAAAGATAACAAAATTATATATCACACTAGCATATTGCGCCAATAAAGTAAATATATTTTACTGTATACCTTATTAAATCAAAAAACGCTATCCATAAGGCTACAAAAATAGCCGTTGTTATACTGTGCGTTATATATTATTGTGCTGTACGCAAAAAGATAAAAAACGTTAAAGCATACAAACAACCCAGTACCCTAATTGTTGTTAAAATAATAATACCAAAATATTACCAAATAACTTTTAACAACTAAATACTTATATAATGCTAAAATATTAAACCTTACACACGTTTACTGTACCCTTGCAAAACGTTGTAACAATATAGACATATTTTTAAAACCCTTTGCCCTAACTATAAACAGTGTAATAACGCTTTACTTGCCAACGTATAGTATAAAATTGAGAACAGAATGCTAAACTAACAAGCAAAACCACGACCAACAAACACATTAAC
Source organism: Rickettsiales bacterium (assembly GCA_016735445.1). GTDB lineage: Bacteria > Pseudomonadota > Alphaproteobacteria > Rickettsiales > Deianiraeaceae > JAERRN01. The sequence continues at coordinate 46,322 of JAERRN010000017.1, read as the reverse complement.
AATAGCAGAAGCTCCAAATATACAGCCACAACCTAATGCAATAGCAATAACGGTACCCAATTGCATTTTACCAAGTAAAAACGTACCACCAGCGCCAACAAATATAATACCAATAACAATCCTACCAGTTTTACCAGTGATAAATTTGTAAAGGTTACATAAAATATCGCTTATAGCGTTGTCCTCTGTGGAAGAACCACCGTCCACTTGGCAAACACCAATAGTAACGCCAGATACTCTATCGCCGCTTAAATCTACGCAAATAGTACCAACAGAACAACCTTTAGCCCTACAAGGAACCTCAAATGAGCTTATACAAACTTTCATGCTACGATCGCATAAGTAACCAGCATCACAATCGCTACCATCTAAACCAGAACCATTACCAGAGGAGCCACCTGTGCCAGGAGGAGTACATGTAGATAAATGAGCTGCTGCATATGCGGAAGAATCGCAAACAATACATAATAAAAATAGGACTGAAAAAAACTTGGAAATACTTTTTTTCATAAAAAACAACATCTAAATCAACAAAATATACACTGAAAAGCACCCACCAATAAACACTATATCATGTAAGCACAGCGGAAACAACAAACAGTTAACAATTACATTAACTAAGTCATAAATATACTAAAAAGCAAGTGTAAGCTAATTAGACCTAAATAAGGTTAACAATTTAAAATTAAATGCTTAACATGGTAAACGTTAGCAAATATTAGTAAGTTAATTATCTTGACATATAAAGCATGTTACAATAATTTTGCCACTGATAAAATTGTCATGATTTAGTCTTATCAGATTTAGTCTTATCAATATGAAAATAACACTACTAGATGGATCTGTTAAAGAATATCCGCAAAATACAACCGCAATAGAAATAGCAAATAGCATTTCGGTAAAATTAGCTGCTACCTGTATTGGTGCAAAAATAAATGGAAAACTAACAGATATATCAGAGCAGGTTTTATCTGATTGCAAGCTAGAGTTAATTACTGCGTCAAAAGAGACACCCGAATGTTTAGAAATTATCAGACACAGCACAGCACATTTGCTTGCACAAACGGTAAAAGAGTTATTTCCTAATGTACAAATTGGTATTGGTCCTGTTATAGAAAATGGCTTTTACTACGATTTCTTAACAGAAAAACCATTTTCATCTTCAGATTTAAAAACCATACAAACCAAGATGGAAGAAATAGCAAAAAAAAAATATAGCATTGTAAAAAAGGTTATTTCTCGGTCAGAAGCGCTTTTGCAAGCAGAAAAAGAAAATGAAGGACTGAAGCACCTTATTATAAACGATATTCCAAATAATCAAGAAATTACAACATATTCTCAAGGTGATTTTACAGATATATGTAGGGGTGTTCATGTTCCAAATACATCATTTTTAAAACATTTTCAACTAATAAAGGTTTCTGGCAGTTATTGGAGAGGTAATAGCAAAAACCAGCCTTTACAAAGAATATACGGGGTAGCTTGGGCAAAAGCATCCTCATTGCAACAGTATATGACAATGCTAAAAGAAGCAGATCTACGAGATCATAGAAAACTTGGGCAAGATTTAAATTTATTTCACCAACAACAAGAAGCTCCAGGCGATATATTTTGGCACCCAAATGGTTACACAATATTTATAACAATACAGAATTACATAAGAAAAATGTTATCTAAACTTTACCAAGAAGTTAAAACGCCACAATTGCTACAAAGAAAACTATGGGAGCAATCTGGACATTGGAGTAAGTTTAAATCAAATATGTTTACCTTAAGTATAGATGAAGCAAACTACGCAATTAAACCCATGAACTGCCCTGGACATGTGCAAATATTTAAACAAAACACACGTAGCTACAGGGACTTACCGCTTAGATTAGCGGAGTTTGGGTGCTGTCATAGATGGGAGTCTTCTGGTTCTACACATGGAATTATGCGGTTACGGGCTTTTGTCCAAGATGATGCACACATTTTTTGTGAATTTGATCAAATATTAGAAGAGGCATGCACTTTTATAGACTTACTTTTTAACGTATATAAAGATTTCGGTTTCGATTCTATAATGATTAAATTATCCACTAGACCAAAACAAAGAGAAGGATCAGATGAATCTTGGGACATAGCGGAAAAAGCTCTTATTAACGCATTAGAAAAAATGCACATTAAATACACCATAAACAAAGGAGAAGGAGCTTTTTATGGGCCAAAATTAGAATTTGTATTAAAAGATGCTATTGGTAGAGAGTGGCAATGTGGGACTTTGCAAGTAGATTTAGTTCTTCCAAACAAGCTAGATGCTAAATATATTGACAAAAATGGACAAAAAAAATGCCCTGTAATGTTGCATAGGGCAATTTTAGGGTCAATAGAACGATTTATTGGGATACTAATAGAGCATTACACAGGTAGGTTTCCGTTTTGGCTAGCACCAATACAAGTTGTTGTCTGTAGTTTAACAAGTAAACAAAATGATGCGGTAAAAGATATTAATAAAACTTTACTAGAAAATGATATTAGGTCAAAAATAGATACAAATACAGAAACTATAAATTATAAAATAAGACGTCATATAGGGCAAAAAGTACCATACATTGTTGTTATAGGCAAAAGAGAAGTATCAGATAAAACAGTGTCACTTAGAAAGGGGGATTCTGATAAAACTATAATAATCTCTGTGAGTGAATTTCTAGAGTTGCTTAAAAACGAAGAACGTCCACAAATTCTTATGTAAAATATAGCTATTAACACCTTATAGTAAAGGTATCGGTTAAATATGGCTATAGTTATTGATAAGTAAATTAAGAAGTAAATAGCTAGTTATAAAAACAGCAAAGCTATATGTCTTAACTCTTAAAATCGCAAAATATATATCCAAACTATAAACACTTTTGTGTTTTACATAGTTTATATTTTACAAACGCAAGTAATGTTAGTTTGACAAAACAAACTTAGCGGCGCGACTAATGTCGTCAGTTTCAACGTTAACTCTTGTATCATTGTTAATTGCATCGTCAATATAGTAACCAGTAAGTAAACTTTTTATAACACAGTTTCTCAACCTAGGACTACACATTAAAACCCATCTACTACGCAAAACATTGCCTAAATTTGTATTAGTCTGGTCAAAATCAAGTATAGAATTAAGATTTTTAAAACTTTCATCCCCAATGCTAATTTGGACTATATCGCCTATAGAGTTTCTTTGAAAAATTTCAAGATTCTCTTCTATAAATTCTAAATTATAAACATCGCTACCAATATTTTTCCAAATAGCAAAACCATATATTTCGCTCAAAATATTTAACTCATCAAGAGTAATGTGTAAATATGAATCATTGTGCATATTTACTAATTTACCCATATCAAGATTAGGAAAAACTGCTGCCATTTCTGCATTATTCCTGATAGTCATATAATCGCTAATTTGCTTAGAACGAGCTGGTGGCGGATTAGCAAAAGTTTTAGATCGACCAAATTCATCATTTAATATATCTCCCGTTTGCTCTCCTTCGTTCCTTTTATATAACCTTGCCATAGACAAATAATAAGACATTGGAGTTGTTGAGTCGATCGGCATACTGTTAACAAAAACGCTAAAATTCCATATTTGCCGCTGGCTAAACTTAGATTCACTAGCTAATAAACCATATCTTACTTGTTGCTCAATACTAATAGGTGATACAACAGGTACAGTTCTTGTTGAGTAACTTATACTACCTGTTGTATCAAGTAGAAAAAACTCCCTATCGACACATCCAATTTGTATTACAAATAAATTATCACCCGTGATATCGTACATTGAATACCCAGGAGAAACTGAACCGACATCGACAACGCTATTGCGAAAACGATACTGATCATCGGTAAATGATAAACTATCTGCGACGGCAATCCATATGGTGTCACGATGGTTAATCACTGTTCCATTTGGCAATGTGCAATTGTTAGGTTTTGTACAACCTCTTTTATTTACATCAAACTCACCATTAAAAATAGCATTACTTGCTGGTAATTTTAATACTCCATTTTCTATATTACCGGTAACAGAGAAAAATACTTTATCGCAATAATGACCCGCTCTTAAAGAATAACTTGGATCAGAAGAGCGTAAGTTGTTTACAGCAACAGGAATTGCTTTACCAACGCAACGCGATGTGTTGGAAGAGGATATGTTCCATATGTTATAACCCGCAGGAATATGATTAAAAGTAATACCTAATTCATAAGAGAAGTAAACTTCCTTTTCATCTGTAGAGCACAACTGTAAACATCTAGAAACATTTTGTGACTCTGGAATCTTATCCTCACAAGAATACTTAACAAATCTAGAAGTAGACACATCAAAACAAACAGAACTACATAACGCGTACGCGCTCATAATAGAAGAAAGTCTATCATAATCAGGATTGCTTTCAGGAAATAAGCAATTTTCACCCTTAATCGCAATATCATTTTTAACCTTTGTTTCCAAATCTAAGGCTAACTGTGCGCTAAAAGCGCTAAGGTCTCTTACGGGTGTATTGTTTTCAGAAAACTCATAGAACATACCGTAGTCAGAGTCGTTAGGAAAAGAAGCTAAGAAAGATTTTCTTACAGAAGTAGTGCAAACTAAAACTGTATTTGGGTTAACAGTTGTGCTAAAACTAGAAAATGGCAAATATCCCCTTATATCCGAACTTGAAGCTGTCGTTTTGTCAAATATACATTCCATTGTTATATTGTTAGCAAAAATATACACATCCTTTGCGTTGTAATCGGTAGGAACGCCATTTTGTATTGTTGGTGTAGGTGGGCTAGTAGAAATTGAATTTACTACATACTCTGTCTCATCAGAGCAATAACCAACAGCGTCCTCTCCGTCGTTTGCAGAGTCGTAGCATAAATTTCTATCAACACGGCATTCGCCAAGAAAGGATGTCGGAACGCACTTTGAACCTGAAGGCTGTGCGCCCCAATAAGGCATTTTACCCATTGGGTTTAATTGACTAACTGAAGAATATTTAACCGGATCTTGTGCGGCAGGCATATGGCAAACTCGTGCCCATGTTGACGGGTTTACGCCATTTGGTAACCTAGTTGCAACTTCAACAACTTTTTGAACGCCACCAACGTATATTAATGCTTTTGCAGGCATACACATTGGTAAGCTAATTGGGTTTGAATAATTTACCGGACTTTCCCACCTGATTGCATTCGCTGAATCCTCTGTCTCTTCACAAGTATATAAACATGGCTTATCACCGCTAACAGATACCCCTTTCCAAGTACCTAGAAAAGAGCAAAAACGACGCATTAAAGAAGCGTTAACATTTGGTACAAAACCCGCCATACAGCGTAACATACCCACCTGCGAACCAGAAACAGATTCTGGCCAAATGGCATTTAAAGAATACATACTTTCAAATGGTACATTTTCGGGATTAATGGCAGGACATTTAAATTCTATTTCTGTGCCAAAAGATTGGTTAATAAAATTATTAATACTTAAACCACGAGCAGAACCATACGGTACAATAGATGAATTTACATTACCTTCTGAAGGATTTGTAATAGGATTCATCGCAGCTTCATTAGCTTTATTCATGCATTTGTCAAACACCCTTCTTATACGAGAAAGACAGTTAAAACAATTTATTTTTTCCTGTGGAATCATTAAACCATTATCGCTTTGAATAATTGCATTTTTAAAACCATACTCAGCAAGTAAATTTAACACAAAACCTTTATCGTTTCCGTACGGGGGAACGTATGTAAAAAGACCACTACTGTCATCACGGTATCTACCGTTATCAACGGTAACATGCCAAAACTGATTAGCATAGGAAGGAACGAAAAAAAACACATCGATAGCTTTAGTATGAATAGTGTCGTTGAGAGCAAGTATAAAACGTTTATTAACGTTATCTTTTGTCACAACACTCCAAGGATATTGCGTCATCATAGATGAACCATTAGCCTCTGCAGATAAAAAATCGATTTTATCAAAAGATATATTTGAAGAAATATGGGTATTTTTTGTATCACCTCTTAAGGTATCTGGAATTCGAGAAGAACTGGTAATTGGTAAATAATCACTATCACAAATAATACCGTCAAAATTACATAAACATTTATCTTCTAATTGACATCCCTCTTCTGCAATTAATGACTCCTTAAATAATATACAGTTATTACCTATGTTAACGCCGTCTTTAAGAGTGCCAGACGGACAATTGCTAGGCGTGCCACCAACATATGGGCAATCAGCGGAAAAAGAGTTAAACATCTCATCACCTCCTGGAGCAAGTAGATCATCTAATAAATTGCCTGAGCCAGAATCGGCAGGATCGCTTGGCACAATACCGTCATCTCGTACAATAATTGGGTCTTTTTCGCTAATATTCGATATAGGTAGAGAATTTGGTTGAAAAGTAGTAATACCAGCGGTTACGTCGCCAGGGTTAACATCTCTGCTATATAAATATGGCTTTATAACTTGGTAAGATGCTTTTGATAACACCTGTATGGGAACATTAGAATTTGGACCTGTTTTAGTAGCCCACATCCCGTGAGCTAAGCACTTACGACCAAACTTACTTAAACTAGACAAAGATGATTCTAGCACAATTCCTCTACTTTTTTTTGCGTCCCAATATCTGGTGGCGCTACAATCTTTGTCCTGCGGATTACAATATATACCCGCACCAGCCATTTCTGTTGCATCAGAAGATAAAATTGTTTTTAAAGCATTACTTTGTGAATTAGTATCAACACATAAACTATACAAACGATCGTTACCAGTATACATTACTTTACCATTTGGACATTTTTGTATACTCATATCAGAGCTCGATATGTAAACAATCCCATCTTTATCTGTGCAATAACTAGGAATCCCATATCCTCCAGCTGGAACTTGATTATCGTACTTTTTAACATCGAAAGGTATACCTAAATTTGAGACACGAGATGCACCATATTCGCAAACAACATCTTTGCTTTTTAACATCATTTTTATGTTCATTCTAGGACACATTGATATGCATTCAGGATCTCTAGGTGAATTTGCGTCCAAAGTAATAATGCTGCCATTTTTTCTAACCCTAGACGGATTTATTATCGCACCACTAGGGCCACCAGGTGTTATAGACCAACTCCTACTCCAGCAAATCCCAAGAGCTTTTCTGCGACATTTTGTATTAGTAATGCCAGAATAACCAAACAAATTCCGATTACCAAACATGTTGTTCATACCGTACTCTCTTGTACCCTGTTTACCAGCAATAGTGCTTTTACCGTTAAACGAACCCATCTTTTTAAACAAATCGCTAGCATTTAAGTACGACCCTTTAAAGAAATAATTTTCGTTATGAGTTGCAGTACCGTAGGGTATCCAAACTCTGTCATATATACCACACACAGAACCCATATCAACATTACCAACGCCACCATACGCATACGCTATCTCCTGTGTCGCTGTTAATATGCCAATGGCATTGTAGTCCCAGTTTTGAATTGAATAACCACCACTGCTAATAACCCAGTTTCTACAAACAGCGCCAAAGGCATTTGTAGAGCCATAATTATTGCCAGAATTTCCTCTAACTATCCTTAAAAAATCATTTCCTTCCTGACTCATAGAGTCAAAAACAAGAGTACCGTGTCCACCAGTTGACCCGCTAGACACGGCGTAACCATCGTTTTGATACGCAATAGTAGAGCCTTTACTTGGTGAGCTCGCGCCACCACCAGGACCTTGAAACTGTAAATCCAAATACCTGCAAGCAAGTGGGATATAAATATCTGTAACAGTGGTATTTACAGACATTGTACCAGACTGAGATATAGGATCCCAAGACTCAACCAAAGAAGAAGCGTCACTAGCTGGATTAAAATTTATACATCCACCAAGCTCTCTCATATTGCGGCGCCTAACCCTAATGCTGTTTTGTAAACAGTTATCATCGCAACTAGCGCCAAAATGTGCAACAGCGACAGAGTCACCGTATTCGTACTCTGTAGTTTTAATTTGATTCACAACACCACCCAATTCACCTTTCTCAAAATAAGAACTATGCACTGGTAATATATTGTTATGAATTAACACATTGTCCATTTCAAATGTTTTTAACAACTTACCACTGCGACCAGTTCTTTGGTCAACCATTTCAACGCCAACTTCAACACCAGGATCCCCATAAAATCCATACAGTCTTTGTGTGTCCGCGTTAAGAATAGGCACCGTATCCATAGTAAGGCATACAGAAGGAGTCCATTGATCTTGAACCGTATAACCGCTAAATGACTCGTCTAATTTTAGTAAATTTGCATAATGAAAATTTTGCTGACACTTGGCAACGGTCTGATAATCTCTATTGCAATACGTCCTCCTTTCACATGGTATATATAAAGATTTATATATTCTGCAAAAAGCAGTATCGCATGATGACAAATCAGCTTTATTCTTTACCCTTTCATCTATGTAATCTAAAGCATTACATTTATCTTCTTCTATGCAAATTTTATAATTAAACAACATAGTACATCTCTCTCCTTCTACAATAGTTTCCGATAATGGTTCGTATCTGGATGGTGTAAGATTTACACTTACGACAGGTATGTCATCATGGTAACCGGCAATATCAGAATACACAAGCTTAGGATCAAACGTAACACTAACTGGATATCTTTTATCCGAGTCTTGGGGGTTAATTAATTTAATATAAACTGGCAACAAAGGTGCGCCATTGTTATCTAATGAGTATTTTAAAGGTGGTCTATCAGTAGAGCCTAAAAAAACTAAGGCATTTCTGCTACCTAAAGATAAACAAGTCTCACTAACGGAAGTCTGTCCTGTTAAAGATGGTACATGATATGCGGCGTATACAGATCGACCATTTGAATCATCGTATTCAAGACGAGTGCAGACATATGTATTGTAACCAGTATTAATATATGTACATGTTGATTTATCTAATTCTGAAGATTCCATTCTTAATGGAATATTTTCATTCCAACCAGAAACCATTTTTCCATTAGCGTTATACTTTGTCGAACCGTAAACGACATTCATGTCCGCTCTAACATCTGGGTTAAAAGTAATAACACGTAAAGTGTCAGAAAGAAGTATTTTTATTTTAGGTCTAAAAAATGTTCCTCTCTCGCTTTCTCCAAGTTCCGCTTTCCCATCACTGCAAATAGAAGGTTTTTCATCGTTATCTCTAAAACTTTTAACGAAGGGATAAATTAAAAACAAATGAGCAGCAGGGTACATTTGCAGATTCATCATATCGTCTGCTTTTGCAATTCTAGGGTAAGGTCTAGGGCCTAAGCCAGGTATAAATTTAGAACAGCCAAGTCTCTTAGCGTTTTTTTTACCTACTATAGCAAAAGCGCACAAATAAGTACCCTCACCATAGCTACTAGTAAGTTTTGATCTAATTAAAAAATTAGTAGCATTATAAGCTTTAAGTAAACTGCTGTCTACAGCTGTGGCTGCAATGCAATTTTTTAACGCCTTTCTTACGTTTGCAAAACACTGATAACAAGTTTTAATATTTTCATCGTCTTTAAAAGGGTTGTCACCTGTAGGGTTAAAATTATTATCGCATTTATAATTACTGTTGTCACATGGGCACTCTATCTCCAACCCGCAAGACATAGAAATATAATCTTTTTTTAAATAACAGTTATTATCTCTTGTAAAGCCACTTTTTATACCAGAAGAAACACTGCAAACGCCATTTACCGCATTTGAAGCAGATTCATATGGGCAGTCATCTCCCATTAAAACAAATGTATAACCATTAGAATGAACACCTTTTTTTATCGTACGTCCGTTGTACGATGAAGAACTATCGGATAGCAAATTTAACCTCAATTTTGCAACTTCAATAGATAAACCATCAGACAAAGTAATGCTATTGTGGCCAACATTGAAGCGTTTACATTGCTCAATAACGCCAAGCACTGTGCTTTTTGACTCGCAAATTTCTAACGTTTCTCTACCATCTAACTGGGTAGCGTTTTGTACCCAAACCATACCATCGCCAACCATAGAAGCGCCAGTAATAGCGCCACGTTTGGCATTAGGAAACGCAGAGCCACCAGACTTATTATTAAAAACCACCTGAGGTATGTCTGTACCTTCACAAATCTGTACTACGTCTTCGTTTTGTAAAGTTTTAAGAGTACACCCAGCTATTACAGACTGATCAAATGTTTCAGCAGCAAAAACGCAACCAAAAAATATAAAAATAAACGATGAAAAGGCAATGAAAGCAGAATAAACATAACAACAGCCGTTATATTTATATAATAACTTTTGTTCTCTTTTTTGCATAATTAAAAAAAATTAACAAAACCAACTATTTATTGTTAGGTTTAAACGAATAATGCTGATTAATTTTTGCATTATCTTTAAATCTGGCAAAATTATAATGCTCTACCGCTTTGTTGCGCATAGATTTTACCTTCTTACTTCTAAATGTTTTTGCTTTTTCCATTTGTCTAACTCTATCTTGTATCATCAATGTTTTTTTAAAAAGCTCATCTTCTACAATATAACGAACCATCATAGGCGCAAATAATTTATGAGGTGGTTTTTTAGGTATACCAAATAAAATTCTATCACCCCATATGTTTAATCCAATAATCCCCTCGCTACTGTCTATAGAATAATCTGCCAAATTAACATAGTCTATAACTGAAGAGCTAAACTTGCCAGTTTGGTAATTTGAACTATTCCCTACAAAAAAAGAAACCTCTTGGGATAAAATTAAATCTGGTCTGCATTTATTTAAAATACATTCTTGCGGTGTTAAGTAAATAATAGAGGTTGGTTCGTCAACAACATGATACGCTAAATCTGCAATAAATTCGGCTATAGCGTTATTCATGTTCATATCTGACAAAATATAAATTCTGTCCCAAGAAGATCTAGAGCCGTAATACAGCTTAATTGCAATTTTAGTACAAATAATTGACCAGCCTTTAGTGAGAAAAGCTAACACTAATATAGTAACAAGAAAGGAAATAGAGATTTTATACAATTTATGTAGCATACGTTTATAAAGCTTTACAATAAAATAATTAACAATTTATACAAAATAGATTGATTTTTTTGTTGTACAATATTAATAAAATAGCAAGTATATTTTATATATTAATCTAATGCAAAAATTTATATTTGTTACAGGTGGCGTTGTGTCGTCGTTAGGAAAAGGAATAGCAGCTGCAAGTTTAGGTGCCTTACTTAAGGCAAGAGGATATAAGGTTAATATTAAAAAACTAGATCCATACCTTAATGTAGACCCCGGAACAATGAGCCCAACACAACATGGGGAGGTTTTTGTAACAGAGGACGGGGCAGAGGCCGACCTTGACCTTGGCCACTATGAAAGATTTTTAGAACAACATACAACGGCAAACTCCAATGTAACTAGCGGTAAACTGTACCAATCTTTACTTGAAAATGAACGATCAGGAAAATACCTAGGGGAAACAGTGCAAGTTGTGCCACACTTTGTAAACCTTGTACAAGAATTTATTGACAGAGATAAAAGTAAGTTTGATTTTACAATATGTGAAATTGGTGGAACCATTGGAGATATTGAAGGTGTAGCGTTTTTAGAAGGAGTTCGCCAATTCTCTAGAAAAATTAACCTAAAAAATATTGTATTTATACATGTAACACTGTTACCTTATATACGTGTTGCGCAAGAATTAAAAACTAAACCAACACAACATTCTGTTAAAACATTAATGTCGCTTGGAATTGAACCAGATATAATATTGTGCAGAACGGAAATGCCAATAAATAAACAAATCCGTAAAAAAATATCTATGTTTTGCAATGTAGAAGAATGTAACGTTATAAATGCACCAGACTTAGACAGCGTATACCAAGCACCTACTAAATATGCCGAGAATGGTCTAGATACACGTGTTTTATCGATATTAGGAATAAACAGTGAAGTAGATAAAAAATACTTATTAAAATGGGAAAATTTTGTTAAAAAAATGCAAAATATAAATAAAACAATAAAAATTGCAATTATTGGTAAATACGACACAAATGCCGACCAATACAAATCACTTGTAGAAGCAATTAATCATGCTTGTATTGCAAATAACCTTAAATTAGATTTATCAATACTGTCTTCAGATAACATTGATAAATCTAACGTTGCCAACAAATTAAAACCTTTTAAAGCAATTGTTGTCGCAGCTGGGTTTGGTAAAACCCAAATAGAAGGTAAAATAGAAGCCATTAAATATATAAGAGAAAATAAAATACCATTTTTAGGAATTTGCTTTGGAATGCAACTAGCAGTTATAGAGTATTTTAGAAATGTTTTAAATGTAAAAAATGCAAACTCTACCGAAATAAACCCATCTGTTGCAAATACAGAAGCATGCATAGTAGGAATAATAAAAAAATGGAAGGACGAAGAAAATAAAGACCTAATAAATACAAAATCTACAAGTCAGTTTGATGGAAAAATGCATTTAGGGGCAAGCAAGGTAACAATTGCAAATAATAGCATCGCTAAAGAAATCTACAAAAGCAATACAATATCAGAACGGCATAGACACAGATACCAAATTATTGAAGCTAAACAAGAAGAATTTGCGAAAACAGGTGGTGTTTTCTCTGGTAGATCTGCAACATTAAATTTACCAGAAATATTTGAACTACAAAGATCTAATAAATACCCACAAAGCCATCCTTTTTTTATAGGCGTCCAGTATCATCCAGAATTTAAAAGCAACCCTTTTAAACCACATCCATTGTTTACTAAGCTAATAGAGGAAGGTGCAAAAACAAAGCTATAAGTAAATTTAATAAATCACGGCAATAAACAATATTATTTTGTCCCCTTTAATCTTGTAAGTTATCAATATAATTAGTATATTGTAAACGGTATTAATCTATTTAAAAATTAAGTTATTATACTTATATGTTGATATTTGGTTTCGTATTAATTTTTATTTTTCCATTACTATCGGCAATGCTATCTTGCTTATACAGTAATAAAAAATATTCTAAGTACATCGACATTGCCACAATTGTTTTGTCAATTCTAACATGGTTATGCGCAACAATCACAATATACGTGTTAACGGTAAGCAAAATGCGAATTCAGGTATCAATTCCGTATGTGCTTCATAGCGTTAAATACTCTTTTTTAACTAATCAATATGGTTTAGTATTTCTTGGTTTGGTATCAACATTGTATCCAATATCAATTATCTATACACTTTCATATTTTAACGCACAAAAAGAACCCTTTCCAAAAAAAATTCTGGCATTTTTACATATTGCAATATTTGCATGTTTCGCAATAGCAATATCTAACAACCTAGTAACAAGTTTTATATTTTATGAGTTAATCACAGTAACAACTTACCCATTGGTAATATATCCAATGAGTAAACAATCTAGATTAGTTGGTAAACAATACTTATCATATTTAATAGGCTCATCAACAATATTTGTTGTACCAGCTTTAATAATAATACATAGTGCCGTTGGTACGTTGTCATTTTCAACATTAGGTATTTTACATAGCGCGAACTTGTCGCAACTAAGTATTAATATATTGTTTTTCTGTATACTATTTGGAATAGCAAAAACTGCAATTTTTCCGCTTGGTAACTGGTTATTAAAAGCAATGATAGCGCCAGCGCCTGTTAGTGCAATAATACATACAGTTATTGTTGTTAAAAGTGGCCTATTTGTAATCTTACAAAGTATAACAGGCGTGTTTGGTTCAGAGTTGCTATCAATTCAGCTGTACAAAATAAATAATATAAATTTATTCACAATAGTGTCGTTAATAACAATTTTTATTGCAATATCTAAAGCAATTATGACGTCTAATTTAAAAGAAAGGCTAGCGTATTCAACAATTAGTCAGTTAGGTTATTCTTTGTTAATGTTTAGTATATTAACAAAAACCAGTATAAAAGCAGGGCTTGTACAGTTGGTAGCACACAGTGTTGGCAAGATAACACTATTCTTTGCAACTGGGGCAGCATATACCGTGTATGGAAATTACCAACTTAAAAGCATAAGCTCTATCTGGCGCAAATCTCCCGTAGTGTCTTTTGCTGTTATGTTAAGTTGTTTATCGGTGTTAGGCCTACCGCCAACAATTGGCTTTCATGCAAAATATAATATTTTTAGCACATTATTAGAAAGCGGAGAATACGCACTTGTCGCTATGGTTATAATAGCGAGTTTTCTTAGCGCTTATTACGTTTTTGACATACTATATAATTTTCTTTTTATACCAAAAAAACATAGAACGACACATTTTCAAGTAGAATTGCCAATTGGTATATTAATTGTTATGGGTATACTGTGTTGTTTAATTGTTATTATGCCATACTTAACAGATATAATATTATCTGGAACGGTATAACAAACTTATAACTAAACATCCTGTAATACAACGTTGCATAACAAGCTGTAGAAAGTCACCACGTTAATTATACAATGCTATAACACAAGTAAAGTATCGCTAAATGTATACTAAGTTTTAGTTGTAAATACTGTATATGCTTTATTTTTTACCATCTTTATTGCTGTTGCAAATGTAACTTATTTACACAAGTGTACCAAAATTGCTAAACGCTAATTATCTGTTAAAAAATAAATAACACAAAAACTATATAAGGCCTAGCACAGGAATAAATAAGAAGTTTCTCAGTTTTGTATAAGGACAATAAAGACCATTATTAACAACCAACAATAGCGCAATACAATGTAAAAACTTATATTACAAAAGTGCTTATTTGATTTTAACGTTAATTCTTAATTCTGTTTAATCTATCTTTGCCATAGTTAAATAAAAATAAAACCGCTAATATAGAAACCAAGCCAGTCCCTATTAGTGCTATTTCTGCAATAGAAAAGCCCATTATGTATTCTGGTTTATTACATGGAGCGGCAACTTTTTTTTGTAGTAAATCTTGCACACTTATACCTACAATACTGTTTAAATTGCCATACCGGCATACTGACGGTAACGGAATTGTGCCTTTTTCGACAAGCAATTGGTACCAAGCAAACAAATGAGAAACAATTGCATTATAACAAATAAAAACTGCAAAAAAGGATACTTGTTTTTTGTTACCAGTTATACCGTACATAACAAAAGTTAAAGAGCTTAAAATTGCTATACTGAAAGAAATAAACCGCTGTATATGGCATAACATGCATGGCTCGTATCCAAAAAAAGTTGCAAGGTTTGCACCTAAAATACCAATAATGGTTGTAAAATTAACAACAGCCAAAAAAACAAGTGGCTTTTGGTATACTTTTTTAATATTGTCAAGCAACATGGGAAATATGTTAATTAAATTAATGCCAACGCTAACGATTAATCTAATAATAAAACAAAAAAAATCAAAGGCAACAATAAATTAAAAAAGTAATAGTTTTACATATGCTTAGTTATAATCTTTTTAAACCTTCCAACTAGTAAAACAATGATTGCCGTTTCTTGTAATAGAAACACCATCTATATGCAAAACAATGTAGCAAATATAATCAGTTAGCACGGCTATACCGTAAGCAGTTATGGCTCGCATACCAGCTAACCAACTAAAATAGTTAACCTGTATATTTATTATAAACCAATATAAGCAAAAATAAAAAGATAAATAACGCTTGGCGATACCGCCTTTGTGTAAGATTTATTTTTTACATAAAGGCATCTGTTTTGTTTTTTTGGTTGTTAACTTTAATATTTTTTTAAAAAACATCAGCTAATATTATAAAAAAGTATTAAAATAAAAAATATTACCAAAGCCAGCTGTAGTTTGTAAATATTTTTTTACTTAATGGTTTGCTAATTTACGCAATATTTATAAATGCAAATTATAAGGCATTTAATGGTTATCTGGCACAAAATGTGTTTTAATAAGAAAGACGAACAAAAAAATATTTACTTTTAAAAAGATAGCGCCGTTAAAATTTGGTTAAGTTGCGTAATAAAATTACTATAACAACACCTTACAATTAAGGTGTATTTATTACAAAATAAGCGGTTTTATATAATATACGGTCAGTAATTTATCAAAAATATCACCAAACAACTACATTTTAATAAATTTATTAACAAATAGTTAAATATTTTATAGCTTTTATACATCTTATAGGTGTAAAAATAAAAAACTAAAGTAATTCTTGCCGTGAACTTGTCATAATATTTACCACCCTTAACGCAGGTCTAACAAACAGCAGTAGATAATATTAAAGACTTTAGCTATGTAATTACGTTAATACAGTCTAATATATTTACCAATAATGCTAATTATAAAATTAAAAAGAGTGACTAGAATTACTTGCGTGTTACGCAAAAGAGAAGATAATACACTTTGATTAAATACAACTTCTTGACATTGGAAGTTTAACAAGCTAAATACTTAAGCACGCAATATGTCTATTGTGATTTGTTAATTTATTAATTATAATATCAATGAGCATCATCTCTTCTATTGGTAATATTATTTCAAAAACCGACATAATTATACAGCTTATAGTTTTAAGTTTAGCAGGAATGTCAATATTTATTTGGTCTATTTTTTTCGCAAAGATAAGGCAATTTAAAAAGGCGGCAAACAAAATGAAAGCTTTTGAGAAAAAATTTTGGTCAGGCATAATGTTAGAGGAATTTTATACAAAAAATCATAACCGCCTAGCTCACTATATGGGTAAAATATTTACGTCCGCAATGGAAGAATGGATAACATCTCAACAAAATAAAGTTTTATCAGATCATTCCGCTAAAGATGCATTAAGAAACAGAATAGCAGCAGTAACAAGCCAAGCTATCGACAAAATAGAAGCAGATCTAATAGACGAAATAGAATCTGTTTCAACTATAACATCTCTTGCCCCATTTTTTGGTTTATTTGGAACAGTTTGGGGAATCATGAATACATTTAAAGCAATTGCAGGCTCTTTAACTGTAACGCTAAACACAATAGCGCCAGGTATTGCAGAAGCGCTTATTACAACAGCTATAGGTATATTTGTTGCAATATGTGGGGTATTTATATATAGCATCCTTAGTAGCAAAGTAGCAAAGTGTATTCAAAAAATAAACGCCTTTAGGACGGACTTGTTTGTCGTATTATCTAGAGAGCTAGACTATTACCCTATAGAACAGAAAAATCCCGAAGAGGGAGATTTTTAATATTCTTTATTATATCTTTTGTTAAAAGTTGCTTGAAATGCTAAATATTTTAGAAAGAAGAGGAAGATCAAAAAAGTATAAAAATGGTCCCGATATAAATATGATGCCATTTATGGACATATGTCTTGTATTATTAATTGTGTTTATATCCGTTGCACCATCTGCAATGTCCGGAATAGATGTAAGTATTCCAAACAGCAATCAAGAGAAAAGCGTATCTCGCCTTGCCGCGTTAAATCCTGTAACTGTTACGTATTCAAATAATGGACATTTATTTGTAAATGACATTAAAGTAATGCCAAACCACCTTCTGCAAGAAATAAAAAAACATACCGGTAACAAGAATACAGTCCCTATTTTTATTAGGTCAGACAGGAAAAACACTTACGGTAATGTTGTTATGTTAATAGAAGAAATACAAAATGGAGGGTATAATAATACAATACTTGTAACAGAGCCTTATAATAGTAAATAATATTAATATCGTCCCGTATGGCAGGAGTTAATCAAATATCTGTAAAAACACTAGACGGCAATCAAGTGTCTGGGTTGATGCTGTCTATTTTGCTACACACGGGTATAATATACTTAAGTATAATAGGCGTTATTGCAATAGATAATAAAGAACAAATAAACACAACCTTAATAAAGGCAACAACTATGTCCGTAGAGGAATATGAAGCAATTTTAGCAGAAATAAAAAATCAAGACATACTACAAAAATACAACCCTAAGGTAAGCAATAGTGAAACAGGGCAAACTAAACAAATAAACAAAACTATTGCACTGGATAATAACAAACATAATGAGCTTCATATAGTAGATAAAAAACACCTTAAAGATGTTAATGAGACCAAACCTAGTTCATCAATAATCATTCCAATGGTTGTGCGAAACGTTGTAGAAAATAGCAAAACAGACAGTAATATAACAAAAGATAACATTATTAAACAAATAGTAGATAAAACTGAAGATGTAAAAGATGACATTATTAAACAAATAGTAGATGAAACTGAAGATATAAAAGATAATGAACAAAAATATGAAGAAGCAGAACAATTGGAAGAACTACTAAACGAAGAAGCAACAGAACTGCGGGAACAACAAGATGACAATGTTGACATAGTAATGGCGGAACAAAAATATGAAGAAGAAACTGACGCAACTAATGCAACTGACAACAAAGATATACAGCAAGATCAAGCAAAAGATGACGTTGGCAGCATAGAAGGCACAAGAATATCTGACAACATGACAGAAAACATAAACGAAGATGAACGGAAAGATAAAAAAGATCTTGCAAATTCATTATCAAGTTTGTTTGCAGATTACTCAGTAAAAAATAATATAAATAGCGTCTCGTCTATCGAATATAAGATATTGCGACAAATTGTTAAATGCTGGCAAAATTACCAACAATACGGTGATAATAAATTCCGTGGCACAGTGTCTGTAGTTGCAGAATTTGATAAAACTGGCAACCTTGTTACGGCACTAGAAGTAGAAGAAACGATAACTACCGGAAGAGCAGAAACTCGTGTTAGAAAAATGATAGCTAAAGATGCAATAAAAGCCTTATCCCAATGCACACCACTGAAAAACATGCAACAAATAGAATACAAAGAGTGGAGAACCGTACAATTTAAGTTCCACTATTAATTGGCTACATATTTATATATAACGTACTTAATCTTGTTCTGTGCAAAGTATAACATTATTATAATTAACATAATATACGCAAAAGCTATATAATAACAAACAAAATAACCTTATAATTACAAATGCAATATCACCTTATTATTAAATCAACCAAATCAAAAAAAAATAAGTCTGGTCAAACAGATATGCATAAAATTCAGTCTAGCCACAAGGCTAAAATAACCAAAGTTGCAAATAAAAAATTAAAAGAATCATCTAAAAAATGGGTTAAAAGGCATATAAACGACCCTTTTGTTCAGCAAGCAAGAATAGACAATTTTATATCAAGAGCGGCATACAAAATAATCGAGATTAACGATAAATATAAACTTTTTTCTAAGCCTATGAATGTTGTTGAGATAGGAGCAGCGCCAGGTAGTTGGAGCCAAATTATATGGGACAAGATTGAGAACGTAAAATCTAAATTAATTAGTATAGATTTATTAGAAATGATTTTTCAACCTCAGAAAGGTCAAAAAAATATACACCAAATACAAGGGGACTTTACAAGCAAAAATGTGCAACAAAAAGTATTAAATTTAAGTAATGGCAAAATTAATTTAATATTAAGCGATATGGCGCCAAATACAATAGGGTGTGGTATAGCAGACCAATTAGCAATAGAAGAGTTATCCCAGCAAGTAATAGAATTTGCTAAAAAACACCTATCGGTAAATGGAAGTTTGGTTTATAAAGTGCTTGAAGGAGATGGTGTAAGATTGGCATTACCGGATCTAAGAAAAAACTTTAAGCTGGTAAAACCATTTAAACCAACCGCATCTAGAAAAAACTCTAAAGAATTATACATTGTTGCCATCAATTACAAAAATAAAAAATAAGTCTCTAGCGTCGCAACTTAGCATATTAATTGCAAAACAACATATAACTTTTGCCTCATTAATGGTCACAAAAACCATCAAAATTATTATAATCAACGCCAAGAAAATACAAACCCTTCGCTGGAGCTATTGGGGCGGTTGAGAACGTTGAAGCGATTGAGTCTAAATGAATATTTAACAATTTGTCTATATCGTTAAGATGCCAATTACCAATGCCAACTTCAATAATTGCGCCCATCATTTTTCTAACCATATTATGTAAAAATGACTTTGCAGAAAAATATATATGAAGTTCTTTTTCTTGCAAACAAGAACGCTGATAAACAACTTTAACATCAAAAAAAGATAAAGTGCGAACTGGGTTTTTATCACATTTAGGATTTCTAAAGGATGTAAAATTATGTTTACCCAACAACTTCTCACCAGCAAGTTTAAGTAAATCAATGTCAATATTCTTTCTTATATAATGATGCGTATCACTATATAAGGACAAACCTACAGGGCGATTTATAATTTTATAAACATAGTGTCGCATTTTTGCGTTAAATCTACTATCAAAATCTATTGGCACCTCTTTAACCTTAAGTAAGGAGATTTGTTTTCTAGGTAAGTAAAAATTTGCACCTCTTAAAATTTGGTCAACACTCCTAATATTATGTGTAGAAAAATCTATAACTTGACCAAGTGCGTGGACGCCAGAATCTGTTCTACCTGCAAAATTAATAATAATATTTTCGTTAAACAAACGTGATAATGCACTTTGGGTAACCTCTTGAACTGTTAAAGAATCTTGTTGCGATTGCATACCGCAAAAATAACACCCAGCATACTCAAGAATACCCGCATATTTATTAGGCATTATATATTAATAATAAATTCTATAAACTACTAAACATTATAACAATATTTAACACCAAATTAATGTTTTTTATTTTTATTGGCAATATGCTTATTAAAGCTAGACGAAAAACTATGCCCACCATCTTTATCGACAACGTAAAATAAGTAGTCTGTTTTTACTGGATGTAACACAGTTAAAATTGAGCTACGACTAGGTGAAGAAATAGCCGTTGGCGGTAAACCATCGTTACGATAAGTATTATGAGGACAATGTAATTGTAAATCTTCGTAAGTTACAGTTCGTCTAAAATTGCTAAAACCACGACCATTTGTTAAGCAATAAACAACAGTTGCGCAAGATTGCAAACGCATATTTTTTTTTGATAACCTATTTACAAACACAGAAGCAATTAAAGGACGTTCAGCGTCTAGCTTTGCCTCGTTTTCAATAATAGAAGCAAGGATAACAGCGTCGCGAGCGCTGTATAAATAGTTAATATTTTTATCCCTCTTATCCCATTCAACTTCTATAAAGTCATCCATAGCATTTTTCATTATATTTATAATTTTAGCCTTACTAGTGCCACAAGTAAACAAATATGTATCTGGCATTAAACTGCCCTCTTCGACATTATCAACAATGCTATTGGTAACACAATTATCTTTGTCTAACAATTGCATAACCTCATAAACTGTTAATCCTTCAGGAATAGATATTTTATGTAATGTTAAAGTATGAATTGCTTTTACAATTTGGTAACTCGTCATATCTTTGTCAATTGTATGATTGGCAACAAAATAAGACTTGCCAAAGAGACTGTAAATTCTTAAAGATAAACAAGTAAATTTTGGATATTTAAACGCAGGATTATGTAAAAATTGGTTACATGTTTTACAAGGTCCATCACCCTTGTTAATTTTAACCATTGTCGTTGTAAGAACAACAGGAACAAAGTAAAAAATAGACGCAGATAATACAAATACTAAAAAAGTAAAATAAAAAAGTAAAACTGTGATGTTGACGAATAAGCCTCTCGTTGTCTTTTGTGTTTTTACATCCATAATTATACTCTATTAGGTAAAAAACTTAAACAATTTATAACAGCGTAATCTTTAATTACTGCTTACTAGGCTAGTAAACTACTCTGCGGCAATATTACAATTATAAAAGCTAAATATATACATGCGATATTATAATAGATTAAAAACACAAGCTCATAATGCTGAACCTATATTTTAAACTTAAACCTAAAAAACCCTATGGTTACTATACCAATATAAATATATTTAATTTACTATAACCTATATTAAAATAGCATCACTTATGTAAGTCTTTAGCTCCATTAATTAAGCCAAGTAAAGTAAAATAATACACTATTACAGCCAAGCAATATTTTTAAAGCAAGTCACCATTGTTTCACAGCGCTAATAAAATTAGTATTAATTCCGTTATACACCCTCTAAGGTATTTTAAAGCCCCATTATGGTATTTATTTATCAAAGCTAATAACTTTATCATAATAATAAAATTATTAGGAGTTTATAAAATTTATGTAAATTTCGCTTTCAAACACAATAACTTTATTAGTTAATGTTTGCAATATGTTGGTATTGTAACTAAGTTTATATAAATATTTTAGCTTATATTTTTTATCAAAAAAACATAACAACTGGCTAATATATAACTTTGCAAAGGTAACTATAATTCTTAACTTATGCAAACTTATATAGTATACAGCTGCTAAATCGCAATTGCATTTAATATGTAAATTACTATATTGGTAAAATTCGACTTACTAATAAAAAGTAAGTCTAAAAATATCGCTCAATCGGCGTAATCTAATTCAAATACAAAAAACTATGTCTTTCAAGTTGCAAGATTTACCATATTCAATATCCGCTCTCGAGCCATATATGTCAAAACAAACTGTTTCTTATCATTACAAAAAGCACCATACAGGGTATTTAAATAATTTAAATAAGTTAATTGCAAATACAGAATACGCCGAAATGCCGCTAACAAAGGTTATTCAAGATTCCTACAAATATAAGGCAAACAGAAGTATATTTAACAACGCAGCGCAGTTTTATAATCATAATATGTTTTGGCTTTCAATGTCACCAGAAAACTCAAGACAACCAAATGACAAACTATTAAAATTAATAAACGATAGTTTTGGATCAATGGAAGATTGTATCGGCAATTTTAGCAAGCTTGCAATTTCACAATTTGGCTCTGGTTGGGCGTGGATATGCTTAGATCCTAAAACATTAAAATTAAATATGACGCAAACAAGTAATGCAGAAAATCCGCTAACCGAAGGTTTAATACCATTGTTAACAATAGACGTTTGGGAACACGCTTATTACCTAGACTATCAAAATCTAAGGGCAAAATATATAGAAACATTCTGTAAAGAGCTTCTAAACTGGAATTTGGTATCTATTAAAATCGAGGAGTATTTATAATACTATATAAACTTAGTTAGCCTAATTCTAAATTAGACCTAAATTAGGATTAATTAAATACTTAATGAGGTAAAAAAGAAGGTAAAAAAGAAAGTACATAAACACAAAATACGGCAAAAATACAAAACTCTCTGCGCTATATGTTATTACCGTCTCTTGCAGTGCTATTGCTAATTTGTTAATAGCTACCGCACAATAAATATACACAGCAATAAGCAAACCATTGGCTATTAAAAATATATTATAAATATAATTAATACTGTTGCTATTTTTTATAATACATAACCGTTGTGCCAAAATTATAAAGATCTTTATCGAAGTAATGTAAAAAACAGCAAATATACCGCAGTTACAATTGTGACGCCTTTTTAAAGTAAAGCTAAATTTATATCAGTAAGCAACTTTTATATTTTATAGTTCTATAGTAATTATTTTGCTTTATTGTTTTTTAGCTCCCCAATCTTTTATTAACAACTAACACTGTATCGTAAAAATAACCCCATCCGTCTTTTTGTAATAAAAGTTTCTTAAACTTACTACCCTCAATAAGAAAATAATTATTTATTACTTTTACTATAAACGCAAGAATAACTTAAATAACCTAAACAAACAGTATGCTAGCAATATGGTGATAAAATTATAACCACTTGCCACTTAAAACACACAGTAACAAGTAATTTTGTAAATTTAAATATTGCATAAACAATATATTAAACACACACTTAGGTTTAAAACTAAAACAATAGTATAAATGCGATACCTTACCTTTAAGAAAGCTTAAAAATACAGCAAATAAAGATGGTGCCCAAGAGCGGACTTGAACCGCTACGGGAGTTACTCCCGGGGGATTTTAAGTCCCCTGTGTCTACCATTCCACCACCCGGGCAAAAAATGTATGCTTAACCAAGTAAAGCAACAATTAAAACTCTAGTATATACTTTTTTGAAAATCAAGCTAAAATATATACTACATAGCTTGATTATTAAAAGTATAGTACGTAAGTTAATTTTGCAGTTTTCGGGTGCATAACTCAGTGGTAGAGTAGTTGGCTTTTAACCAGTTTGTCCGTGGTTCGATCCCACGTGCACCCACCACACGCTGCAGCGGTAATATCTTATCATAATAACTTACTTAACGTTGTGTCGCATTATGGCAAACTAAAACCATTAATAACAAAACTATTGGGTAATATATTATTCTTGGTTAGTTACGCTTTTGTGCTTTAAAACAACCCTCCAAGGCTTTTACGTGCTACAACCCTAGGCTATAGAGCCGTAGCAACAACACAGTGCCATCTTGTGTAAATCAACTTGGGGTTTATTTTATAAATTATAAATATTTACAAACATAGGTTTGTACTAAAGTTAAAAAGACCACTAATTTAAATATTTTGGTAATTCTTACAAAAGTTATTTAGTGCAAAATTAGCAAAAGAAAGCAATTGACAATATAAAAACCTTACTTCTGCAATGGTTTTTTGCCTTCCGCCAATGTAAATTTTTTTATAATACTATTTAGTTGATAAACAAAAAACTGTTAATAACAGTAAATTATTTTTATAAAAATTAATTGTAACAATTTACCAAACATTTTGGCACTTAATTTTTTCTAAAACATCCAAATGCATTTTTTCATCAAATATAATATTTTTAAAAACCCTCTTAGTTAAAGGTTTTATTCTCTTTTTAAAGCCAACAAAGTCTTCCACTTCCTTGTTAAAATTTACAATCTCATCATGAGTTTTACCATCAATTAAGAAAAGAAATATCTTGTACAGCAGTTTTACATCTAGCAAAGCACCATGACCCTTTTCGTCACGCTCATTTAGGTCAATTTTAAATCTTTTACATAATTCATTCAAACTTGCAGGTCTACCAGGGTAAAGCTTTTTTGCTATCTTTACAGTATCTAATATTTGAAAATCAGACAAATTACTTTTATTACATAAAGATAATTCATTATTTAGAAAACCAATATCAAATTTAGCATTGTGAGCAATTAAAATGGTAGGATCGTCATCTGTATGCCCTTTATAAATAAAATTTAAAAACTTGTCTGCTTCATCTGCAAAAAATTTGTATTGTGCAAGCTTATGATCCGTAACTTTGCAAATCATCATCGACTCTTCGGAAAGTTTATGATCGGGATTTAAAGGAATATTTATTTCCCTAGAAATAGTTTTTAGATCCAAAGTTTCAACCATTCCAATTTCAAAAACACGATGACCTTCATCCCATCTTAAACCAGTTGTCTCTGTGTCAATTAAAATATAACGAGGCATATGCACAGCAATAACATTAAGTTAGTGTGAAAAGATATCACCACGAAACCCCTGTAAATCTATATCAACAATTGTATCTAAAAAATCAAAATAGCTTTGCGCAATATCAACTCTCCCTTCTCTCTTTAGCATCACTTGTAGTTTACTTCTTATAGCATGTAAATAGATAACATCGTTAGCTGCGTAATGCTTTTGCGCCTCTGTTATCTGTTGTGCGCCCCAATATGTACATTGCTGGTCTTTACGCAAATCAACGCCTAGTAGTTCGTTGACAATCGACCTTAAACCATGATAATCTGTATAAGTTCTAACAAGTTTTGATGCTATTTTTGTGCAAAAAATATTAGAGACATTAACACCTAAATAATGTTTTATAATTGCCACATCAAACCTAGCATAATGAAATATCTTCTGTCTACTTTTGTCTTCAAAACATGACTTCAAATTAGTAGCTAAGTAATTATTGCCATTTTCAAAAGCAACAAGATGAACATTCTTTTCTGAGTCGCAAATTTGCACTAAGCACAAACGATCCCTATGTATTTGCAAACCCATAGCCTCTGTGTCGACAGCAATGTCGCCCTTTAATTCAACATTATCTGGCAAATCGTTATAATGTAAAAATACACGTTTAGAAGAAGACATGGTACAAGAATATAAGATTTAAAAAGGGGCGCCTTACAAAGCTAAGTTCACCCCAAATAGCTAAAAGGAGATCCGTAAAATACTCAAGACCTTGAGAAGGTTACAGTCAAGAAGATAATATAAAATATTAATTTTGCTAAAAAATATCTAAAAATACCCTTTTTAGCAGCCCAACAAATTCTACTATACTAATTATTTATGGTAAAATTTCTTGACAACTTACCGTCCAAATTATACACACTACCTTAGTAAAGCTATTTTGTTATTATATAACGTTTTATAATATATATTTATGATTGATAAAAAATACCAACCATTAATGCCACAAGCTTTGCGTAAACCAAGCAATATAGTAAAAACACAAGGTCAAGTTGCAAACAGTGCAACTTTAAAAGATAACACCAATATAACAGATAACAAACAGACTCCAAGAACAGAACTGTATTCTTCCGCACAGCTATTAAGCGAGGAAAAAAGTTCACGTTTAATATCTTCTGCGATTAAAAAAATCACGCATATAACGCAAAAAGTGAAATCTAAAATAATAGCTGTAGAAACCGAAATGCAAAAAGATAACATAAAACATAACACCAGTGCAATAGCAAAACCTATAAATAAATCGCAAAATAAAAATAAGGTAATGTCGTTCGCTAAAAATGAACAAAAAAAAGGAACGGAAAAAAGCAACATACCGTCTAGAATATAATACCCAAATCGGCACCATTTAAGCAATGTATACGCTATGTTAAACAGTGTGTTTATTTTGTTTACTTACGCCATTTACCTTTGTTAAAATTCTATGGTTTTTATGTTTATGTAAAAGTCCTACTTTCGCAGCGCTATAAAGCAAAACTAATATTGAGAATATAAACACAATTGGTGCACCACTAGCGCTTTTTTCACTCCCTGCAATACTAGGTGCAAGGTTAAACATAAAGTTGTATTTTCTTATTGCTAACTGTTGGAAGATAATTACAAATAAAGAAATAATTACACCTACACCAGACATAACAACTGTTCTATGTTCTGATTCAAGCTCTTCTTGAATTAAAGAAATAATTGCAATATCAGAGAAAGAAAAAAGTATTAAAAAAACAAATATTGCAACTATTAAACTAACATTGCCTAAAAGGCTAGAAAAAAACAACAGCATAAGACCAATACCGTCAACTAATAAAATATTTTTAAAACTAAAACACCTAGACAACCTTGGCACAAGTGTATTGACAAAAAATTTTATAAGCGTCAAAATAGAAATAATAATGGCAACATTATGCGACTCTAAACCCATATTTAGCATAGTAATAGAATGAAAATCTATCATAAAAATATACAATGCTGTATGTACTAAAAACCATAAAAGAGTATACCTTAAGACGGTATTTTTTACAATTTGTGCAACAGCACCCTGAAGAAGCTCTTTTGCATCTTTTAAGATACGATACAGGTTGTTAAAAATATTAAAATAATTTACACTAAATATATTAATATTGTTAAATATAACCTTTACAGAAGAAATAAAATTTAAACGTAACCTATGCATTAATGAATAATTAACGCACCTGCTATTTGTATTTTGTTGTGAAGGTTTTTGTTGTGAAGGTTTATACTGTAAAGATAAAGTAGCAAAATAAAAAGCAATTAAACAAAAAAAGGCACTTACTAGAAGAATCCCTTTATAGCCAATATGGTTAAATAATAAATAACCTAATAAACTAGCAACAGATATAGACCCATTTTGCACAATATATAATAAACTAATAAAGCTTGCAAAGTTATTTCTTTGTTTTTCTTTTGGCGATAAATAACTTTTTTTTATAGAAGATTTATCGGAGTCATTGTTTGAATCTAAATCGTATACAAAATTATCTGTTTTCAAAAAATCATAAGCATACGACTCAATATTACCAAATAAGCAACTAATAGACGCGCCAAATAAAAACATTCCTAACATAAAAGACCACTTACTATAAAATAGAATCCAAAGCGCTAACATAATAAATCGTAATATTGGTAACCATAGAAAAATATATTTCCGATCGAACAAATCGGCAATTAAACCAACTGGCAAATCAAATAGTATTTTGCCAATTTGCATTACAGCTAATAATGTTAGTATGTCATTAATACGCAAACCGCTATTAATAAACATAGAATTATAAAATGGGTAGAAAACCATTAAATCGGCAAAAAACGAAAAACCTAGCAAGTTGCGTAGATTTCTATTTCTCAATACACTATAAAACATCTTACAAACTTTATAAAACACGATAACATACGAATTACTTAGTTACCTATATCCATGCTTAAACAAAATAAAAGGGTAATGGACAATAAAATATAACTGGTAAAATTAAGTATCTTGACAAATAACAACTTTAATATCAATAATCGCGATATTGCAAACAAGATAGCCTGCGTTTAAAATCATTTAATAATCAGCCAGAATGACAAACGACACCAATATAAAAATAGCAGAAATAAGTAAAACAATAGAAGACAGTTGGAATCTTTTATTGCAAAACAAACTAGACACAACAAAGCCAGAAATAAAAAAAACTATAGATTTTGTTATTAACAAACTAAACGATGGCAGTATTAGAGTGGCGGAAAAAATAAACGATAAATGGCAAACAAACCAGTGGGTAAAAAAAGCAATATTGTTATCTTTCAAAACAAACAATAGCCAACTAGTAAAAATACCAACGTCAAAAGGCAGTATAACTTGGTACGATATAGTAGACTTAAAAACAAATAATTGGTCTGAAGAACAATTTATAAATAAACAAATTAGAGCCGTACCTGGATCTTTTATTAGAAACGGTTCTTACATTGGTAAGAGCTGCGTTATAATGCCTTCTTTTGTTAACATAGGTGCATATATAGGAAATGAAACAATGATAGATATTTGGTCAACAATTGGGAGTTGTGCGCAGATTGGCAAACGGTGTCATGTGTCAAGTAATGCAAGTATTGGCGGTGTACTTGAGCCAGTAAACCAAAACCCCGTTATTATAGAAGATGATTGTTTTATTGGCGCTGGTAGCCAGATTGTTGAAGGCGTTATCGTTGAGAAAGGTAGTGTTATATCAAACGGTGTTTCAATTAGTGCATCAACCAGAATTGTAGACAGAGAAACCGGAAATGTATCTTTTGGAATTATCCCAGCTGGCTCTGTAGTGGTATCTGGCTCTGTGCCTTCTCAAAAATATCCTAACGTAAATATGTCTGCCGCAATAATTGTAAAAAAAGTAGATCTTCAATCTCGTAATAAAGTTGCATTAAACGATCTATTACGTTCATTAAATTAACTATAAAATTATATTTAAATATAACTAAATATCATAAGTTAAACAAACAACAAAATGTGTAACGGAGGTTTTCACAAAAATAGACATAGAGTAGGAAAAATGCTTGCGGTGATGTTTTTAATTTTTACATCTTATAATAAGAGAGACTTATTAGAGCAAATGTTACAAACCTCACAAGCGGATAACAATTTATTACAAAACAATACCCAGCAAATTATAGTTCAAGATCAACAACTTTTTGTTGGGGAAAACATGCCTTTTATGAAAACCGTCGACTATCATCTATACATGTACAATAAAGCTTTTATAATATACCAAGAAGAGCCATCGTTACAAGAGCCAATTGCTTTTTGCGGAACGCAATTAAAAGTAAAATTTAAAGAGGAAACACTTGATCAAATAAATTCTGCACCAATACATAATACAGGCCACAATGTAAAATCAGCAGAAAAAATACTACTATTTATATCTGGACAGCAGCAGCATGGTATATTTGAGGAACTACAAAATGAAATACCATACGCAAGAAAAGGAGATGTAATATATGCTTGTAAAAATATACCTAAAACTAAATCTATTCTACTGTCATCCGAGATTACTTGTCAGTCTGTAGAAATAAAAGACGTAATGCCCCAAGTAATAACAGAACCGCCAATTATTCTATATATATCAGCAAAGAATAAATATAAAACTAAATGTAACGAAATTATTTCACTAAAATATGATATAAAAACAATAGACGGTAAAAAGGTTACTAATGGACAAATAAAAAATATAAACATTGGTAACGGTCAAATACCAATACAAATTGAACAAGCACTACTTAGAATAGGTATTGGAGATAAAGTTGTGCTTAAAATTAAGCCAAATCATAGAAAGCTTTTTTTATTTCATGACAAACTTAACGCATATAAAACAAAGCCCTTAAAAAAGGCTCTTATTAATAAAGAAATAGCAAAACAAGACTTAATATTTAGCTTAAAAAGAATTACCTAATATAATTAAACTTGCAATTTACGTACTGCATAGTTAATAAAGTGGTATAAAAATATACTAGCATTTGTTAATTTACATTAGTATGCAATTTAGCAAGATAATAGCATTACTAACCCTGTCTTTTTTTGTTACCAATAAAAATACTTACGGTACAGCCCCAGAAATTATACTATATAACATAGGCTATTTAACGTCAAATAATTATAAAGATAAACACGCAAAACCGTTATCTTTTCCAACAACAAATAATTTACGAAGAAAAAACGGAAGTCCCTTTTTAGCAAAAGGTGAGCCTTTGGTAATATATGGTAAAGTAGTTGACTTAGCTGACGCGCCAATAGAAAATGTAAAAATTAAAATATGGCAGGCAAATCATTTTGGTTACTATAATTATCTAGTAGATAAAGATGACTACAATAAGCATGACCCCGATTTTCTATCGGCTGGCTATTGTGTAACTGATAATACCGGTCATTATGTATTTACAACAATTATGCCAGGGTTTTATGGTCTTAGAACGCCTCACATACATATAATTGTTGAGCATAGTGACTTTGACACAATCGAATTAGAAATGATATTCCCTAACCATCCAAGAAATAAAACAGATCCAAAAATTTCTTCTTTAAAATCAAGAGAAAGGCAATTAATTACTTGCCAGTTAGAAGATGAAAATCCAGATGCTCCTAATCAGGGGAAAACGGCTATATTTAAAATAAGATTAAACGGTCTGCATAGAACCAGACACGATTAACAACCAAAAACAAATCAAAAAACAAATTTGATAACAAACTATCTGCGCACTATAAGATTAGTTACATATATTAGTATATATTGTATTATTTTTACAACTCTAGCTTGTAAAAATAATTACACCAAAGCAAATACTTGGGTACAAAAGAAAGGCTCCTTCCAAATAATAAATAATTTTATTATGACAAAAGAATTTATTAAAGACATTAACCCGAATGATGAGCCGTATTTATTGGGGCTACATCATAATTTGATTGTAGAATACGGATTGTTTAAAACGGGCACAGTTGGGGTAGATATCTTCTCCTCTCTTTACGGAACAGCTAATAATATTTTAATGAAAGAAACCACAATTGGGATACCAATAACAGAACTATACTACAAGCAAAAAATCTTTAATTACAAAGGAGTAGTTTTTACTATAGAGCCAAGACTAAAAGCGCCAGCAATATATAAAAAAAACGAACTTGGAAATATGCTATTTAACTACCAATCGCAATCCGATTTTCAAATACAAGCGAGTTTAGGTTTTAGTCTACACGACTCACAAGTCGGAATACCGGGCGTAACACAATCAGAAGGAGCCTTCTTTTATATATCAGCGGCCTACAGAAATAGACTACTTCTTCCATTTGACGAAATAAGAATTGAGGCCGGAATTGGTGTGCATCTTAGCGATATATCGATAATATTACAATTTAGAAAAATATTTCATCTATATACGCAATCAGGGATGGATACAGAAATTACTTCCTATCATATAGGTATATTTACCATTAACGTGGCAACGCACATAACAAAAAATACATCTCTTGTTGTTGGTTTGGTATTTGATGCAGGTAGTAATGTAAACTTATTGCCACAATCGGGATATCAAAGAGGTTCTGGAATAATTTTTGGAATCTGGCAAAACCTTTAAACCTTTTAACAAAGATATAGCTGTTTATAGTGATTATGCATAATTAAGCTTAAATATATAACTGCTATTTTATACAAAATAGCACCGTACAAGGCAAATTGTATAAAAATAACCTCAACTAGTTTTAATTAAAATATAACTTAAACACAATTGGTAGCAATATGGCAAAAACCTATTTAATTAATGTGATAATATACTCTTAATAGAGTTAATAGATTGTTCTGTAAATAGTTTTCTGCCTCTATTCATTGTTAATGGGGAATTAACAACAATTAGTAAATCAGAATCATAATCAACCCAATCATGCTTTGATTCTAAAAAAGACTCTCTTATAATATTTGACGATTCAAATGTTAAGAATTTTCTTTTCACATCGTACTTCTCACACCTTTTTGAAATTCTAATACTCACAGATCCACTATAGCTTTTTGTAATTGTTATAATCTGTAATAAAACTGTAATAACAGCACCAACGGCAGCGCCTAAAATTAAAGTAACAGGGTTAGAACCTGCAATTAAAAAACTACCTAACATACCTAATGCCAAGCCACTGCTAAAATCGCGCTGTAATAACCTTGTGAAAAAACCAACAGTACCAGAATAAGCAGTATTACCGGATGAACTAGAAACAGAAACACCATTACCAGCCATGGCAAGTTTAACATCGTTTGGTATCATCTTGTCATGAGACGTTACAATAGAACCAGTAATCTCTTTATAATGAACATATTTCTCTACACTGTTTAACATTTTATCAGATATCTGGCTAAAATTCTTAAAGGATAGAGTGATTATCATGTTTGCATCAGAGATGGAATCAACAATATTATAACCCATTCCCTTTATTATATCTATTAATTCTAACTTAACATTTGCTAATTGTTTCTCCTTAAAGCAGCCAATGTCAACAATCTTTACTAAAATAGAAGTTTTACTAGGTTCGCTATTATCAATGTATAACTCGCTAAGAGAGTACGTAACAGCATTAGATCTAGTTAGTTTTGCCACGTTATGGACAAAACCACACCCTGATAACTGAAAAACTAAAAGCAATACCATTGCTTTTTTACCAGAGTAACAAATAAACGTACATAACGCACGCATATCGCTACCACTAAGTATTTTACTAACACAGCACACAGACACACTATATATAGCTAAAGATAAAAAATAAAACAACAAATTGGTGGGGTGGCTGACCAGATTCGAACTGGCGCCTTCTAGAACCACAATCTAGAGCTCTCCCACTAAGCTACAGCCACCATAGTTGTACCGATAAACAGCCAACCAAGCAGTAAAACTAAGAACTCTTCTGTTCTGTAGATTCATTCTGCTTATCAGCAGGATCACCTCCTGCTTCATCGTTGCCAACCTTGGCGCCAGACCTACGACCAACAACTTTCACAATAAGTAAATCCTGACCTATAACTGCATCTTCTGGCACTATAGCATTGGATAACTTATATCTGCTACCTATCACAGAATCAGCAACGTCAACCAATATCTCTGACGGATTTTTGGAAACCTTAATTGCGACAGGAACATTATACCGAAGAATGATTATATCTCCACCACGCTTTACCCCAACAGACTTATCTGCATGGATAACCCTAACAGGTAGAGAAACAGTAACAACGTCACCAAGTTCAACTTCCATAAAATCAAAATGTACCGGTAAATCGGTAACTGGGTCAAAATCAACCGATTTCAAAAGTACCTTTCTTACCTTTCCATCAAGAACTAGCTCTAATAAACGGGACTTAGCCTGATAATCGCTAACAACCATATTGGCATCAGAGGCCAAAATGCTAATGTTATCAGATTTACCTTTCTCAAACCTAGAATACACAACAGCGGGAATAAAACCGCTCAACCTCAACTTTGCGACAAGAACCTTACCAAAAGCATTTCTTGGCTCGACCTCAAGTTTGTAATTAAATTCTGACATAATTATACTACTATAATGTTATAAAACCATAGTAAACAGGATATAAAAACTAGTACCGACACAATAACTAATTGTCAAGTATTATTGCAAAATAGCAATAGTAAGGCAAAAAATCCATCTCCATATATAAAATTATACCCTCGACGAGGGTTAAACAAATACTAAAATTAAAATTAAATACATAATACATGCCAAAATGCACATTAATATATTAGTTAACAAATAATACTAAAATCTAACCGAGGGAATACAAAAACAATAATACCTACACAATGGTTATAGACGTCTTAACCAATGGGCTTTTGTTAGTAAAATGCCTAACATGCTGTAGTATTCTGCGAGAAATATCTGAGCTAAGCTTTTGTTTGTTACTTTGGCTCGCATCAGAGCTAAAATCGTAACTACACCGTTGAATTAACTTTATAACTAAGCCAATAATTTCATCAATTAAATCTAGATCCTCTTCTTCGTCTAACAAACCGGCAGATAAAATACTAGGATCATGAAACAACCTACCGCTTGAATCTATAGAAACAAAACAAGAAATCGAGCCTGCTTGTTCTATTTTTTTACGCTCCTTCATTACGATGCTGTCCAAAGGTCTTAAAATATAACCATCAACACCAAGTTCGTAAACTTTCATTTTGTCAATCTCTGTCATTTCTCCAGATTTATTAACCGAGAACACAGAGCCATCAGATGTAAAATGAGATTTAGCGGCGCCAAAAGATTCTGTAGCTAATCTGCAATGCTCTCTTAGCAATAAAGGATTGCCATGTACAGGAAGTGCGTTAGTAGGTCTTAAAAGAGAGTACATTTCTTTAAGTTCCAATGCGTTAGGGTGACCAGAAACATGAACAAAAGCATCTTTTTCGGTTATAACGTTAATCCCCTTCGTAATAAACGTGTCTACCATTTTTAAAATTCTATTATGGTTAACAGGTATAATTTTAGAAGACAAAACAACCATATCGCCAGTAGACAGCTTTAATAATGGATGTTGACAACTTGCTAATTTAGATATAGTCGCCATTGGTTCACCTTGGCAACCGGTAGCAACTAGCAATATTTCATCCCGAGGAATATCTCGGGCCTGTTTTAAATCAACATAGTCTAGATCTGTAAGATAACCACTTTTTACAGCAATGCCAATAATTTTATGCAAAGAAGTGCCAGCAGCAACGAGTTTTCTATTCAAAACCTTAGCAATTTTTGCAATTGTTGTTAATCTGGCAATGTTAGACGAAAATAAACCTATGACAATTCTGTTTTTTTCACCCTTAAGAAGATTTAACAAGCTGTCCTCCATTGAACCTTCTGTTTCACTTGGACCTGGTTTAAAAACATTTGTTGAATCACAAACTAACAAATCTAGACCTTCATCTCCAATCTCTTTTAAACGATCTTTCTGCGACAATTCGCCAACAACAGGATTCGGGTCAAATTTCCAATCTCCAGTATGAAACGTTTTTACTCCATCTGCTTTTATATATAAACCACGAGACTCAACAATGGAATGAGTTAAACCAACCATTTCAACGCTAAAAGAGCCAACTTGAAAAATAGGATTTGTTGGTAATATCTCAATTATATTTAAATCTCTGGCTATTTTTAAACTAAGCGCCCTATTGCGTAAAAAATTAGCAACAAAAACAGTAGAATATATTGGACATTTTAAATAATTTAATAAATAACAAACACCGCCAACATGGTCTTCATGTACATGGGTTATAACTATGCCAGACAATTTAATATTTTTTTCCTCTAAAAATTTTAGATCTAACACTTTAATGTCAATACCGGGGGCTTCTCCTTCTCCAGCAAAGCCAATACCGCAATCAACCATTAACCAGCAATTATTATGGTGGTATAGTGTCATATTCATGCCAATTTCATTGCAACCACCAACTGGGATTACTTGCATACCGATCTTTGAAAAACTCATATTATTGTAGTACGATTAAAAAATTGTAAATAAGAGTAATAAACTTAAATTAGTTTGTTACTCTGTCCAATAGTTGTTGATAGATAATATTAATTTTACAGCTACACCCATAATAAGGTAAGCTATTTCTATTAATAAATTATAAATTTTAACAGAGCTTTGCCGCATTACTTAAAGTTAAAACAGTATACCGTCACATTATTATATTTAAGACATAGTAATAACTGCTCGACGCACAATGTGTTAAATACACACTAACAGCTTTTTAGTTGCTTTTTTAGTTTTTTGTCAAGACTTTAATAAGTAAGTTTAAGTTGCCAATTGCATTTATATGCTTGTACATTAATTGCAATAAGTAAGTTTATAACTAACATCGGTAAATATGGTAAATAACTATTAATTAGTTAGTCAAACTATATAAACTTTTTTATTCAGTAATTTTATTAAATAATTGAGAAATAAAAACAAGTTTATATAATAAAGATACTTAGATTACATCGCTTCAAATCAAAAACAAATAGTTTGCATTTTCTATATGAGTAAAAAAGCTAATTCAAGCTCAAATTTTACAGTAAGTTTAGTTGTAATTTGTTTACTGCTTGGCTCTTGCAGTGGTGCAGGATGTTACGACCCTGGCGATGACGGAAGTGAAATAAAATCTATCATAAAAAAAATATGGCCATTAAACGAACTTAATGTCGATATAGATGACAATATATTGGCAATTCCAAAGCCAAACAAAACAGAGGAAGAAATGCGATTTCCTTGGTATGCCATAGAGTACAACGAAGATGAGCCAAACTCTCAAAAAGACGATAACGGTCCAAAAAAAGATTTTATGATATACCAAGGCTTTAGAGTTTCAATGACAATAAAAGGTCAGGTAAACTTAGCTGGGTACACAATTACCCAAAAAGTGCCGTTTAAAATAAAACCTATCTCGTATATAGATAGCAGCGGAACCTCTGAAACCATTTATACATCAGAATTAATTCCTTCTCCAATTTTTACAGTACCTGGATCAGAAATGCGGATATCATGTATAATGGAGCAGCAAGATAAAACACCTGTTATTGGCGCAATACCAAATCCAAAATATATCCCTGGCAAAGAAGAGGAAAGTGAGTACGCTGGCGGTATTAAATTAAACAATTGTCTAGGTATTTATGCGGTTTTAATACCAACATACAATACATCGCTAGGTCGCTATGGGGACAACGAGAAATGGTCATGCCATACAGGAACACCTTTTAAAAATGAGTGCCGAGGAGACAACATTAGCGGCTGTACCGATCAAATAAAAGATGACATTAGCTGTATGCCAGACGCTAGAAACGCTTGGTGTTCTGGTAATGTATTTGCATATGGGGCCTGCGGTAATAAATTTGCGATTTCCGGACATGAAGCAACGCAGTGCGTTAACAACGCTAGAGAACTTCTAAGATTCCCATTTTATATAAAAAGATCCAGAACTAAAGATCAGGTAAAAGAAGCTTATGGACTACATAGCTATTGCAAAGGTGTTAACATTACATCAGGAACAACAAACAAAAGAAGACGCAACATTCCAATTGATTACCTGAGACGTTGCAATTCTATTCTTAGCATGCCATGGTCAAACCTACCAGAGTTTGCACTATGCACGCATAATCATCAATTACCAAACTGGGCCACAAACATGACCCCACGAGATGATCCAAAACCACAAATAGCAACAATGTACAATTTAGGACCAGTTTCAAGGTGGTATTTTACCCCACAAGGAACCACATGCAAGCAAATAGATGACAAATATAACATAACAGAGTTTGGCGGACTATATGGTGGTTATTATAATTATGTTCTATCAGACTCACAAGTTTATTGGGCTACAAGCTACGATTACCCAAAAGTAACTTGTGACGAAAGTGAAAACAATATACCTGTTTGTAGAGAATTTACCTCACCGATTAAAAGTAGAAAAATAAAAACAAAAATATGCCCAAACCACAGCAATATTAAACTTTCTTGGCCATTACAATTTATAGAAGCAAATATAACACTTGCAACAAGTGATAACACTAGAGATTTAAACAGATGTCAGATAAAAATGACAACCTCAGGAAAGACGTACAATCTGGCAATGGACTCGTCAACAGCAGTGTCATCAGAATGGAAAGCTTTCCCAGTATTGTTAGAAAATGGAAGTACTATTAATTTTAATATTAAAGACGAAACAGCACAATCTGTTGCAAAATATGACGAAAGTCACCAAAATAAATGTAGCAAAATTATGTGGACCTTTGGTACGCAAATGGCAGAAATATATTCAAAAATAGTTGGCTTTAGAAATTGCTCAACAGCAATGGCGTACGCTATTAAACCAGTTAGTTTTGTTGGATGTTTTAAAAAATATATATCTGGATGTAACAACGTTAGAGTGCCTGTAGAAAAATGTATTAGCACAATAAAAATAGATACTAGCGATAATGCAGAAATAATACCTATCGGCTCTTGTGTAAAAGTAGTAACTGATAAAAATAGAACAAACCATAACAGTAGAGAAGTCACACAAACATATCAACAATCGCACTCACCTAGGGTAAATACGTTAATTGATACAGGGGTATTATTTAATGATGGAGAAAATATTCAAAATAGACACTGCGGTGTTTGTATTAAAAAAGATTTACAAATAGAACCAACATCAAATTTAAGAACTGTAGAAACAGATAGCGATTTTAGTGACAACGTAATATCGTCAAAAATAAAACATAGATCTGACTGTGAATATTCAAAAGACCATGTTTGGGAAATAGAATATTACGACAAAAAAAGCGATAATATATACATGTATAAATACAAAACAAATATATTAGGTTCTTCATGTAGTGACTCAGAAAGTAAACAATTATCAAATAACAAAATAAAATCATTAACTAACTTACTTTATAGCAAAAAAATAGGCGAGCTATATTACGGCGGGATATTCTCAAACAATGGGCAAAACATTAACAGTGTGATAAGAGTGCCAGATGATGGCAAAAGATACACTATGGCAATAGGGTACGCAGGAAATGGTAACAATATAAAAACAATGTTCTCGCATGATGACAAAAGAGCAAATGAAATATTAGATCCTGACAAAACTACAGCCACCCACAGAGAGGTAATTGGTAATAAAGCGACAAATATAATAATATCTTCGGGGCAGCAATTAAAAAATGGTGAGAGAGCATTTATTTATATACAAGAATTTAAAAAAGACGGAAAAGGTTCTTATACTCAAGATCTAGATAAACAAAAGCACCCCTCTAAAATATTTGGAGAGC
This sequence comes from Rickettsiales bacterium, assembly GCA_016735445.1. Lineage (GTDB taxonomy): Bacteria > Pseudomonadota > Alphaproteobacteria > Rickettsiales > Deianiraeaceae > JAERRN01. Next base: position 7,178 of record JAERRN010000017.1, on the reverse strand, counting down.
TAACGCACCACGACGATATACTGCGTAAAATAAAAAATAACCCTAACTTACCAGTGCTAGACTTCTTAGCGTTAGATATGAGTGATGGATTTGCCGACGGGATGGCAGAATGGTTACCAAATCATTCTGGAAAAGTGTGGATTGGCATACTAGACACAACGCCACCAAAAAGTACATATAAAACAGATGGAAAAATACTAACATTCAATCCATCGTATATAGAAGAAAATATCGCACCAAAAACAAATAGCGATAACTCAAATATCCTATATTATAATACAGGATATTACAGGGTTGCAGCAAAAGCAAAAACACCAAATAATAACCTTGGTGTTAGTACAAATGGGTGGATATCAAACGCTATTAATATAGCATTTGTCGAAACAATTAAAACAATATTTTTTGGCAAATCAACGGATGACCTTAATAATTGTAAAACAATTATTGTAATGCCAGACAAACCATCGCAAAATAACCCATCCGATGATAAAATTGACATAGATATCGGAACTCCAGCAGATAATCTTCAAGGAGAAAAATGCAATGAAAATAATTTAATAAAGGCAACGGTAGATCTGCCTTTTAATCCAATAGATAATAAACTTTGCGCACAGTGCGAACAAGTACAACTTGCAACAACGTACGATCCTGCACAAACAACCACGAAGTTACTAAGTAGTAGTTTTTTAGGTCCAAGAGACCCAAAAACAAATACAACAGTATGTACACACGTGAGAAATAATAATGTTTTTACATGTACTAACAACATAGTTACAGCATGTAAAATGAAAATATCTCGTAAAACCCCATTTAAAATTTTAATTGGAAAAAACGAAAACGAACAAAAAAGAATAACAATATGTACAGACAATAATGGTCCAACAGCTGGCAATGCGGGTGGTCTACCGTTTTACGCATGTACATACAAAAAAGAAGAGCTAGGAAAGTTTGTTTTTCATGAAGAAAAATTTGTATCAACAAAAAATGCAAATGATTTTGCAACAACAATAACCGCTAGCAATCCGTTGTTTTCAAATGAAAGTATTAAACTTTGTACTCAAAGATACGGATACGAAGGTCCAATTTTACATGCTTATGTTCAAAAAGGAAACACTAGCCGTATGTTAAGTATATATAACAACCTTGTCTCTAAGAAATTTTTAAGACTAAACAGCGGCAATAGAATTATAGTTATATCGCAAAAAGAAAAACGATCTAAATTGTTAACAACTTTACAACTTACGGGTTATGGTCACAAAATATGGGTAAATAGGTTAATGTACCCTAGCAACTCAGGTTACGATATTAACTTATTAAGCAACAGTGGGTCAACAGAATATAAAAATTATTACAGCAAATGTTATCCATCAATTAATTTTAATAGAGTCGACCCAAGAAATAAAATTCTATTAATACCTTACACTGATAGTGATAGAATAAATTACCAACAAACATCTGGCATAGATCTCCAACATTGCATAAATCCGTTTTTATGTTTATCTACTTATAAATATATCGCTATTGGAACAAGTGATTTTCATTTTAGATTTAACACTCCAGAATTAGCTAGAGCAGAATGTATGGACATGATGTATAGCGAAGCGGTAAAGGCTCATCCACAATACAGTGACTTTATATACGTAGGTGCAGATGTCAATCTTAGTGCAATAAAACACGTAGTACATCATGCTTCGCATTCACAAGGTAACTGTAAACTAGTTAAAGTATACGACGACCCTATAGAGAAAGATTTAGTGCAAATATTTTTTAAGTTTCTTAACAAAGAACAAATGTTGCATAAATGTGAGGCTGGTTTTATATTTTCAGATGGTAACATTGTATACGAAGGAAAAGAAGTTTTTATCAAACCACAAATATACGGTGATTGTAAAGAAATGTGTGAAACAGACATTAGCCAACCTGGCAGTAATATTACCTGTAAACCACAGGAAAAAGTAAAACTGTGTAATATCTATACAATGATAAAAGAAACATATAAAACCAGTGTAAAAAAGAAGCTTCTTGACAACGTTAACTTACAGTTTAGAAATGTACCATTCAATACAAACATACCATCTGATACAGTTGATTTACTGTCAATTAACATAGATAAAGCAATATACTTTGGTTACTCATTTGGCAATACAGGTAGTTGGGCAAGAAGAAAACGAAGCAAGCAAGACCCAAATAAATGGTTTTTATCTACAATTGCTGGTAACTTAACAAAAGCTATAGAAATAGAATTTTTTAAAGAAGGTGGTTACCTTAAATTTAAAATTTTAAGAATGTTTTACAAAACGGGTCATAATCTTGATTCATTTGAAGACGTTACTGCTGGATGGATTAATTTTAACTACTACGGTATAAAATCATTGGATCTATCATATTCTGTTGGTAAAACAGGTAAGGATGAGAACCCTACAATAACGTGTTTAAAACAACCTTATACAAATACATTATGTTGGAAACGAGAAGAAAAAAATAACAGCTTTAAATACCCATCCGAACATATATTAGACAATGATGTAGTAGATAGCTCAGTAACACCAACATGTACACCAAATGACCCAAAGCCATTTAAAATTTTTAGCAATTGCCAACCTAGTAAAGAAATTTACACCGTAAGAGACCGTACTGTAACAGTGGGTGTGTCAACATGTGACTTACAAAGAAACTGCGTAGCAGGGCCAAAAAACTTAACAAATGTTAAAGCCCCCATATCTATAGTAAACACATATATAGATGTTAATAGCCCACCGCCACCTGTTGGCGGTGGTTCGGGGTCACAAGACGTCAATAACCCAGATCCAATTACAGATGCACTTGCAAAAACTGTTACAGGGTCAATTTCAAGTTGTAATGCAAATAGATACTTAGATAAAGTTGAATATGTTGATTGTAGCACTAGAGATGCAAACAACAACATAAGTGTAGAAATAACATGCAAGAGAGTAACAACTAACGAATGCGCTAAATGTTATAACCCAATTATAAACGGCTCATCGCTACAAATAGATTCCCCATCATCAAACAGATTTAATTGTCAATTTGCAGATTCAAAAAGGGTATATTGCGACGCACAATTGTTAAACGCTTGTAAAGGTGCTTCTGTTAACGGAGTAACAATACCATCTTCTGGATCAGAAATTACAATATGTGATCCAAATACAAATATTAGCCAAAGTGACGAAATTGTTTTTGTTGGGCCAAAAAAAGATGGCCCCAAACTTGGACATTCAAGTGACGAAAGTAGATCCGCAGATAACTACTCATGTAATGTAATTCAAGCATGCCATAATATTGATATATCTGACTCTTCAGCATCAAACAATAACACAAACACTACACCAGCTAACAATGCCGACCCATTGTATGAAACTAAATTAATCTGTGATAAATCTAGAGATTGGAAAAGTGGTATTGTTTATCAATCTTTCTCATCATTTGCAACTAATTTTCATCTACAATCAATTGTTTACATTGTGCTGATATTAGTAATAACAGTGAAGGGATATAATGTAGTCTTAGGAGAAGGAAAAATAGACATGTCAACGCTATTAAAAGAAAGCATGAATATAGCAATTACATTTGCATTTTTTAACCTAGAAGCATGGGACATGTACCAACACTATATAGTGGAAAATTATCTAAAAATAACTGACGGTATTAATTCTATTGTTGTTCAAGCAATAGACCCAAAAGATATTGAGGGCAAAAATATGTTTGGACCTGTGGATATAATTTTTGATCAAGTTTTTCTAAAGGCAACAACATGGTTAAGGGTACTTGCTGTGTTAATTAGCGATATGACCGGCTTTATATATGTTATATTCATACTTTACAGCTTCTTTAGTTATGTAATGATATTCTCCAGATCAATGATACAATATCTATCATGTTTAATTATGATAGGAATGTATATGACAATCGGACCTTTGTTTTTCATGTTTAGATTACATTCAAAAACAGCACAATACTTTACTAACTGGTGGAAAGGTTTATTAAATTTTGCTATATCACAATTTTATCTATTCTCGACATTAGCACTATTCACGTTACTATATTTAAATATAGTAGAGGCAATTTTATACTTTAAAATATGCTACATATCTATCATAACAATACCGATAGTAAACGTGTCAGTGCTAGGATGGTGGTCAGTAGCAAACTCAATACCTGCAACATTAAGACCATATTTTAACAACATTACCGGAGCAAGTATAAATCAAACAGGATCATTTCCAACCGTATCAGAGCTAATTGTTTTATTAATTATTATTGAAACAATGGATAAATTTATATCCAAACCACTATTTGGAGAACGGCAAGGTTTGGATGATTTTTTCAAAGATATAACAGGAACAATAGATAATTTAAAAAGATCTGCCGCTGGTAAAGCACAAGATGCCGTAATGTATCCAGTAACTAAAGCGGCAAGCACAATAGACCGCTTAGCTAACAAAGCAATAGATAAATCGATGAAAAGAAAAAAAGCTACAGAAGAAAAAGATTCAAAACCCGATACAAGCAATCCTAAAAGAAGCAACTCTAGCGCCTCTCAAGGTGATAGAAGGGGTAACGCCGCTCAAGGCGCTCAAGGTGGTCAAGATGGAGCTGATAAAGGTGGCGGAAGTGGTGGTCAAGGCGCTAAAGGTATTGCACATGTTGCTAAAGATATTGGTAAAGACGGCGGTCAAGATAGCGGAAAAGACGGCAGTAAAGGTGCTGAAAAAGGTGGTGTTGCTAAAGGTATTATACAAGGTGTTACACAAGGCACTGGTCAAGCTGGCGTTGGTCAAGCTGGTCAAGGTGGTCAAGGTGGTCAAGGTCAAGTTGGTCAAGGTGGTCAAAATATTGGAAGAGGTGGCACTGGTCAAGCTGGCGTTGGTCAAGTTGGTCAAGTTGGTCAAGCTGGTCAAGTTGGTCAAGCTGGTCAAGGTGGTCAAGTTGGTCAAGGTGGAGTTGGTCAAGGTGGTCAAGTTGGTCAAGCTGGTCAAGGTGGTCAAGTTGGTCAAGCTGGTCAAGGTGGAGTTGGTCAAGGTGGTCAAAATATTGGAAGAGGTGGAGTTGGTCAAGGTGGTCAAAATATTGGAAGAGGTGGCGTTGGTCAAGGTGGAGCTGGTCAAGTTGGTCAAGCTGGTCAAGGTGGCGTTGGTCAAGGTGGTACCAGTCAGGCACCGAACACACGTCAGCGACCAAGAGCAAAATCTGGCACTCAGTCCGTCTGGGGTTCTGAAGCTGAAAAAAAAGATTAACTTTTTAACGTAGCGATAGTAAATTTAAATCAAATCTAAACAGAGCGCAATTAACTAGAATTAACTAAAAATATAAAAAAATATAACTCACAAACCTACCACACTAACTATTAGAGACGATAGATTGACTGTTGAAAACAGAAATTTTAATAGTTAAAAATAATTAAACTTTTGCTAATGTAATTATTGTCCCAAGACAGAATTAATTACATTAAAATAAATTTTGACTAAATCGTGTATATCTTCCTTTTTGACTGATTCATTTGCTTTATGAGCCGTTGAATTGATAACTCCAAACTCAACCATATCTTTACAGTAAACAGATATATAAGAACCATCCGAGCAACCACCTGCAGTAGATTGATCGCTATCAAGTGATGTAACTTTTTTTATAGCATCTCTAACATTGGCAAGTAAAAATGTTCCAGAAGAAACAAAAGGTTTATTTCCACCTTTAAAATCTAACTCACAAACAAAAGGATGTTTTATTTTTTTATAAAAAAACTCACTAATTGTAGCTTGAACACTTTCAAGCGTATGTAAAACATTAAATCTTAAATTCAGTTGAGCAACTGCATAACCTGATATCAAATTAGAAATATTGTCAGAAGAAGAAATACCAACCACCTCCAGATTAGATTCCTCAAAATCTTCTGTGCCACTATCCCATCGATATTTCTGAATAGCGCTTAAGCAATCAATTAAAACTCTTAATGGATTATTGCAAAGTCGTGGATAAGCAACGTGACCACCAAGACCGGTAACTTTAACCTCAACAGTGCAGCTACCTCTCCTGCCAACCTTAACAGAGTCGCCAAATTTATTATAAGATGTTGGTTCGCCAATTAAACAATGATCTATTTTTTCGCCATCACTATGTAATTCTTTTAAAAATTTCTCACAACTTGTAACACCCGCTTTCTCTTCATCACTGGTAAATAAAATAGATAAACTATTTTTATCGCATAAATTAGGATTAGCAGTTAAAGCTAAGTCTATTGCGGACATGAAGGCCGATATTCCGCCCTTCATGTCGCAAACACCACGACCAATTAAAAAACCGTTTTTTTCAATCATTAAAAAAGGATCACTATCCCAAAAAGACAAACTACCAGGAGGCACGACGTCGATATGACCAGAAAGGCATAAATTTTTACCCTTTGAGCCTAAGCGAGCATACAAACAAGTAGCTCCTTTTATTTCTTTTTTGATGATCGTAAAAGATCTGTCTGTTAATATTTTAGCAATATAATCTAAACAACCATCATCGGCAGGAGTAATGCTTTTAAAAGCAACTAGATTGCGTAAAATATCTACTACGTTTAAGTTACTAGCTGACATAAAAAAATAAAAGTAAGATTGCGTAATCAAGCTTTATGATCCATTGTTTCGTTATCGTAAAAATAAAGCGCCTTTGTTAGAGAGTAACTAGACATTGGATTAACAACGTAAATTAATAAAGCTAATAATATTAGTTTTATTCCCTGCGTTATATTTCCTTCATAAAATAATAAAATTGACAGTCCTAAAATTACCAACACACTACCAACAGCGTCAGTAATAGCACTAATATGCATTAAAGTATAAGAGTTAGATTGTTTCATCGTTGCAATACCAACAGCAAAAGCTAACGCCAAACCGGTAACTAATAAACTAATGCCAATGTATATCATCATGGTAAAAATATATAAAAATAAAAAGAATATTCTTTAATTAAAACATCTATCACATTAGGTGAAAAAAATTAAAAAAGTAAAGATTATTTATTTTTGCCATTTTGTGTAATCTTTATTGTTTTTCTTACATCGTTAATAAGCAAATTTACCATTATTACTGTTTAGTATGTAAAGTATTTACTCAATTATAGTTTAAAATATTTTTAAAAGAAGTTAATAAATAACCTTGTGTTTTTAGATTGTAAGA
>JAERRN010000020.1 GCA_016735445.1 Rickettsiales bacterium | reverse complement strand
ATATTATATATTTACGCTAACAAATGTTAATATTATAACTTATATAGCTTTTCTAAGTAATTCTGTATTCTTTTTATATATTAATCTAAAAAACTAAACTATACTGTGTTACGATATTTTAATAACTACGCGCTTATATTTTAGGTTCTTGGTTTTTGTTAAGTATCGCAACACCAATTTCTTTTTTAACTCTCTCCACGGCAGAAGAGCTTATTAATAAGATTATATTAGTTTTATTTACGATTCACACTGCAAAACTTAGCCTACATTGTAAATAAAATCTAAGGAAAGACAATATTAGATAAAAAAAGATTTAATTTTTATCTAAAGATACCAATAAAAGAGAAACTTAAAACAAGAAATAAAAACTCTAAGATTAGAAAGACTTAATTCTTAATTTTAAATTATAAAAGATACCAAAATAACTAAACAAATTGCCCAGCAGCATGCCCCGAAGACCAAGCCCACTGAAGATTGTAACCACCCAAATGTCCTGTGACATCCAGAACTTCACCAATAAAATATAATCCAGAAACCTTATCGCTTTCAAAACTTTTAGAAGATATTTCAAATGTATCAACCCCTCCAAGCGTAACTTCTGCTTTAGCAAAACAATCTACCCTAGTTGGAACAACTACCCAATTATTTATTGCTTCTGATATTTTTTTTATTTTTTTATTAGATAATTCTGCCAAATACCCCTCGCAAAACGCTACCGTTGCAACAACATAGTAAGCAAATTTTTTAGGCATAATTTTACTTAAAATTGTTTGTATTTGTTGCTTTGGTCGATCTGCTTTTTCTTTTAGTAAGTATTGAAACACATCTAACTCCGGCATAAAGTTAACAGTTATTTTACTTCCTAGCTTCCAGTATGAAGAAATTTGCAATATTACTGGACCACTTAACCCCTTATGTGTAAATAATAACGCTTCCTGAAACTTTCTTTTTCCACAAGAAACAACTGCGTTAAACGAAATGCCAGAAAGACTTGCCGTATATTTTAACAAAGAATCACTTAATATTAATGGAACAAGCGCTGGATATGTTTTGGTGACATTTACGCCAAATTGTTCTGCAATTTTATATCCAAAATTTGTCGCCCCAATCGAAGGAACAGAAAGTCCACCTGTTGCAATTACTAAAGATTTGCATGCAAATGTAGAGTTTTTAGTTATGATTTTAAAAGAATTTTCAATTTTTACTACTTCATCAATCAATACTTCCGTTTGTATTTCAACTTTTGCTTTTTCACATTCCGTTAACAGCATGTTAATGATCTGCTTTGAAGATTCATTGCAAAATTGCTGCCCTAGAGTTTTTTCGTAATATTTTATATTATATTGTGTAACAAGATTTATAAAATCTTTTGGTGTAAAATGTTTTAATGCCGAGATACAAAATTTTGGATTGTTAGATATATAATTTTCTGAAGATAAATTTTTATTTGTAAAATTACACCTTCCTCCGCCAGAAATTTTAATCTTTGCTCCAAGTTTTTTTGAATGATCAATAATTAAAACCGCTCTACCGCGCTTTCCAGCCTCAATTGCGCACATTATTCCAGAAGCTCCTGCCCCAATTATTATTACATCGTATTTTTCATTCATCTCTAACGCCAACTTCTCCTTCCTTTTCTTCCGCCGTAAGAATCTTGAGATTTTTTATCGTTAGTTTGCCTCGATCCATATGGTCGTCTACGGCTACCGCCCCCATTGCTGTTAGATTTTCCCTTTCTAACTCTAGGCTCATCATCATGGTAAGGGTGCGTAGTGTTAATTGGAATTTGACACTTTATGATCTTTTCAATATCTTGTAATGCTGCATATTCGTCTCTATCGCAAAACGAGATCGCAATGCCATCTTTCCCAGCTCTAGCGGTACGTCCAATCCTGTGAACATAACTTTCAGGATCCTCTGGAAGATCGTAATTTATAACATGACTCACTCCAGGTATGTCAATGCCTCTAGCTGCAATATCGGTTGATATTAAAATGTTAATTCTGCCAGAACGAAAATTATCTAGTGCTCTTGTTCTTGCGTTTTGCGATTTATCACCATGAATTGCTGTAGTTTTAATAGACATATTATTTAAAGATTCGGCAACTTTGTCAGCTTTATGTTTAGTTTTTGTAAAAACCAAAACACTCAAAACCTCTTCTCTTTCTAGAATATTTTGTAATAAAGCTAATTTATTTGGTTTATCTACAAATTTAACTGATTGTTTTATCCTCTTAGCTGTAGTCGATTCTGGTGCAACTTCAACGTGAACAGGGTTTCTTAAGATAGATTGCGTCAACGAAAGCATATTTTTTGGCATTGTAGCAGAAAACATCACTGTTTGCTTATCTGGTGGAAGTTTTTGAATAATTTTTTTTATATCATGAACAAAACCCATATCTAGCATTATATCAGCTTCATCTAGTACTAAAGTTTCTAATTGCCTAAAATTAATGCACCCACGATTTATTAAATCTAACAATCGTCCAGGAGTGGCAATAACAATATCAACCCCATTTGATACAGTTCTCATTTGAGCATGAATATTTACACCCCCAAAAATTACTGTATGTTTTAAGTATAATTTTTTTCCGTAAATATACGCACTTCTGCCAATTTGCGATGCCAATTCTCTAGTTGGTGTTAAAATTAAAGCTCTGATATGATTTGGAGTAAACCTAGTTTTATTTTCGCTTAAATTATTTAATATTGGTAACAAAAACGCCGCCGTTTTACCTGTGCCAGTCTGCGCTATTCCAAGTAAATCTTCCCCGCATAACAAAGGTGGGATAGCCTGAGACTGAACTGGCGTTGGTGTTGTATAGTTTTTTTCTTGTAAAGTTTTTAATATAGTTGGATTTAATTGTAATGTTGAAAATTCTGACATAAATATAAAGTTTTTATTTTGCTATTTCTAAACCACTACTTTTAATTGCTAATATTGTTAGACAACAAAAAAAGAGATAAAATTAATATAACAATACACTATTGCTATACGAACATAAGCGTTACTAATGCTAAAAATCTACACCGTACTTCATTAATTAAGTATAAAAGTAGATTATATTTTGAAACAATCTGTCAAAATAGACAAATCTTACTTAGGGGAAAACTCCGCCAAGGTGGTTCAAAGAAGTTAAAATTAAATATTCAATATTATATTTGTATAAAAAGCAACAAATCAAAATATAAAACAATAAAAAAATAAATTACTATATCGTAAAAATCAAAAGACTAAAATATGGAAAGTTTAAAATTGTCGTAAGCACATAAGGTAATTGGCATAATAAAACTTCTACCCCTTCCACAGGCCTTTTACAATATTCAAACCAATTATCACAAAGCCCCGTAAACTATAGCGCTTTTTTAAAAGATGCAGTTTAAACCAAACTAAAATCCTTACAAAAATTTCTGAGATGACGCTATTGCAAATGATAACTACCTCTATTAACCTATCCCACTATCTACGCTATCTACTATATATGCGAAGGTGTATAGCTAGCATATGTTGCGGTAAACAAGTGAGCCTACTAAGTTTTTAGACAAAATTGCTGCTTTCTTATAGGACGTGCCATCATAATAACCAGCGCCGCTTTTACCGATGAGCTTGGTTTGTTTTTCACATCCTGTCACTTAAGCTTTTGAGTTGTGCCCAAAAGAGAAATTCTTATGGTTACTTGTGGAAATAAAACTATCTGTTATGAACCAGATGATCTGAATATGCTTGATCAGAGATTAAAAACCCAAAACAAGCAATGGGCTCTGTTAGGTATATTTATTAAAAATAATGGTATTCTCGATTGGCAGAATAGCGAAGCCAAGGATACGTTAAAGAAACAAAAATAAAAACAAGAGTTAATTAAAAAACTAAAAAAGCATTTTCTCAAACGGATGACCCAATACAATGGGATGATGAGAAATATTATAAATGTACGTTTGTATGTCGCCACGATCAACAAAATCAATAATCTCCACCGCCAAGCATAGACTATAAAAACTGGTACAGATTGAAAGCCGCAGTTTTACTGGACTAAAACTTCCGTACCTTGCTTTTCCAAGTACTGATATTTCAGAAGAGAGACTTATAGAGGATAAATGTGAAGAAAATGGAAGATTTTGTGGAGAGTAAGGTAATGACAACAATACCAGAACCCCTGCAAATGCTAGGATTGAGAGCTACCCCACTTTAAGCATGGAGGGTTGTATCAAGTTAATGGCGGACTGCTATAGATGAATTTAGAATTAATTACTATAGTCAATCTTCTAATATTGAGTATGATTTATCTTTTATAAAAAACAATTTTTAATATTGGTCAGTAGATTGTTACTTATGCATAATGTATTCAAATCTTAATTTGAGTTAAATAGAAATGTCTCTTGATTAAAAGTATTAATAGACTTGCTGTTTGTGATGACATACATAGAATGTATAATACTAATTTTTCACCATCATTGTCAAGTAATAAAAATGTACCAATTTGGCTTGCATGAATTAATTTTCATATTTGACAGCCTGTGGTTGGCGTTATACGGCCTATAAAGAGACTTAAAATTAGCACTTTCCATAAAGTACGTCTCGAAAGGAACTGGTCTATAAAAATACATTCTTGACAATAGAGAGTTAAAAACTTTAATAGACTATCTTAATCTAATACCAACGAAAAAGTACTAAGATTACAGTGATTGTGGACATTTATATCACAAAATTATCTAACAATAAAATATGAATCACAATAATACTGATTAATGTTTTTTAATATATTAAATCTTTAGTTTAACCAGTTTTACAAATGTATATCGAGGTGCAACTAAATAAAGTTATTACGATTATCTTCGTCAATTCGTAATACA
>JAERRN010000009.1 GCA_016735445.1 Rickettsiales bacterium | reverse complement strand
TATATTTCACTGTTATATATATAACTTTATTATTTTTTTTAAAACTATTAAAAGCATTACGTACATTTATATATAGACAAGATACCACTTTGTATTATAAAAATACCGTTGTCACGCGTTAACTTAGTAAAATATAATTTAACCGCTTAATTTTTACGGTCATTAGAGTTGTCAAATTCATTAGAGTTGTCAAATTCAATAGAGTTGTCAAATTCAATAGAGTTTAGCTCTTCATTTTTTAACAATTCCTGATCAAGAAAGTTGTCTTTTACAGACAAAGCAAACTCTTTTATATTAGAGAAAAAAGATACAGCCTTTGCAATAATAGACGGCATCTGCTCGGGAGGTACAAAAATAATCAAAATAATTAGGACAACTAATAATTCCCCAAAAGAAAATCCAAACATAAGTAGTGACAAAATTACAACATAAGGCTACTTAGGCGCCAATTTATTATTTGTTAAAATCTAAATCAATTTTTATTACCAAAAGCTAATTCTATTTGCGAAACAACAGAGGTTGGTCTGACATCTTCAACAGGTTTACCGTTTATAATAATCATTGGTGTACCAGTAAGTCCACCTTTTTCTATTATATTTTTCTGCTCTTCAACAATAGACTGGCTAATAGCGTTATTTTGTGCGCACTTACTAACCTCGTAACGGTTATAACCATGAGCCATAAAAACCTCTTGTATTTTATTGTAACTGTCACCAGAAAAAGCCCAATCTGATTGGGTTTTATAAAGATTAGCAAGGATTTTATAACGTTTACCTTTGTCAACATTGAGGCATTGCAATAGCGTTGCAACAACTAAAGAAGGGCCATCGCTAACAAACTCCCTACAGATAATAGATAAAGATAACCCCTTATCATCTATAAATTTTCTTTTTATGTCAGGTATAACCTTTAAAAAAAATTGTTTACAATAATAACAAGATAAAGACCCATATTCAACCATCACAACATTTGCTTTGCTCGGATGAACGCCAAGATATAAATCACCCTGCTTATATGCAAAAAAGTTTTTTAATTCCTGCCCTTCCAATGGTTTTGCAACAATATTATTTGGCAAACAATACGCCGCCAAAACTACCACTAATAAAAATTTAGAAGATTTTTTTACTAATAACATATAAATACAATAACTAATTACGTATACAAGACAAATGATGACAATACTGTTTTATAGTAGGTATACATTAATGGCAATACCGTAGTTCATTGCAAACGGTATATCCATAACATTATTTCCTAAAGTTACAATTTCAACAAATCCTCTAGCGCTAATAAGCTTAGGAAAGCCAAGAACGACACCAACACCGCCCATAAATTGGGGTCCAGAAGACGTGGATGCTATTAAATTATCATTAGCAGAATTAGTATGATCTAGTCCAAACATAACAGCCATACCAAGAGATGCGGTAAATTCTAATGTTCCAAATTTTAAGTCAATAGCGGGGGTGTAAAATGTACCAACAGCATACCCCATATGGCCAAACATTTTTATCGCTAGTTCTGGATCATTAGGGTCAGCAGCAGCTTTATCGTACGTTCTTGCTAAAGAATTATAAGCCAATTCTATAGCAAGAAAAGAAGTTATTCTAAAACCAAGCCCAATTCTCCAGTTCTGAAACTGACTTAGCTCGGTAAAAAACGGAGCAGTAACGTAATTGTTGTAAGAAAAAATTTCTTGCACGTTATAACCAAATATTAAAAAAGGTTTTAACAGTAATTGCGTTTGAATAGGCCCTTTTACAGATGGTATGTTTAAAGATTCCTTTTGCGGTTTGTCAGTTTTGCCGTCATCAGCAATTGATATAGCATTTGGTAATGAACAAAAAACAACAGCAGTGCAAGCACTTACTAAAATAAGTAAAGTAAACCGATTTGATGATTTTTTTCCTTTAATACCGATAGTAACCACTTAACAAAGAAGAGAAATTACAAATTTTGAGAAAGATTATTAACCAGTTTATATAAAGAAGTTACATAAAGCTAAAAGACTACCCCAAACAAAAAAAGCGCAAAAATATATAACTAATAAAAAACGACAACTAGTAATACTGCAAAATCGCTAAATCAAGCAAAAAGCAAATAAAAACCTGCAACTAAAGATGTCTTAATATTTAAGTAAGAATCAATGCAACAGTAAAAATAGTGCTATTTTATTTACAAAATAGCGTGCAATCAAAGTTGCACGCTATAAATTATTTGCAATATTAAAAAAGGTAAACAAGTATTTTACTCCTCTTTGGTACTATTCTCTGTAAGAACGAGATTAAACTCAGCTCTTCTATTTTGTTTCCAAGCTGCAGCATTATGTTCGTCAATTGCAGGTTTAAACTTACCATATGATTTAGTATCAATCGGTAAATTTATACCTAATTTTTGAAACTCTTTTCGCACAGAATCTGCCCTTCTATTACCAAGAGCTATATTATACTCCGCAGTTCCTCTTTCATCAGCATGTCCACTAATAATAAGTTTTTTATCATTTATATCAGCTTTTAACAACTCAGAAGCGTACAAAGATAACACATGTAAAGATTGCTTACTTAAGCATTGACGATCGAAGCCAAAATATATTTTGTCTAATAGTAGATAATCACCATTTACATGGTTAATTTCATTAGATTGATCATATTCCGACGGATCAAACCCAACATTAGTATTGCTACTAGATATCTCTTTTTCTGTATTATCAGATTTAGGTTTAGGCTTATTGTGGCAACCTGATAAAAAAACAGAGAACGAAAGAACGAAAGATAATAATAATTTTGACATAAAAAAATATATAAAATAACACAATGTAAAAATTATAAACATAAACTGTTTAATAAACAAGTTTAAAACCTACAGTTGTATTACTTTAGTTTAAAACCT
>JAERRN010000023.1 GCA_016735445.1 Rickettsiales bacterium | reverse complement strand
AAGAGCAAACCAAAATTGGTAATTTTCTTTTTGCTGTTGATGAAAAAATAGAGCAGATTGTAAAGAAGAAGGAGCTTCTTGTGCGATATAAAAAGGGTATTATGCAAAAAATGTTTATATAATATATACCTGTGTTTTTATACCTGTGTTTTTTATCGTCCATTAAAGAGCAAACCAAAATTGGTAATTTTCTTTTTGCTGTTGACAAAAAAATGCTATACGATGGTAATGTAAAATTTAATAACTAATTTAACAATAAGTATCCGTTAATGGGGATGTGTTTTGCGGTAAAGTTATTTTAACAATAGTTTAAGGCATGCAAAATAAAATTAGGTAACTATTGTAAAAATAATACAAAAGAAAAATGGCAACACAAACAGAGCAAGAGTTGGAAAATAATCTTATTGCTCAGCTACAAACGTTGGGCTGGGAAAAGGTAAAGATTAGCAACAAAGAAATGCTTTTAGATAACCTCAAGAAGCAACTAGAAAAACATAATAACGTTTTGTTTTCCGATTCGGAACTTAAGCAGGTTTTAAATAAGATAGAAAATGGTAATATATTTGACAAGGC
The DNA here is from genome assembly GCA_016735445.1 of Rickettsiales bacterium. Taxonomy (GTDB): domain Bacteria; phylum Pseudomonadota; class Alphaproteobacteria; order Rickettsiales; family Deianiraeaceae; genus JAERRN01. The sequence goes on along the minus strand of JAERRN010000023.1, from coordinate 19,698 downwards.
AAAAACCCTGCGTAATAAAATTGACTACATCAAGGACAATGGTGACGTTAAGTATATTGAGCTTATTAATCAAATCCAATGGTGCAAGAATCAATATCAAGTAACGCACCAAGTTACCATAACGGACAAATATACTAACCGTTACGATGTTGTGCTATTAGTTAACGGGCTGCCTCTGGTGCAGATTGAGCTAAAACGCCGTGGGTTAGAAATGAAAGAAGCATTTAACCAAACTATTCGCTATAACCGTGCTACATCTGTAAATAATTTTAAGCTATTTGAATACATCCAGATGTTTATCATCAGCAATGGGGTAAATACTAAATATTACGCAAGTAACAATGAAAATATGTACGATTTTAAACAAACATTCTTCTGGGCAGATAAAGAAAATAATCAAATTACGCAACTAAGTGAGTTCTCTGAAGTATTTTTAGAAAAATGCCATCTTTCTAAAATGATTACTAAGTATATTGTGCTTAATGAAAGCAACAAGATGTTAATGGCGTTGCGTCCGTATCAGTATTATGCTGTTGAGGCTATTGTTGAGCAAGTGAAGAATACTAAAAAATATGGCTATATTTGGCACGCTACAGGCTCAGGGAAAACCCTTACATCTTTTAAAACAGCGCAAATATTAACCCAGTCGCCTCACGTGCGTAAGGTGGTGTTTGTGGTTGACAGAAAAGACCTAGATTATCAAACCATAAAAGAGTTTAATAGTTTTTCTGAAGGCTCTGTTGACGCAACCAACAGCACTAAAAAGCTAGTAGAACAATTTGCAGACGATACACCGTTAATTGTTACTACCTTGCAAAAACTCAATACCGCTATTAGTCAAAATAAATACCTTACTAATATGAACGATTTGCGAGATAAACGCATGGTGTTTATTTTTGACGAATGTCATCGTAGTCAGTTTGGAGATACGCATAATCGTATTAAAGACTTCTTCCTTAATGTGCAAATATTTGGTTTTACTGGTACGCCCATCTTTGCAGAAAATGCTGCTAAAAATGCCCTTGGAAAACGCACTACAAAAGATTTATTCGGGAAGTGTTTACATAAATACATAATTACCGATGCCATCCGTGATCAAACTGTGCTGAAGTTTTCAATTGAATATATTCGCACAGTTAAGCAAAAAAAAGATATCGTCGACATACAAGTGGAAGATATTAATACCGCAGAAGTAATGGAAGGACCTGAGAGGTTGAACAACATTACCAACTATATTATCGCAAACCACAACCGCAAAACTTACTCATGTGAATTTACGGCAATCTTCTGCGTTTCAAACATCAAAACTCTTATAGCGTATTATCAGCTATTTAAAGATAAAAAAAACGCTGGAGAGCATAAACTAAAAATAGCCACAATATTTTCTTACTCCGCCAATGAAGAAGATACCAACACGGGCGCAAATGGCTTTATCGAAACCGACATACCTGTTGATGGGGCGAGTAATCAGATCGTTAACAAATACAACAGAGAGAAATTAGATGAGTGTATTGATGATTACAATGCAGTGTACAGCACAAATTATTCTACTGATAATTTTTATGGATATTATAAAAACATTGGTCAACGTGTAAAAGGTCTGATAGATTCGAAAGGTCAGGTAGATCTAGCAAGTCGGATAGACATTTTGCTAGTAGTTAATATGTTCTTGACTGGCTTTGACAGTAAAACCCTAAACACTATTTATGTAGATAAAAATCTTAAATATCATGGGTTAATTCAAGCCTATTCACGTACAAACAGAATCATGGGACAAAAGAAGTCACAAGGCAATGTGGTGTGCTTCCGTAACTTAAAACCCGAAACTGACGAAGCTATAAAGCTATTTGCCGACAAAGACGCAATTGAAGATATAATCTTAGCTCCGTATGAGGATTACGTTAAGCAGCTTAGTGAGGCTACAGAAGTTCTGCGTTCTATTGCACCAACTGTTGAGAGCGTTGACAAGCTTTCTACCGAAAAAGGTAAAATGGAGTTTGTCAAAGCATTCCGCCAGGTTATTCGTGTAAAAAATACATTAAAATGCTTTACCGAACCTACATCTTGTGAATCAGTAATGGGTGAGCAAGAGGGTGAGCAAGAGGGTGAGCAAGAGGGTGAGCAAGAATTTAATGGTTACAAAGGCAAATATCTTGATGAATCAGTAATGAGTGAGCAAGAATTTAATGGTTACAAAGGCAAATATCTTGATTCACATGAAGAAAAAAAAAGTAATAAAAAAAAAGAAAAGGTATCGATACTTGATGATGTAGATTATGAATTAGAACTTATTCATCATGACATGATTAACCTTAGTTATATAATTTTACTTTTAGAGAATCTACTACGCGGAGGGAAGGATGAGCAAGAAAAGCAACGTAAAGCTATTTTAGTTTTACTAAGTACAGAAATGCAACTTAGAAACAAGAAAGAGCTAATTGAACAGTTTATTTCCACCATTCTTTATAAAGTTACTAAAGATACTGATGTTTATCAAGAATTCAAAGCTTACTTGGAGAAACAAAAACAAAAAGCTCTCGAAGAGATAGCGCAAACAGAGGAGCTTAGTTTAGATAAGTTGCAAAAAATTATTAGCGATTACGAGTACAGCGGAATTGCGCTTATGCGCGATGATGTAATTAACATTTTAAACAAACAACCCAGACTTAAGGAGCGCAAAGTAATTGCAGAACGTATCATTGATAAAATCGAAAACTTTATTGAAAAATTTATCAATGATGCGTTGTAAACTAAAAGTATTGCAATTATTTTAAAAACAGAGGAAATGCGTAGAATACGCTTTAAATACAGACAAGGTGACTCTGCTAATCGGTGATAGCGTTTATATTCGGCTCATTCTTGTGCAAAATTACTTTTAGTTCTTTCACGGTTTTAATGTTAAGTTACAGTAAGGCTGTAAAAACCTCAATATATTCTACTCAAAACCAGACTTTAGATAACAAATAAGTTGCAATAACAAGCTAAAAACATCTCTGTTGTATATTTCCCTAAGTACTTCTAAAATAAATTAGAGCTAGTTAAAAATAACCCCCTTCCCTCTTTTTACACCTTAAAGACATGCTTATTGTTAACCTTAGCAAGGTTACTGCGTATATTTTTGCTTATTTTTATAGTATAATAAATTAGCTAAACTAGCTAAAAAAATAAGACATTCAAAAACTAGAACTAAAACTAATGCTGCCAACAAAATAAAATAAATATGTTAAAAAATATTTTACTATTATAAACTGATGTGTTGCAAAGTGTTTAATATGTTAAAAACAAGGCTATATCGCCACTGCACTATTACGATGTATAGTTAGGTTAACCTTGTCAAAAACTAATATCATTAGCTTTACACCTTTATATATTCTTGTTAAAATGGATAAAACTAAAACTAAAAATTGCCAAAATAGTATAAATTTAACATTTCAGCAATCTATTGACAGAATCTCTGAAATAGTAACTATTATGGAAGATGGCAAATGCGAGCTAGAAAATATGGTTGATTTATACAAAGAAGGGACAGGCTTGGTAAAAACTTGTAGTAAAAAACTAGAAAAAGCAAAAATAACCATATCGCAAATAAACGCAGAAAACCCACCAGAAAACAGTAAACACAATGTAGAAGATGCAACTAATGGCGAATCCGAATCTTGATAAAAAATTAAAACTCAAAGTGCGCTTGCGATGAAGTTACTAAGCCCCACTAAGACATAGCATCCCCGCACCTTGTGTATTTATGTAAAAATAAAGTATAATTATACCAACAATTATAAACAATAACCGCCAATTACCATAAGTAAATTATCGTTAGTAATTAAATATTATGGTTTCTTGACAAAAAAAGACTCTTTTGTATAATCGCAATAAATGATCTCTGCACATAACAGATAGATACAGTAAATTAATATATTATAAGATGTTAACTCTTGTTCGTAATGTAAAACAACCAATCATATACACACTGTGCGCATTGGCAGTATTTATAGCAAATAATATAGCTTCTACAAATATAGTTTTTGCAAATACCCAAAACGAAGCAGTGTTAATAAACAAATATAGAAACTGGTCTGTTTACAAGGGGCCAAATAATATTTACTTTATAGCAAGTAAAGCAGAGCATCAAACTGGTACTTACTCTAAAAGAGAAACACCTTTTTTAATGGTTACAGATTTTGGAAATAACAATGTCGAGGTTTCTGTTTATATAGGGTACACATGTAAATCTGGTACACCAGTTAGCGGAACAGCGTACCTAAGCTATACAGACCAAACAAACACTCAGTCTTTTACTATGCATTCTAGCGGGGAAAGAGCTTGGGTTAAAGGGGAAAACGATCAAGACATTATAGCGTTATTTAAAAAAGGTGCAAAAGTTAAAATTGCTGCCGAATCTTACAAGGGCACCAACTCAATCGACACTTACTCTTTAAATGGATTTTTTGACGCTTACAGAACTTTATTGGAAGCAAGAAAGACAAGTTAAATAACATTGCTATTTGTGTAAATTTATAATTTTTACACAAATAGAGCTTTATTGTGCTTTAAAATAAAACCTAGAGCAACCTTGTGCTCTATTTAATAGCATTTAGTCACTTTATTTAATAATATTTAACGGGGTTTAGGTGCTTTTTTTATTTTTTTACATTGTAATCCTACGGCTAGTCATTATTTAAAAGTCGTTTTAAATAAGCTTTTTAGTATAAAAAACTTCTTAAATAAGGTTGCTTTATTACACCAAGGCGCAGCAAATTAAAAAAATCACAACACATCACTACTGTGCGCAAAAGAGGATAAAAATAGCAAATATAAAGATAGAAAATTTTTATAAACAATATTTAAAAAATAGTTAAAGATGCAAATACGTATGGAACATCTTTATTTTCTTATTATTCACTAAATGTTAAAATAACACACCAGTTACCCAACGCAAAAACAACTAGTATTATTACGCATAATAACAAAAGCATCTAGTAAAAACAGACCTTGCACTTGATCCGTTCTACAGTTATACAACAACTTGTGTTTTATTGCGGAAACTTAAAAAATAAATAGGAATCGCTAATTAAAAAACAGGCAACAGCATTTTAATTAGCAGTTCAAACGCAGACGCTAGTTTATTTAATAAGTTTAATAAGTTTAGTGATTTTATTAAATCACCACAAAGAGCAAATGTTAAAATTTAACTTGATACAAATAAAACTGTATGAGAAAGGCTATTTAAAATACAAAAAACACTGTAAAGCTTATAATATTGAGATAAGAATTATCGATCTTAAGGTAGACCATATAATGTCAAAAGTAAAAGATGGAGATTGTTTTGAAAATTATCAATTATTACGCACCTCTTGCAATAGAGTTAAAGGAGCAAAATCAACGTAAGACTTGCAAACTAAGGTTAAAACTAGAGATAAGTGTGTAGGAAAAATACAGTTTGATGATTAATGGTTAATTATTTTATTGCCATAATTTACACAATATTACAATACTTAACAAGCCCTCTCTTGACAATTACAGAATAATCTAACTTTGGTTATCTTGCAACCTATCCAATCACAACTTTGCAGTCACGATTGGACAGATTGCATTTATTAATATTAGGTAGTCATATCGCAGGTAACTATTGCATTATTAATAATTGGGTCCATAGCTCAGCTGGTTAGAGCGCATGTCTGATACACATGAGGTCGATGGTCCGAATCCATCTGGACCCACCATTTTACTGTTTTTTTAGCACTTATGGTGAAGATATATGAAAATTAAGAAAAAACCCCAGATTAACGACCAAAAGGATGAGCAAACACGATTAATTGTGTTTTCGGTTCTATCGGTGATAGTTGTAACAACTTGGAGTGTGTTTTTTCCAGCAAAAAAGCATGAAGATAAAAGCCAATATATAGAAAAAACGCAAACAGATATATTAGAAACAACGCAAAATACCGATAACGATAAGCGGCAGCTAGTAAAAAATAACAGCCTAACAGATAACAAAGTTAACGAGCAGGAGGTAAATCTAAGTCTTGAGAATTCACTAATCAATAGCAAACAACACAGAGTTAAAATAGAAAACGACTCATTAATTGGCTCGATAAACCTTATAGGGGCAAATATAGACGATATAAAGCTTAAAAATTATCACGAAGATAAAACTGGAGATAAAAAGGTAAGGATATTATCACCAAGAAACACAAAAAAAGGATACTTTATTACAACAGGCTGGGTGTCGGTATCTGGAATTGCCAAAACAGACCTCCCAAACCAAAACACAGTTTGGAAAGCGAACAGTAAAGAGTTAACGCCAGACAGGCCGTTGTTTTTATCATACTCCAATCGTAACGGTCAAGATTTTGGTATTAAATTTTCCATAGATTCAAAATACATGATAAATGTAGAGCAGTTTTTAATTAATAAATCAAAAAAATCTTTTCAAGTAGAGTCATTTTCTATGATTTCTAGAAAAATTACAAACCCAACCAAAAAATCTGAATCATACCAAGGTCCAGTTGGTTACACAGAGGAAAGTTTTAAAGAAATACCGTATAAAAAACTTCTTGCTAAGAATTTTAACTTTAAAAAAGAGCAAAATGTATGGTTCGGTTTGTCACAAAAATATTGGTTATCAAGTATATATTCGTCAGAGCAAGCAAGTGTTCATTTAAGGTCAAAAATGCTGTCCGATGACTACTATAAAATACGTATTATTTTTAAGAAAACACCAGTTTTAATGGTGCCAAATGCGTCAAATATGTCAACTACAAAATTATTTGTAGGTTCAAAAAACATTAAACTGTTGGAGCGATATTCTAAAAATAATAATATAAAATTATTCTCTAGAGCGATCGATTTAGGTAGGTTATATTTTATCACAAAACCACTACTGTTAATGTTAGGTTTTATAAACAAAGTGGTAAACAATTATGGTCTATCAATAATTGTTATAACAATAATGGTACGGTTAGCCTTAATACCGCTAACAAATAAATCTTACCATGCTATGGCAAAAATGAAAGCCTTAGCACCTCAGATTGCGGATCTTAAGAAGATTCATTCCAACAAGAAGGAGTTAGATCTTGCAACACTAGAATTGTATAGAAAAGAAAAAGTTAACCCATTAGCGGGTTTTGTACCTCTATTAATGCAAATACCAATTTTCTTTGCATTGTATAAAGCGCTCTATGTGTCAATTGATTTACGTCACTCTGTCTTTATTAAAGGCTGGATTAACGACCTATCAGTGCCTGACCCAACATCTTTTGCAAACTTATTTGGCTTATTACCGTTTACACCGCCACAATTTTTACAAATTGGCGTACTGCCAATATTAATGGGTCTAACAATGTGGTTACAGCAAAAAAGTAGCTCTGTTGGAACCCTAAACAAAGAGCAAATGGTGGTTATAAAATACATGCCGGTGCTTTTTGTTTTTCTGTTCTCTAATTTCCCAGCAGGGTTAGTATTGTACTGGGTTGTAACAAATACATTTAGTATTATACAAGAAAAAATAATGAACGCTAGAAAGGAAAAGCGTCTAAGGGTTAGCCAAAGTAAATAAAAATAAAAAGGGCAAAGGCGGAGTTATTAATTGTTGTTATGATGTTATAAATATGTTATGAATGTTTTAAAAAAAATAGTAGAACAAATAATAAATATTTTTGGCAAAATTGTTAAGTACAGATTTTACACCTTCATTGCTGCGTATATTTTTTCCTCTTACCTTTATAAAATAAATACAAATATAAAACATAAAGCAACACAGGCAAAATACCAAGCAGAGTTTGTAGATTTTCGACACAAAAATAATACCTTTATTGTTACAGTTAAAGGGCAACAAATACAAATGAGGCTAAACAATGCAATACTGCCAAAATTTACACAAGAGCGAGATAGCTGTGAAAACAAATTAGCAAGTAGAACCCATACTTTTTTACACGAAAAAGTATTTACAAAAGAAAATATTAAAGTTTTAATAGAAAAAGCACAGAACGGAGTATATTATGGTGATGTTATTGTTGACAATGATATATTAAGTAAAAAATTAATTAATATATCATTAGCATACCCAAAAAATGCACCAAAAAATATACATGGAGATATTGACTGGTGTGTGCTACTGCAGCAGTACCAATATACATATTAAAAGCATCTAAGCAACTAAATTATATGCTTTTAATCTATACTTATTATACAAGCTACTAACTAAAATTAATATAGAAATGCAAAATATATTAATCAGCTGCGCTAAAAATAATTTTTACTATCTATACACATGTCGCCAACAACACTGCTTAGTTTTATAAAAGAATATATTGAATAAAAAATATAATATAAAAACGGTAAATAACGCTATACCGTTACCACTAACGCGGTTATTGTTGTATAAAATTATACCCTTAGTTTTTACAATAGTATGTTACTTTACCACACAAACGCAATCTGTTGCAAGAAACGTACAAATTGTTTCAGACACAGAAATAGATAGCCTGATAAAAGATATAGCGTCGATAATTTTTAACGTTGCTCACTTAGACGCCTCCGACATAGAGGTAAATATAATATCTGACCCAAATGTAAATGCGTTTGTTTACCAAAATAGCGTATTCGTGCATACAGGGTTAATAGTTTTTGCAAAAAATACAGATGCACTATTTGGCGTGTTAGCTCACGAAACAGGACATGTCGCACGACGACATATATCAAGAATGATATTATTCCAAGAAGAAAGAAGGAAAGACGCAAGTAGCTTAGCTATATTAGGGGGCATATTAATGATAGGATTAGCGCCGTTATCTGCTAGCATGTTATTGCCAGCAATACTAGCACCAATGATAGGATTTAGCGCGTTTATGCAAGGAAACCTTAAATACAGTAGAGACAAAGAATCTGAAGCAGATCAGTCTGCAATTATTTATTTAAATAAACTAGGTATATCGGTAAATGGGCTATATGATACAATGCTATTTTTCCACCGTTCTATACCGTCAAGTATACCAGAATTTGCAAAATATTTATATACCCACCCATTACCAATCGAAAGAATGCAAGCCCTTAGTGCGGCATTAAAAACCGAAAAGAACACAGAAATAAAACCCATTGACTGTAAGTTAGAATTTAAACTAAGAAGAGCAAAAGCAAAAATTATAGGATATTTAGATGATATTGAATATGAAAAAATAAACAACTTTAACGACAAACATGAGTGCTTCTCCAATGAGGATATTGCCTTTTTAGAAGAATATAAAGATTTTCACAGCGACTGGAAAAACAGACAATTTAAAAAAGCACTAGAAAAATGTGAATCTTTATTACAAAGATATCCAAAAGATGCCTTTCTAAAAGAACAGCAGGCAAGTTTGTTAATGCAACAATCACGCACAGAAGAAGCAATTATAGCTTATAAAGCGTTTGTGCAAATGCATAACACACCAGCGTCAAGGTACCAACTGTCAATGATGCTAACAAGCTCAAACTTAAAACAAGATAATAAAGAAGCTGTAGAAATAATGAAAGAGTTAATAAAAGAATATAGAGATAAAATTAAATACTATATAACTATCGCAAACGCATATTTAAAAGTGAACAATGCATTATTATATAATTTAAATATGGCAGAAGGACTCGCCCGTGCAAGAGAATACAAACGCGCTATAGTTTACGCAAATAAAGTTTTAAAAATGTACTGCAATAATAAATTGCAAAATTGTGAACTAATAAAAGATAACGCAGCTGATATATCGGATGTTTGCGTTACTTATGTTAAAAAATTAAAAAAAGAAAAAAAGAAAAATCGTAGAAAATAAAAAATATTATTGTTGTTTTTTATACTATCTACCAAATACTAAAACTTGTTGTTTATATTTGTTCACAATGCAACTAAATATACAAAAAGTCCTTAAAAAAAAATCTTTCGCTATAAGAAAAATATTTTTTGCTTTATTGTGTATTTTCTTTACTTGCATGCATACGTGCAAAGAGGTACATGCAAAAAACTACGCATATAAATCAAATTGCATAAAAAACCTTTTTGGGCTTGAAAATCACAACTTACCACCGGAAGGAGAAGTCGCATGTACGGTCAATAGAGTTGGAATTGCGATGCTTAGAGCAGCGACCGGAAGTACGACCGCCATAACAGGTGTGCTAATGTATATGGCGTTACTGTACCAGATCACAGCAACAACACAAGGTGACTCTTCTTTGTGCCCATCCGAAATACACCCAATGCCGTATAATGACGAATTGATAGCAAAATACATGAGAACGATGGGCGAACCCGTTACGCCACGTTCAATAGTTGAACACTATGATCAGATATGTTTTGTATTTAGAGGTTCATTTAACTGGATTGGTAAAGATGAATGCGTATCAAGGAAAGGTATTTTATTTTGCTCTTCAACACCGGATTGGTCAGACCAAATGTTATGCGTTAAAATTGCCAGCACATGCCCATGCGTTGGTCATATTGGTAGCGGAACACTGGATGATCCAAAATTTAAAAAAGACGGAGATGTCTATATTACTGATGCAAATGGAAACGCAGAAATAGAAAGCGAAGACAACTTTCGAAGGTATTTTGCAAAACATTGCAACATGACACTAAATACCGATTCGATGCCTTTAACGCCAGCAGAGTACACAGGTATAATAGACGAGATATGTAACTCTTGGAAGGGGTATTCTAAAGCAAGTTTAACATTAACGTCTGGTGCTGTTCAGTGTCTACAGTCAACTATGCAAAATATATTTCAAAAACCCCTTGGCAGTATAGCGAACGACAATGTTGGTAATTTTGAAATAGACGAAAGTGCAAAAATTAAACTTGAAATGCTTAATAAAGACAAAATACACATAAACGAAATGGTAACTGAGGCAAAAGAAATGTTATTAAATGTAGCAAAGGTTCCACTTAAAACCAACAATGAATATTCAACTTTTACTGGAAAAGTACTTACCGTGTCTTCAGGTGCGGGGTTGTTATCTGAGTATAAAAAGGACTACAGATTAAATTTATCAAAAATGACGGTAGATAATGTAAATGAAGAAATTAACACACATCAATTATCACGCGCAATTGGAGAACTAGAAACACTATCTAAAAGTATAGAAGTAAGAACTCGTTCATTTTTAGAATCGATACAAAAATCTTCCAAAATAGATGCATTTACCATGTTCGAAAGTGTGCAAGCGCACTTTAAGATCATATCAATATTCATGATTATCCTATATATAACAATAACAGGCAGTAATATTATTTTGGGTAATTTCGACATGTCTGTAAAAAACCTTTTAGAAAAAGGAATGCAACTGGGGATAATTTATTATTTTGCCATGGGTGATGCGTGGAAGCAGTATTTTTATAGAATGGTATTCGACGTGTCCATTGGTGTGTCAACTGTAGTTTTTGAATCAATAATAGGTGATAGTGAATTAGACAGAAAATGCAACTTTACCCACCCATACTACATTACTGAAAAAAACGATACATGTCTTTATCCAAATAAAACATTAAATGGCAGTACCGTGCCGCAATCAATTGGAAATAATAGAAAAACAGGACAACCTGTATATGTATGTGTAAAAGGTCCATTTATATTTAGGCCAGAATACGAAAGACCATACAAACCAATAACTTACTACGAAATAGAAGCCAGCGGCCTGAAAGTAGTAAAAATGCTACAGATGCACTGCGTAGATAAAAGTACATTCGTTACAGAGAAGGCAACACTTATTACAGACGATGTCACAAAAGAACCAAAAAGGTGGACGTGTAGTAAGCAAAACTTCTCACTAGAGGAAGGGTATCGTGTTGGAGAGTTGGTAAAAACCGGTATGGACGTTATTAATATTGAGCCATATCTTGGTTTAACTGGTGTATTACAGACAGCAATGTTTTTACCAGACAAAAGCGGTGACATTTCAGATCTATTCCCGCCAAGGTCATCTCCAACAAGTAGAATTAAAGAAAAAATAATGCGCTTTAGAAGCATTGCTGCATTAGAAACAACAAGATCGAATATAAACCAACAATACAGACAGTATCCAGAAATAATAAAATACGGTATTACTAGAACATTTGAATACATCGGTCTATTTGACATGATGGACTGTAAGTTGCTTGGCTACTTTTTATATAATACCGTAGACGGTTTTCAAATGTTCCAAGGAGCTGATTTTCTTGGAATACTATTTGGCGGTATTATAGTAATTGTCTTGTTAGTATTAATATTAATGCAGGGTATATTTATTGCAACAATTGTTGGGCGAATTGTCCAATCGTACCTAGTAGCAATTATTGCAATAACAGTATTAATATACTTTACCCCTATTATATTACCGTTACAGTTATTTGAGGCAACACATGGTATTGGCTCGGACTGGGTAGAAAAAATAAAATCATACGCATTTTATCCTGCAATTCTATTTATGTCTGCCGGTGTATCTTTTGCCGTTATAGATTACTCAATGTATGGTTCATCAGAAACCTTTCAGAGTAAATCTATGTTTAACAGCAAAGGCAATATTGATGGTAGAAATTGTTGGAATAATGACTGGTCAAGCGCGCCAACAGCATGTTTAATATCAAAACTTCAATATTATCCAAATAGGGTTAGATTCCTCGGCTTAAGCTTTAATGCCGGTCCAAAACCAGACTTAGCACTGAAAGCAATTTTTGCTACTGTTAAAACAGCTATAATAGTGCTTATGTTAACCACAATTATAGAGCAATTTGAAAAAACAATGACAAGTATATTTGGTATGAATGTCGATGTCAGTATCAATAATTCTGTATTTAATAGCCCATCAGGATTGAAAGACCTTTTCAAGAAAGGTCTTTCTAAAGTTAAGGAGGCTGGTGCAAAAATAAAAAGCACTATTGGTAAAGCAAAAGGCGGGAAGTAAATTGCCGTTAACTAACACAATAACCGTTAGTAACTTTTTGGTAATTTACTTTTTATAAAACTAGTTAGCTACTTACCGATGACGCATTAGCAGTGGTAGTGTGTTGTTTTTTAATCTTCGTACATGCCCACCACCAAGTTGACTATCTCGACTATCAATTGTTGTATGACTTGCCTTATGTTGTGCATTAGACCTATTGCTAACCGTAGAAATCCTTTTTAATATTCTTTTTTTAGAAAGTTGTTTTGCTGTTTTTTCGGTAGCTCTCTGTTTTATTTTTATAACCGAAAAACCATCCTTTACACGCTTAGCGTTATCTAGAGGCATTAACAACTTTGCCCTTAACATAGGGGCGGCAGGTTTTTTAATAAACTTCCTTTTGTTAGTAAACTTAGGACTATAAAACAAACCTTTCTTCGGTATTTTATTTTTTACCTCTACAGAGAATTTTTTCTTATTTGCTACGTTAATTACAGAACCAACCTCACCGGCACATTGTATTGCATCTGTGCTAGCAACGCGAATTTGCTTAACCATATCATAAAAAAGATCCAGAGAAAGATTTAGATTAGGCAACATATCTCCAGAAGATATCGACTTATGACTAGCGCCAGATAAGGAAGATATAGAATGCCAAGTATCGATTAATTTAAATTCCGCATCCGCTAAACCTTTTTCTGTAAATTCAAAACTAGAAATATCCGCTAAAGGGTCATCTGGGTGAACTGAGTTTTTAAGCTCTATCGCTATACGCATAATGTCAACTTCAGACTTAAGTTTAATCCACTCTTTTAATTTAATAGAAAGCAATAAACACCTTTGAGATTTTTGCACTAAGTCCCTTACGCTTTCATCAAAAAGTATCATTTTATCCCTTAATTCACTTGCGATATCTGAAACAATTAAAGACTTACCGTTTAAATCAACATCACCTTGAGTTATTTTTGGTATAGAAATCTTAATACCCCCATCATTGTCGTCATATTGCGCGCTAGTATTACCTATTAACATAGATGCAGGGTCCATATCTAACAAAGATCTACATAACTTTTCTAACGAAATATTTCCTAAATCTCCCATTTGTATGTCGGACGCAAAAGTTTGCCAAGCTTGGTTACAAGCAACCATTAAAGCACCACTGTACAACATCATAGCGTCTTCTTGTTTTGCCGCGTGAAGCACAAATCGCTCATCGCTTTCCGTTAATTTATTTGGCATCGGAATTGGAGAGTCCAGTTCATCTAGTTTATCAATACCGCTATTTATAAAAGACATTAACTCACTCGCTGCACTGGCAACATTATTAACCGAAGAAGAATCTGTAACACTACCAGAGCCAACAGCAATGGACACATCTTTAGTATTTATTATCTCTTCTCTTCCAGCGTACCTATTAATGTCAGACAACAAAGAGCCTGTTTTAGAGTATAATTTATTAATCTCCTCTTCTAAAGAATCATAAGCTTTAGATGTAAACTCTATATATTGGTTTAATTGGTTAGATCTTAATCTAAATATAACATTTCTAGAAATACTTACAGGAAGTTTAGCAAGGTAAAGAACTAAAGCGGTTGAGCTAATTGGTAATATATCTAAAAAACTACCTAAAAAATCATCAGAAGAAAAAATATCCTCAAGATCATTAATAAATTTGTTTGTTATCAAAACATCTGCCAATGCGCCGGTCAATAAATTGCTAATATCGCCAGGGTTATCAAGGGAAATTTCGTTATTTAACCAATCAATAATCGCAATCGCATCCGCAGTTGTGTGGTCTTCATTGTTTAATAAGTACAGTAAACTTTTAATAATATAATCACTTCTTGTATCACCATTTGGCGTAATATTAGCAAAAATATCGATAAACTGAAACATAGGGCCTTGAACAAATTCGTTGTCCTCAATAGAGCCAAGAAATTGTTCGTCCAAAATTCGCTGTACATTAGGGTCAATAACCATAGGAGGCGGTGTTATAGGTGTTATAGGCGGTATAGGCGGTATAGGCGGTATAGGCGGTGTCGGCGGTGTCGGCGGTGGAAAAACGTCAAGCATTAATTTGTTAAAACTTGACAACTTATCTACCATTTCGCCAATAGAAGCAGAGAAGGCTTTACTTGATTCCAAGTAAGCATTAAGCGATGTCATACCCATTATACCATACGGCATAAGCTTTACAATTATAGCCGCACCACCTAACGCCAAAGCAATATTAAGATCTTTGTTTATCTTTTTCTTGTCTTCTTCAGTAAAAACAGATGATAAAAACCCAGATCCACCCTTTCTTACTTCACTAATAACAATTTTATACTCAGACAAACTGCATAATTCATCCATCATTCTGTGCATTTTATCCATTGCAGACTTAGCCTTTAGATCTTCAACATAGCCACCAGCGGATGCTTTAATGCCGTCATAATCTTTTAAAAATTGCATAAACTCACTTATCGACACATTGTTAACACGGCATTTATCTTGAAAAGCAAGCGTCAGCACCTGTAAGGCGCCAGCTTTATCGCTACGTTCTTCTATAGCTTTTAAATTCTTAAATGCCCTTACCTCAGCAATCAAGTCAGCTTTTTTAGGCAATTGCCCCCCTAAGTCTTTAGCAAGTAATTGCGCCGATAAAAGATAATTATGTATTAACCGTGAACGCTCAACATCGGTCTCTAAAGATTTACTATCAAAATCGCCATCACGAAATACAATATTGTTTACAAATTCAGCCTTCCACCTAACCAAAAATGCCAATTTAGTAAGCTTTGTGCTAATATTTTTATTTTTATATCTAATAAGCAACATTATGTCGTCTAGTGTGTTTTGTATTTGCCTATCGCAATCAAATAGGCTATCTACTTTTGTACCTGCTAAATCTTTAAATGGGGTATCTTGAGAACATAGTTTTTTAAACTGAATAGCTTGCATAGGGTCTATCTTTGCAATTTTTTTTCCAAACTTAAGAATCCAATCCCGATCTACACAAGCGGCAAATCCGTCAGAATTAACAAACTCTCTTTGACTATCACCTACCCAATTGTAAGCAGATGATAGCTCAGGTATTTTTTTATCTAATAATTTATCTTGAAAAACAACCGGATTTGCAACATCGCTTTGTTTGTCTCTACTTAATCGGCTATTTATATCTGCAAGTGCCTCTGTTATGTCTTTACGTAAATGTTCTATCGATTCATAAGCGCTATCATAAGCCGCAGTTTCAACAGAGTTAACGCTAACGCCAAAAACAGCTAAAATGTTATCAAAAGCATCTTTAACCACTTCTTTTTGTATGTCTCCATCTAAACCGCCAACCCAGTCACCAATCGATTTTTTAGTAAACTCATGTTTTTTTATATCGGCAATTTTATTGTAAAAAACCAATACCGACTCCATAGCAGACTTATGCGATACTAACTCGTCTTTGTTTAAGTTAGAGTTGCTACTATTTGTTGTTAAAAATAATTTTACTTCAGAAATACTTTTAATATTTGCAATATGACAACCTAATAAAATTCCCACCTCGTTTAAAATACTGTCCACGCTCACAGAATTATTAGCGACAATTGCAGGCGCACGAGTGTTTTTTTTAGAGCTAGTTTCACAAATTTGCTCTATAAGATCAATAAATCTCGAAGCGTTATAACTGCCAACATTTAACGTGTCAGACGCAGCAAGAAAATGGCTATTTTTAAACTGAGCAGGTGTAAATTTTGGCAATTCCCCAACACCTGTAACACTGTTGTAAGACAAATCCGTATTACGATCCTGCCAAATTTTCGCATCCACCAAAGCACAATAAGATTTACAAAGCGCAGCAGACAAATGATCGGCTTTGTCAACGTCATGTTGCGCAACGTTTAAAACTCTCTTTACCGCAATCGAGTCACCCATAAAAGGTAATGCAAACTTACTATCAAGACTGCTAAGCGAACCAGAATTGTTAGCATTAGCAACAGAACCAGCAGCGCCTTGACGGCTCGCGTGCCTTGCTAAGTAAGCATTTTTAACATCCCACATGTAACGCAAATGGTATAAATCAGAAAAATAGCTTAAAGATGAATGACCATGTAACATTGCTTTTGTTTGCTTTTTAAGGTTTTCACACATTTCTATTGTGTCAGACTTTTTAGCAAGAAAAAGCGGTTTATCAGAGTATTGTTTTTTAACGCCAATTGCGCTTAAAATACCCTTACCACCTTTACCAGACTTATCTTGAAAAGCGTGCCTCTGGACAAGATTATTATAAAAAGAGCATAACGACATAAAACTATCTGCAAGTTTACTGCGACAAAAATTCTCCTTAAAGTGCGATCCAGTGGTAACAGATAACGCCTTGTTTACATTGTATAATACAAATTTAGCAGTTTTAATAGCGTCATTTGAAGTAATTAGACCCCTTTTTGAAGAAAAATTACCTACATCGCTACGACCGCAGCCCTCTTCAGCTTTGGTAATCAAATCGTTTATATTTTCAGTGTTTAACCAAGAGTTATTTAATACACTGTTTAAGCCATTCTCTACCTTTACAGAGTCACATCTGTCAAGCAACTCATCCCATGTGCGATTGTTGGGTAAGCTTGTAAATTTTGCACCATCAGCGCGCATCTGAGTGAATAGCGATTTTAAATCTATAGCACGAGAAGCGTGTAATGCCAATATCGCTCTCACAGCCTCTTTTTTTGCTAAAATAGCTAAATCAAATACATTGTCACTATCTGTCGCACTATTGTCATCGTTTAGTTTAGCAATACAATCGTAAGTGGCAGAAACGCAACTCATTACAACATTACCTGAATCAGACAAACTTTGAGAAGCGGTATAACTGTTAAGTTTGTCATTAGATTGCACGACGTCGGCATCAGTGGAAACAGCTCGAGAAGACTGACCGTTATCGCTTAAACTAGGGAAACTGTCTGCAATCTTACCAGAAATATGTAAATACGGCACCGCGTTAACCATTTTACCATTCCGCAAAGGATCTTTAAGATCAAACAAAACCTTACATTTTTTTTCAAAGTCATCAATAAAACCTACAGAATCGCCGTTGCTTGAGCTTAAAAAAGAATCATCTAGAGAATCATCTATCTTATTACTGTTTTGACTGCTTTGTTCGCTTTGGCTAACGCTGTCTTTTACACCAACAACACCCGACTTAACAACGGACAAAGCGTCTGATACATTATTAGCTTTTTGAACAACCTGAGATAAAAACACACCAACAACATGACCAGCAAAAGAACGAAGATACGTAACGCTATCACGGTCACCACTGACAACTGCGCTATCAATACAACTGTAAATTTGGTCTTTTAGTTTGTCAGAATCTAAGCTTGTATCGTTTATATCGTCGATCTTACCAATATCAATAGCCACTAAAGCGCGAGAACACCATTCGTCCGCTATCGCAATAATCCTGTGCTCTGTATCAGAAAGAGGAGCATCCACAGAAGGAATTTTGCCCTGCGAATTTTTAATAACAACTTGGCGCATTTTGTATAATCTATAAAATAACTACACCATACCATTGTTAACAATAGTAATAACAAATTAACAACAAATTGTTAAAAAGCAACATCACCCCTCGCCACGCTGTTAACGGTAGTTTACTTACGTGTGTAAATAAAAACCAATATAAATAAACACCAAATAGCGGATATTAAAACTAACTGTAACTCAACTAAAAAAAGAAAAAAGCAAGTACGATTTATTAATATTTACAATTTATAAAAAAGCTTATTGTTTTTTATAATAAGTTAATCCGCACTATTGCATTTTATATGCTAGGGTTTGTTTGCTTAGCTAAGCAACTCTTATAACAACATAACAGCGTTTCCGCAAGAAAAAACTTATAACGTCTTATATACTTTTTGCAAATATAGCAAAATAACCTTCCTCATCATAGGTAAACCTTTTTATCGTAATCTAAAATAGCAAAGTCTAACTCTCTAACTTAACTTGCTATTGTCTGTAAATTCGCTTTGTAATATTTTTACCATACTTAGCATGTATGGCGTGTATACATAATATGGTCTTAAATGGTAAAATAAAACCCGACTAAACACCCTTAACAAGTTAAAACCTGAAACAAAAAATCACTCACAAATTACAATATGTAGCTTTTACTTTTAACTAATTGGCACATAAATATTATAATAACAAAAAGACAATATATTGATATTATATACATTAAGTTGGTAAATAAAATTAGCATTTTTACAAACAACTTAATGTAAACACTGTTTTATTTTTGTTGATCACAATAACAGCACAAACATTGCAAACGCAAAAATAAACCGCTATTTAATTTATTTTCATATTTAAGGTATAACAAAATATGCCTAAATTAATAAATAAATTAACGTCACCAAAAGTATTTGGTGAAACGGCTAAATTAAGCACAATTATTAATTATTTTTATACCTCACTAGAAGAAGAGCTGTAACTGTAAAAATAACAAACTTAGGAAAGCTAGAAAATGCAAAAAAGAATTAACAACAGTTTAGCTGGCAGTTTAGTTGTTTTACAAGTTTTACAAAATACAAAGGACGGTTAAAAGGCCGTATACACCCCTAGAGTCTCTTGGCTAATTGTAAATAGTGCAAAATACAAGAATTACAAAACATTGTTACAGTAAATGTAAAGTTATCTGCACAATACAGCAATAAAACGCAAAACAAAACATACGTATATTTTTAATTTAAATATATTTGCAAAAAAACCTTAAGAAAGAAAATAACAATATAGCAATGTATTAGTTTACTTTTACTTTTAAGTAACAAGGGTAATAATATACTAAATAAATTT